>NZ_JBEZNW010000049.1:0-46148 GCF_040653355.1 Streptomyces sp. NPDC047971 | reverse complement strand
GACAACGTCAACTCGGCCTTCGGCCGCCCCGTCCGCGCCATGCAGCAAGCCTACACATCTGAACAGAATTCCCGACTCAGAATACTAGGGCGTGTTTCGAAAGTGGCGCCGTCCGCCCGAAGGGCGGGCCCCGCGGCGTCTGGCATGTGCGATCGCAAGGCGGAGGGTCGCCCTCGTACCGGGCGTACTCGGGCGATCCCGACAACGCGGCGAGCGTGCGTGCCAGGCGTCGCGGGGCAGGCGGGACTTTCGATACACGCCCTAGGCGCCGAACGCCTTCGCTCCGCCCTTCACCGGCTTGGCGCCCGCGAGCAGGTGCGCCGGCACGAGGTCACGGGCCGGCTCGCTGTAGCCGACCGAGACGATCTTGTCGCCCCGGTAGGTGAAGGAGGTCAGCGAGGCCAGCGTGCACTGGCGCCGCCGGGGGTCGTGCCACAGCTTCCGCTTCTCCACGAAGCTGCGGACGATCCAGATCGGCAGCTGGTGGCTGACGCAGACCGCCTCGTGCCCTCGGGCCGCGTCCTTCGCCGCGTCCAGCGCCCCCATCATCCGTACGACCTGCTCGACGTACGGCTCGCCCCAGGACGGCTTGAACGGGTTGGTGAGGTGCTTCCAGTTGCCCGGCTTGCGCAGGGCCCCGTCGCCGACGCCGAAGGTCTTGCCCTCGAAGACGTTGGCGGCCTCGATCAGCCGCTCGTCCGTGGCCAGGTCCAGCGAGTGCCCCTTGGCGACCGGCTGGGCCGTCTCCTGCGCACGCTCCAGCGGGGACGCCACGACGTACGTGATGTCCCGCTCGGCCAGGTGCTCGGCGACCCGGTCGGCCATCTGCCGGCCGAGCTCGGAGAGGTGGTAGCCCGCGCGGCGGCCGTAGAGCACGCCCTCGGGATTCTCGACCTCGCCGTGGCGCACCAGGTGGACGACGGTGATGTCGTCGTCGGCCTTCCTGTTCCCGGCGGCGCTCACGCGGTGGCCTCCGCCGCGGCTCGGGCGGCGGCCGGCAGGGCGGCGGCGATCCGCTCGATCGCGCGCGCGTCGTGGGCCGTGGAGACGAACCAGGACTCGAACGCGGACGGCGGCAGGTAGACCCCGTCGGCCAGCATCGAGTGGAAGAAGGCGTTGAAGCGGAACGCCTCCTGCTTCTTCGCGTCGTCGTAGTTCCGGACCTCGTCGGCCGTGAAGAAGACCGAGAACATGTTGGAGGCGGTCTGCAGCCGGTGCGCGACGCCCTCCTTGGCGAGCGCGCCGGTGACCAGCCCCTGGATCTCCCTGGAGACCGCGTCGACGGTGGCGTACGCGGCGTCGTCGAGCAGCCGCAGCTGCGCGAGGCCGGCGGCGGTGGCGATCGGGTTACCGGAGAGCGTGCCCGCCTGGTAGACCGGGCCCGCCGGCGCGAGGTGGCCCATGACGTCGGCGCGGCCGCCGAAGGCCGCCGCCGGGAAGCCGCCGCCCATGACCTTGCCGAAGGTCATCAGGTCGGGCTTCACCCCGTCGACCCCGTACCAGCCGGCGCGGGAGGTCCGGAAGCCGGTCATGACCTCGTCGGAGATGTACAGCGCGCCGTTCTCGGAGCACAGCTGCTTCAGGCCGGCGTTGAAGCCGTCCAGCGGCGGGACGACGCCCATGTTGCCCGGCGACGCCTCGGTGATGACGCAGGCGATCTCGCCCGGGTGCGCGGCGAACGCGGCCCGGACCGCCTCCAGGTCGTTGTACGGCAGGACGATCGTGTCGCCGGCCTGCGCGCCGGTCACACCGGGCGTGTCGGGCAGGCCGAAGGTGGCCACACCGGAGCCGGCCGCGGCAAGGAGGGCGTCCACGTGACCGTGGTAGCAGCCGGCGAACTTCACGACCTTCGCCCGGCCGGTGAAGCCCCGGGCGAGCCGGATGGCCGACATCGTCGCTTCCGTACCGGAGGAAACCAGCCGAACCTGCTCGACGGGCTCGATCCGGGAGACGATCTCCTCCGCGAGGGCGACCTCGCCCTCGCCGGGCGTCCCGAAGGAGGTGCCACGGGCGACGGCGGCCTGCACCGAGGCGACCACCTCGGGGTGCGCGTGGCCGAGGATCATCGGCCCCCACGAGCAGACGAGGTCGACGTACTCACGGCCGTCCGCGTCGGTGAGGTACGGGCCGGTACCGGACACCATGAACCGGGGCGTTCCGCCCACGGCACGGAAGGCGCGCACCGGCGAGTTCACGCCGCCGGGCGTCACGAGGGACGCGCGGTCGAAAAGCGTCTGTGAGACTGGGGCTTCGTATGAATACGGCACTGTGGTCCTGACCTGCGAGTAAGTCTGCGAGTACGGAGAGACGGGCGTGAGCACCCTGTGAATTACGCCAAGGCGTCGGTCCTCCGCGTCTGCGAAACTGGGGCGTCAAAGGGATGGCTCACGGAATCCATGGTGTCAGAGGGCCGGACGTTCTTGCGGACAGGTGTTTCACCGCGAGAGCGTGGGGGAGGTCACTGTCACGATGATCGGGTTGCGCGGCGGGGGTCGTGTTGCCTAAAAAGCACTCGGGTGGAGATATGCATCGCGGTGGCGGGTTGGGTGAGGGGACGGACGATCTGGGTCCCGAGCCTGCCCGGCGGGGGCGGCACCGGCGACGGCGTACGGAAGAACCCATACAGTCCTCGGAGACCACGGGATCCACGGGATCCACGACAGGGGGCGGGAGCGGCCGGTTGGGGGTGACGTACAAGTACTTCGGCGCACCCGACGGCGCCACGGCGGCCCGCGTCCCGATCTCGATGCGCCCGGAGGAGCTGGGCGGCGACGAGCTCGGCATGGGCGGCATGTTCACCAAGATCAAGCCCGAGACCATAGCCGCGATGGTCCTCACGGGCATCCAGGGCATGCCCCTGCACAAGGTGCCCCCGCTGGAGCTGGTGGTCCTCCACCCCGACTACGCCGTGGTGAAGCTGCCCATGACCGTGGTCGACCCGCTCCGCGGCATCGGCGAGGAATCGGTCGGCGCCGCCGCCTTCATATGGTCCACGGTCCCCGACCGGGGCGGCCCGCGCGACGCGTTCAACGTCTACCAGCTGCTCCACGAGTGGCAGGACTTCTCGGTCCGCCTCCACGAGGCGGGACACCAGCCGTACTGCCTGGTCTGGCCGTAGCGGCCCGCCCCGGACGCACGGCCGCCGCTCACGGGCCCTGACGCGCCGCACCGGGCGCTCACCTTCCCCGGTCGCGCGCGTCCTCGGCGGCCTTCGCGCGCTCGGCCGCGAGCTCACGGGCCGAGGCCAGCCGGTACGGAACGTCGATGACCACGACGTTCTTCATGAACAGCAACCGCGTCTTGAGCCGCAGCGCGCTCTGGTTGTGCAGCGGCTGCTCCCACCAGTGGCCGACCACGTACTCGGGGATGACGACGGACACGACGGAGTCCCCGGTCCGCTGGGGCGCCTCCCTGATGTGGCGCAGGATCGGCTGGACGATCGACCGGTACGGGGAGCTGAGCACCCGCAGCGGCACGTCGATGCCGTGCGCCTCCCAGGTCGCCCTGAGCACCTCCGCCTCCGCGGGGTCCTCGGCGACCGTGACCGCGGTCAGCGAGGCCGGCCGCAGGGTCTTCGCGTACGACAGGGCCCGCAGGCTCGGCGCGTTCACCGAGGCCACCAGGACCATCACGTGGTTCTCGGCGAGGGCGCGGGGGCGGGCGCCGGGCTCGGCGGCGACCTCGGCGGCCACCGCGTCGTAGTGCCGGCGCACGCCCTTCATCCCGGCGAACAGGACCGGCATCGCGATCACCACGATCCAGGCTCCGTGCGTGAACTTGGTGATCAGCACGATCACCAGGACGACCGCCGTCAGGCAGGCGCCGAAGGCGTTGATGGCCAGCCGGCGCAGGATCCGGTGCCGGTCGGCGGCGCCCGCCGGCGTGGCGAGTTCTCGCCGCCAGTGCTTGACCATCCCCGCCTGGGACAGGGTGAAGGAGACGAAGACGCCGATGATGTAGAGCTGGATGAGGCGGGTGAGGCTGGCGTCGAAGGCGACGATCAGCGCGATCGCAGCCAGGGCCAGCAGGAGGACGCCGTTGGAGTAGACGAGCCGGTCACCGCGGTGGAAGAGCTGGCGGGGCGCGTAGCGGTCACGCCCGAGGACGGAGGCGAGCATCGGAAAGCCGTTGAAGGCGGTGTTGGCCGCCATGATCAGGACCGCGGCGGTGACGGCCTGGAGGAGATAGAAGAGGAAGTGCCAGCTGCCGAAGGTGGCACGGCCGATCTGCGCGAGCGCGGTGGGCATCGCGGTGCCGGGGGCCAGGCCGAGCTCGGTGGGGTCCTCGGCGACATGCACCTCGTAGACCATGGCGAGGGTGGTGATCCCGAAGAACATGGTCACCGCCACGGCGCCCATGATCGCGAGGGTCGTGGCCGCGTTGCGGCTCTTGGGCTTCTCGAAGGCCGGCACACCGTTGCTGATCGCCTCGACCCCCGTCAGCGCCGTACAGCCCGAGGCGAACGCCCGCATCGCGAGCAGCACGAGGGCGAGGCCGGTGTAGCTGGAGACCTCGTGGATCGGCAGGTCGGCCGATTCGGCGCGGATCGTCGACCCGGTCGCCATCCGGACCGCCGCGACGGCGAACATCAGGTAGATCGTGGCGATGAAGGCGTACGTCGGAATGGCGAAATACCGCCCCGACTCACGGACACCGCGGAGATTCAGCCAGGCCAGCACGGCCACGAAGAAGACCGACATCGCTACCGCGTGCCCGTCGAGCGCGGGGACGGCGGAGGTGATGGCCGCGACGCCGGAGACGACCGAGACGGCGACCGTCATCACGTAGTCGATGAGGAGCGCGCTGGCGGCCGTGAGCGCGGCGGTCTGCCCGAGGTTCTCGGCGGAGACGACATAGGCCCCGCCGCCGCCCGGGTAGGCGTAACAGGTCTGCCGGTAGGAGGCCACGACGACCACCAGCAGGATGACGATCGCCACCGCCGCGTACCAGGCCAGGTGGAGCACGGCGATCCCGCCGAGGGCGAGGATGAGCAGGATCTCCTCGGTGGCGTACGCGACCGACGAGAGCGGGTCGCTGCAGAAGATCGGCAGGGCGAGCTTCTTGGGCAGGAGCGTCTCGCCGAGCCTGCCGCTGTCCAAAGGCCGCCCCACGAGCAGGCGTTTCGCCGCACTTCCAGCTCTCATAAGTGCTGAAGTTAGGACAAACAGAATGAACGGCGCGGAAGCCGCGCCCGTTGGTGCCCGCACAAGGAAGGACGGACGACGTGAGAAGACTGCGCCTGGCCGGCGAACCCATGCAGATCGGCGAGGTCGCCGCGCGGACGGAGCTGTCCCTGCGGTCCATCCGCCAGTACGAGGACACCGGTCTGGTCGTCCCCTCCGCATCGTCCCCCGGCGGATTCCCGCTCTACACGGACGCCGACGTGGAGCGGCTGATGGTGATCGGCCGGATGAAGCCGCTCGGCTTCTCCCTCGACGAGACCCGCGAGCTGCTCACGGCCGTCGACCGCCTCGCCGCGGACCACCCCGGCACGGACGGCGAGCTCCCGCCCGAGGAACGGTCCGCCGTGGTCGCACGCGTACGACGCTACGAGCGGGCCGCCACCGAGCGGGTCGCCGAACTGCGCGCCGAACTCACCCGTGCCGAGGAGTTCGCCGGCTCACTGCGGGCCCGCCTGGCCGGGCGGGCCGAAAGCCCCGTCTACTCCTGAAGCGCCGCGGCGAGCCGCGCGAAGAACCGGGCGTACGCCGCCGGGCTCGGCGGGGTCTCCGGATTCCACGGCTCCACCCGCGCGTGCCCCACCGGCGGGAACGCGTCGGGTCCGACGGCGTTGGCGCGGCTGTCGTAGAGCACCAGGCCCGGGTTCAACCGGGCCGCGTGCTCCCAGTCGGCGGTGAGCCAGTTCGCGCCCGCGCCGGGCCCGGGGTCGAGCAGCCGCACGCCGAGCTCCTGGAGCCGCGCCAGCTCGGGCCAGGCGTGGGGCCGGGCCAGATGGACCTGATCGGGGCCGGCACCGGAGAGCGCGAGGACGGTGAGGTCCGTACGCGCGGCGACAGCACGAAGCGCCGCCTCGGACTCCTGCTGCGCGACGGAGGCCGCCGAGCCCCCGAGCGCCGGCCGCCCGTCCACCTCCGAGCCCCCCGGCGCCGCACCCGCCGCCGGTCCGCCGAGCGCCGCACCCAGCTCGCCGAAACGCCCGATGATCGCCGACAGCGTGAGTTCGTTGCCCACCGAGAGCACCATCAGCGGCACCCCGAGCCGCTCGGCGACCGACTCGTCCAGCGCGTACGCGCTCTTCCCGTCGTAGGTGACGTCGACGATCAGATCGGGGCGCAGCGCCCGCACGGCCTCCTCGTCCAGGGTCCGCCCCGGCCCCAGATACGGGACACCGGCCGCCGCCAGCTCCCCCGCCTTGACCGGATCGAGCGCCCCGCCGTCGTGCCCCGAGCCGTACACCCCCACCGGAGTGACCCCCAGATCCCGGAGCGCCGCCCCCGCCCGCACATAGGCCACCACCCGCTCGGGCGGCCGCACGTCCGTCAGCTCCGTCCCCCTGTCGTCGGTGAACCCCCACACCCCTGTGTCCGACATGCGGCTGCTCCTCCCCGGCCGAAACTCTCCCTGTCCCGGCCACCTTGAAGCGCTTCCCCTACCCGCACAAGAGGGCCTCGCACCTCACGGGCCCGGCCGGGACTTCGGTCCCGCACCCCCCTGCCGAAAGCCCCATGGATGGGTGTTAACTGAACAGGTCGGGAGGAAGCAGTCGGAATCGTCAGCGCCGTGCCCGGGCGACATCCCCCGCGTGGCGCGCCCCCTGTACCGGCCCCCGCGCCCTGGAGTCAGCCATGTCGTCCTTGCCCGGCCAGTTCTCGGACCCCCGCGTGATCACCCTCCTCGGGCTGCTCGCCGTCTCCGCCGCCGTGTGGGTGGCGCTGGGGCTGCGCTCCCGCGCCCGCCGCGCCCGTGCGGAAGCCCCGCTGGAGCGGGTCTGGCACCCCCAGGAGACCGTGTCGCTCACCCCGGCCGAGGAGCATGCCTTCGGCCAGGTCGTCTCACGCCTCTCGGTGGGCTCCGCGGGCCGCCTGCGGTAGCCCGCCCCGGATCCCTCCGGCTCGCGTGGGAGGGGCGGTCCGGACGGCTGACGGCTGGACGGGCGTGTCAGGCCCGACCGGACGGCATGATCGACCTGCTCACGCTCACGGGCGGACGGTTCCGCGGTCACCCCGTCGCGGCCGCCCAGCCGCGCGGGTCTCGGCCGGTCGCCGCGAGGAGGAGTTCGAACGCGGACGCGCCCCGCGGCGGCTCCACCGGCTCGCCGAAGACGTTCATCGACCGGGCCGTCGGAGCCATCCGGTCCACCAGTTCCGCCAGGTTCTCCACGACGTCCGGCTCCGGTACGAAGGTCCGGCCGGTGGCCCGGGCGAGGTCCCACACGTGCACGGTCAGGTCGAGCAGGACCATCGACCCGACGGTGCGGGACGGCAGACCCATTCCCCCCGAGGTGCCCTCCTCCGCACCCGGCGCCGCCCACGCCGCGACGAGCTTCGCCGTCTCGGCCTCGAAGCGGACGCGCCAGTCGGGGTCGGCCAGGTGGTCGGGGGTCGTGGAGAAGTCGGCGGGCTGCTTGGCCGCCAGCGCCTGGAAGTTCACCACGACCTGGAACAGGTGGTTGAGCAGGGCGCGCACGTCGTACTCGGAGCACGGCGTCGGCGCGTCGAGGTCGGAGTCGGCGACACCGCGCACCGCGGGAACGGCCTGGGCGGCAGCGGTACCGAGCAGCTCACTGATGGGTTGCGTACGGTTCGTCATGGAGCGACGCTAACGATCCCGCCTCGGCGCGTCTTGAAGAAACACGACACCCACGGGTCGGCGCCTACGCTGGAGGGCATGGCTCCCTCCGGCCCGCGCCGTGACACCCGGGGAATCGTCGACCCCGACGAACTCCTCGCCCGCGTCCGCTTCCGCCGTCACGAGCCGGCACCGGAGCTGCGCCCGTTCCTGGAGCACTACTGGTTCATCGACTGGGAGCTCTCCGAGCCATACGCCAGTCACGTCGTCCCGCATCCGTCCGTGAACGTCGTCTTCCAGCGGTATGTGGACGAGGGCGGGGAAGCCGTCTTCGGGGAGGTCGCCGGGATCGGGCTCGAACTGTTCACGAAGAAGCTGACGGGCGTCGGCCGGGTCTGCGGAGTGCAGTTCAGGCCGGGCGGCTTCCGGCCGTTCGCCCCCGCCCGGCCGGTGTCGGAGTGGACGGGACGCCGGGTCCCGCTCGCCGAGGTGTTCGCGGACGCCGACGACGCCTCCGTGGACGCGGTGCTCGCCCCGGAGGCCGACCACGCGCGCGTGGCGGCGCTCGACGCCTTTCTGCTGGGCCACGGCCCGGCTCCCGATCCGCAGGCGGCACAGGCCATGGCGCTCGTGGACCGGGTCCGCGGGGACCGCACGATCCGGCGGGTGTCCGAACTGGCCCGCGCCGAGGGCCTGTCGAGCCGTTCGCTCCAGCGGCTCTTCGCCAACTGCGTCGGCGTCGGCCCGAAATGGGTCATCCTGCGCTACCGCATCCACGAGGCCCTGGAACGCGCGGAGGCCGCCGGGCAGGACCCCCCGGACTGGGCCGGACTCGCCGCCGAGCTCGGATACAGCGATCAGGCCCACCTCGTACGGGACTTCACGGCGACGGTCGGGGTGCCGCCGACCGCGTACGCCCGCCAGGTGTCCGACCCCTGACCTACAGTGCGGGTCATGGATCACGACACCGCACCGGCCCCGACGACCTCGCCCGTACGGCTGGAACCGTGGTCCGAGGACGACTTCGGGCTGCTGCGCGCCATGAACGCACCGCAGCTGATGGAACATCTCGGCGGCCCCGAGTCGGAGGAGGCGCTGCTCAAGCGGCATCGGCGCTATGTGGATCTGAGCGTCGCGGGGACGAGCGCGGGCCGGATGTTCCGGATCGTCCTGCTCCCCGAGGCGGCCGCGGTCGGCGCCATCGGCTTCTGGGAGCAGCAGGTGGACGGGGAGCCGGTCTACGAGACGGGCTGGACGGTGCTTCCCGGGTTCCAGGGGCGGGGTGTCGCGACCGCCGCCACACGCGCGGTGGCCGGGCTGGCCCGGGCCGAGCGCTCGCGCCGCTTCCTGCACGCGTTCCCGTCGACGGACAACGCTCCGTCGAACGCGGTGTGCCGCAAGGCGGGCTTCGAACTGCTCGGCGCGCGTGACGTCGAGTACCCGCCGGGCCATCCGCTGCGCTGCAACGACTGGCGCCTGGACCTGGAGACGCCCGCGCCCTAGGTGTTCCGTCCCGGGAGGTCGTGGAGAGGGGTGAGCCAGGTCTCGGCTGAGGGATCGTGAAGAGGTGCGACCCGGATGCGCCGGAAACCCGCCGGAACTCGATCTCGGCCCGCTGAGTGCCTGACGCTGCCGGGGATCTCGGCGATGGCGGTCGGCCATGCCCGCGACATCTCAGTCTCCAAGATCCCCGACCTCGTCACCCGCGATCAGCTCTGCGTCTCCTCGCGGCGTCCGACGGCGGCCGCATCGGGTACGACGAGCAGCTTGCCGGTGGTACGCCGAGCCTCCAGATCGCTGTGGGCCTGGGCCGCCTCGGACAATGCGTAGCGGCCCGTCACGGTGACCTCAAGCGCCTTGGAGCGCACCCACTCGAACACATCGGCGGCCCGCCGGAGCAGTTCGGACCGATCGGCGATGAAGTCCCCGAGGCTGGGCCGGATCAGGGTCAGCGAACCGCCGTGGGCGAGCCGCATCGGATCGAACGGCGGCACGGCACCACTTGCCGCGCCGAAGAGCACGAGATGGCCGCGGGGCCGCAGGCTGGCGAGGCTCGCGTCGAAGGTGTGCGCGCCGACGCCGTCGAAGACGACCGGCAGTCCCTGACCGCCGTTGAGCCGCCTCACCTCGGCTGCGAGATCGTCGACCGCGGAGGAGAGGATCACCTCAGCGGCCCCGGCACGCTTCGCCAGCTCGGCCTTCGCCGTGGTCGACGTCGTGCCGATCACCCTGCCGCCGAGATGGGTGATGAGCTGCGTCAACAGCAGCCCCATGCCACCGGCGGCAGCGTGCACGAGCACCGTGTCGCCCTCCCGGACCGGGTAGGCGTCCTTGACGAGATAGTGCGCGGTCATGCCTTGGAGGAGCACGGCGGCGGCCGTCTCGAAGTCGATGTCGTCGGGCAGCGGCACCAGCCGGGAGGAGTCCACGACGGCCCGCTCGGCGTACGAGCCGGGAATCTCCACCCAGCCGACCCGGTCCCCGACGGCGACGTCGGTGACGCCTGGTCCGACGTCGACGACCGTGCCGGCGCCCTCGGTGCCCGGAGTGAAGGGCAGCGGGAGGACGTACCGGCCCTCGCGGTGGTAGACGTCGAGGAAGTTGACCCCGGATGCGGCGACCTCCACGACCGCCTCGCCCGGACCCGGCCGCGGCTGGTCCACCTCGGCCTCCCGCAGCACCTCGGGACCGCCCACTTCGTACACCTGAATCGCTCGCATGACCCTCCAATTAACGGCTCGTCCCCCACCAACCCCGTTGACGGCGATCCGATTCCCGGCAAGCGGACCAGCCCGGCGGCGGCCGGGACCACCCACGAACGAACCCGGGCCCTCCCGGCCCTGACGAGGCAACACGCCTAGGGCGTTTCTTCCGGATCAGGCCGGATCAGGGAGCGTGCGTGCCACACACCGCGAGCCCGGCAAGATCCGGAAGGGACGCCCTAGTCCACGGCGCCGTCCTCGGTCAGCGACTTGGTGAAGTGGAAGGCCACGATGTCGAGGCGCTCACGCAGGTAGAAGCGGTGGGCGCCGGTGCGGTGGGTGCCCGAGTCGAGATTGAGCTCATGGCAGCCGGCGGCCCGCGCGTGCTGCTCCAGGTGGGTCAGGAGCGCGTGGCCGACACCGGTGGAGCGCGTGGTGGAGGCGGTGACCAGGTCGTCCACGTAGAGCTTGCGGATCGAGCTGGTGTTGTCGATGATCCGCCAGCCGGCCGCGCCCACACAGGTGCCGTCCTCGGCGTAGGCCGCGCTGAAGCGCAGGCCCTGCGGCAGGCCGTTGCGGTGGATCTCGTGGAAGAGCTCGGGCGTGAGGTGCGGGCGCAGCTCGCGCAGGACGGGCAGCATGTCGGCTTCCAGGCGCGGGTCACCGGGCCCGAGATCGATGATCTTCATGGCGGCGACGGTATCCCAGCCGGGACCCGCACCCCGGCCCCGAACGGGCCGAGCCCGTGGCCCGGCCCGGACAGACCCGAGAGGGACCCGCACCCCGGCCCCCGGACGGACCCGGGCCCGCCGCGGCCGAAATCCCTGGCCGCCCGGTGCTTCGCGGTGACATCCTGTCCCCGTGGACGGACCGGAGATCCAGATCAGTTTCGCCCCCGACCTGCGGCTCTTCGTCTCGGCGGACCGCCGCCCGGGGCGGACCGCCGTGGCGACGGACGGCGCCTCGACCCTCGGCCATGTCGTGGAGTCGCTGGGCGCTCCCCTGACCGAGGTCGGCCGGCTGCTGGTGGACGGACGTCCGGTGGAGGTCTCCCACATCCCCTCGGCGGGCGAGACGGTCGAGGTCGAGGGCGTGGAACGCCCGCAGCACGTCCCCGGAGCTCCCCTGCGGTTCCTCCTCGACGTGCATCTGGGCACGCTGGCCCGGCGGTTGCGGCTGCTCGGCGTGGACGCGGCGTACGAGAGCGAGGACATCGGCGATCCCGCCCTGGCCGCGCTGTCGGCGAAGGAGCGGCGCGTGATGCTGTCCCGGGACCGCGGGCTGCTGCGCCGCCGCGAGCTGTGGGCCGGCGCCTATGTGTACAGCGACCGTCCCGACGACCAACTCCGTGACGTGCTGGAGCGGTTCGCGCCCGTCCTGGCGCCCTGGACCCGCTGCACCGCCTGCAACGGAGAGCTGACGGACGCCGACAAGGACTCGGTGCGCGAGCGGCTGGAGCACGGCACGGAGAAGACGTACGACGTCTTCGCCCGGTGCACGGCGTGCGAGCGGGTGTACTGGCGGGGCGCCCACCACGCCCGCCTGGAGGCGATCGTCACCGACGCGCTGCGCGAGTTCGGCGGCGCGGCGACGCGCTGATCCGCCCGCCGCCGGCCCGACGCGACGGACCGGCGGAAGCGACCCCGGAAGGGCGAGGTCGGACGGACCGACGCGACGGACCGGCGGAAGCGACCCCGGAAGGGCGGGGTCGGACGGACCGACGCGACGGACCGGCGGAAGGGGCCGCCCCGGAAGGCCGGGTTCAGGCGTCCTACGGCTCCGGTGCCGTCAGATAGCGCTGGATGGTCGGCGCCAGCCAGGAGACGATCTCGTCCCTGGACATCTCGACCGCGGGCGGCAGCCGCAGCACGTACCGGGCGAGCGCCATGCCGAGGATCTGCGAGGCGACCAGCGCGGCACGGCGGGGCGCCTCGGCGGGGTCGGGGCAGACGCCCAGGGCGATGGGACCGAGCTGCCCGGCGAAGATCGTCTGCATCCGCTCGGCGCCCGCGGCGTTCGTGACGCCCACTCTCAGCATTCCGGTCAGGACGTCGTCGCGTTCCCAACGGTCCAGGAAGTGCGCCACCACCACCGCGCCGATGTGCCGGGCCGGAAGGGCGCCCAGTTCGGGAAGCTCCAGCTCGATCTCGGAGGCGGCGGCGAACAGCCCCTCCTTGTTGCCGTAGTAGCGCATCACCATCGAAGGATCGATTCCCGCGTCGCGGGCGATGGCCCGGATCGTGGCGCGCTCGTAGCCGTCGGCGGCGAAGCGTTCGCGGGCGGCTTCGAGGATCGCGGCTCGGGTGGTGTCGGAGCGGCGTGCGGTCGTCATGTCAACAACTGTAGGCCAACAGGTGTTGACAGTCCATCGCGGCCGGGCTACCTTTGCCAACAAGCGTTGACCAACAGCGGTTGGCCAACGACCGTGGGCACCACTTTCAGTCAGGAGTGAGCCATGAACCACCTGGACGCCGATGTACTCGTCGCCGGCTCCGGCCCCACCGGAATGCTGCTCGCCGGCGACCTCGCCGCCGCGGGCCTGCGCGTCACCGTGGTCGAGCGCCGCCCCCACGGCATCAGCAACATGACCCGCGCCTTCGGAGTTCACGCCCGCACCCTGGAGCAACTGGACGCCCGCGGCCTCGCCGACGAACTGATCGCCACCGGCACCCCCATCACCGAGCTCCGGCTCTTCCGCCGCCTCAGCCTCGACCTGACCCGACTCCGCTCCCGCTTCCCGTACCTCCTCATCACTCCCCAGTACGAGGTCGAGCGACTCCTCGAACGGCGCGCGCTGTCCACAGGCGTGGACTTCCGGTACGGAACGGAACTGCGCGGACTGAGCCAGGACGCCGACCACGTCACCGTCGACGTCACCGGCCCCGACGGCACCCCCACCACCCTCCGCGCCCGCTACCTCGTCGGCACCGACGGCCACCGCAGCGCCGTGCGCACCGCACTCGGCCTGCCCTTCCCCGGTGAATCGGTCATCCGCTCCATCGTCCTCGCCGACGTCCGCCTCGCCGAGAAGCCCGAAGGACTCCTCTCGGTCAACGGCGTCGGGGACGCCTTCGCCTTCATCGCCCCCTTCGGCGACGGCTGGTACCGCGTCATGGGCTGGGACCGCACCCGCCAGGTCGCCGACGACGAGCCCGTCGACCTCGAAGAGGTCCGCTCCATCGCCCGCCGCGCACTCGGCAGCGACTACGGAATGCACGACGCCCGATGGATCTCCCGCTTCCACAGCGACGAACGCCAGGCCCCGGCCTACCGCGTCGGCCGCGTCTTCCTCGCCGGAGACGCCGCCCACGTCCACTCCCCCGCCGGCGGCCAGGGCATGAACACCGGCCTCCAGGACGCCGCCAACCTCTCCTGGAAACTCGCCGCGGTCCTGCACGGCGACGCCCCGGACCCCGAAGCCCTCCTCGACAGCTACCAGTCCGAGCGCCACCCCGTCGGCGCCATGGTGCTCCGCAGCAGCGGCGCCATCGTCCGACTCGCCATGGCCCACAGCCCGCTCCAGCGCACCGCACGCGCACTGGCCGCCAGGTTCCTCGCCACCGTCCGTCCCGCCTCCGCCAAGGCCATCGGCATGATCAGCGGGCTCGGCATCTCCTACGGCCGCAACACCCGCCGCGTCCCCGACCTGAAGCTCCGCGAGGGCAGACTCTACGAACTCCTGCGCAAGGGCGAGTTCGTCCTGATCGCCCCCGAGGGCACCACCCCCGCGCTACCGACCTCCCCCACCAGCCCGGAGCGGATCGTGCGGGCCACCTGGACCGACCCCACCCGCCGCACGACACTCCTGGTCCGCCCCGACGGCTACACCCACTGACCGGTCAGAAGACGTACGGGTCGCCGGTGGCGAGAACCAGGACACGATGCCTGTCGTTCCTCGGGTTGTCGTCGGCGACACCGTCGCTCCACAAGGTGCCGATGTCCACCGTCATCTCGTCCGGAGAAGCAGCCGTGCGCAGATCGAGGACCAGCGCGTCGACCGCCCCCGCCGCCCTCAGCGCACCCGTCCGACAGACCACCACCCGCTCACTCCCCCACAGACAGGCCGGCGGCAGCACCTGCCCGCCGGCCAGCGGTTCGGAGAACGACAGCCGTACGGTCGCCTGCGACACATCCGACGGCCCGTGGTTCTCACTCACCAGCAGGACGCCGACCCGGCCCTCCCAGAGGGAGACATGACCATGGTGGGCCAGATCGGCCTCATGCCCCACAGCCCGGGCCCCCTCACCCGCACCGAGCACCACCACCACCGCCAACGCCGCCCCGAACAGCGCCCTGCGCATCGCACTCATGCCCCGAAGATACCGATAATCACGCATATACCCTGACCAACCATCAGCCCGCGTGTCCCCGACGCCCCGACCCCCCATGGCACCCTGAGCCCATGCTCATCGCCCGCTCCGCCGCCCTCTTCGCCCTCGCCGCCCTGTTCGAGATCGGCGGCGCGTGGCTCGTCTGGCAAGGCGTCCGCGAACACCGCGGCTGGATCTGGATCGGCACCGGCGTCCTCGCCCTCGGCATCTACGGCTTCGTCGCCACCCTCCAGCCCGACGCCGAATTCGGCCGGATCCTGGCCGCGTACGGAGGAGTGTTCGTCGCCGGATCCCTCGCCTGGGGCATGGTCGCCGACGGCTACCGCCCCGACCGCTGGGACGTCATCGGCGCCCTGATCTGCCTCGTCGGCATGGCCGTGATCATGTACGCCCCGCGCACCCGCTGACCTCCACCCGCCGCCTATCCTGACCACGCGATCGACACCATCGACCACACGCGCGAGGAGCACGTCATGACTGCCGCCGGTACCCCCATCGCCGTCGTCACCGGAGCGAGCAGCGGTATCGGCGCCGCGACGGCCAGGCAGCTCGCCGCCGCCGGATACCGCGTGGTCCTCACCGCCCGCCGCAAGGACCGCATCGAGGCCCTCGCCGACGAGATCGTCCAGGCCGGCCACCAGGCGACCGCGTACGCCCTCGACGTCACCGACCGCGAGGCCGTCCAGACCTTCGCCACCGCCTTCCGCACGATCGCCGTCCTCGTCAACAACGCCGGCGGCGCCCTCGGCGCGGACCCCGTCGCCACCGGCGACCCGGACGACTGGCGCCAGATGTACGAGGTCAACGTCATCGGCACGCTCAACGTCACCCAGGCCCTGCTCCCCGCCCTCACCGCCGGCGGCGACGGCACGATCGTCGTCCTCTCCTCCACCGCGGGCCACGCCACCTACGAGGGCGGCGCCGGCTACGTGGCCGCCAAGAACGGCGCCCGCGTCCTCGCCGAGACCCTCCGCCTGGAGATCGTCGGCACCCCCGTCCGCGTCATCGAGATCGCCCCCGGCATGGTGAAGACGGACGAGTTCGCCACCACCCGCTTCCGCGGCGACGCCGAGAAGGCCGCCAAGGTCTACGCGGGCGTGGCCGAACCCCTCACCGCCGACGACGTCGCGGACACGATCACCTGGGCCTGCACCCGCCCCCCGCACGTCAACATCGACCTCCTGGTCGTCCGCCCCCGCGCCCAGGCCAGCAACACCAAGGTCCACCGCGAACTGTGACGACAACCGACCACCCGTCCGAGTGACCGAAGCCGCTCACCCGGACGACGCCCGCACACGACGAGGAGGGGCCGACGCCATGGCGTCGGCCCCTCCTCGCACGTCCCTCAGCCCTTCACGCAGATGACCTGCTTCAGCTTGGCCACGACCTCGACCAGGTCCCGCTGCTGCTCCATGACCTTCTCGATCGGCTTGTACGCGCCCGGGATCTCGTCCACGACACCGGAGTCCTTCCGGCACTCCACGCCGCGCGTCTGCTCCTCCAGGTCCCGCGTCGAGAAGCGCCGCTTCGCCGCGCTCCGGCTCATCTTCCGGCCCGCGCCGTGCGAGGCCGAGTTGAAGGACGCCTCGTTGCCGAGCCCCTTCACGATGTACGAGCCGGTGCCCATCGACCCCGGGATGATCCCGAAGTCCCCGGAGCCGGCCCGGATCGCGCCCTTACGCGTGACCAGCAGGTCCATCCCCTCGTACCGCTCCTCCGCCACGTAGTTGTGGTGGCAGGAGATGACCTGCTCGAAGGTCACCTTCGCCTTGCGGAACTCCCGGCGGACGACCTCCTGGAACAGCGCCATCATGATCGCGCGGTTGTACTTCGCGTACTCCTGCGCCCAGAAGAGGTCGTTCCGGTACGCGGCCATCTGCGGGGTGTCCGCGACGAAGACCGCCAGATCCCGGTCGACGAGCCCCTGGTTGTGCGGAAGCTTCTGGGCCTCACCGATGTGGTACTCGGCGAGCTCCTTGCCGATGTTCCGCGAACCGGAGTGGAGCATCAGCCAGACAGACCCTTGGCCATCGATGCAAAGCTCTACGAAATGATTTCCGCTGCCAAGCGTCCCCATCTGCTTCTCCGCCCGGTCCCGCCGGAACTTGACCGGATCCGCGACCGTGTCGAAGCGCGACCAGAAGTCTCCCCACCCCGCAGTCGGGAACTTGAACAACCGCGAGGGATCCACCTCCTCCCGATGCATCCCCCGTCCCACCGGAATCGCCTGCTCGATCTTCGACCGCAGCCGCGACAGGTCCCCCGGCAGGTCGTTCGCCGTCAGCGACGTCTTCACCGCCGACATGCCGCAGCCGATGTCCACACCCACCGCCGCGGGGCAGACGGCCCCCTGCATCGCGATCACGGAGCCCACCGTCGCGCCCTTGCCGTAGTGCACGTCGGGCATCACGGCCAGGCCCTTGATCCAAGGAAGGGTCGCCACGTTGTGGAGCTGGCGCATCGCGCCGTCTTCGATCATGGAAGGATCGGTCCACATCCGGATGGGCACCTTCGCACCCGGTACCTCTACATACGACATACTTCCTCGATTCCCCCAAAAAGCCCGAAAACGCAAAAACCGGCTCCAAGGCCCGTACAAGTGACAACGGACCGGCATCAACGGCAGCGCGTGCGATAGACATTGTGTCCACCCACCGGTCTCCGGCGGCAAACAGTTTTCGGGGAAGTCTTCGCGAGAAGGGAGCCTGAGAGCGTGCAGCGACAGGCGTACGTACCCGGTCTGACAGCGCTGGCGGCGGTCCTCGCCCTGGGCCTCACCGGATGCACCTCGGGCGGCGGCACCGGCGTGGACGCCGTCGACTCCAAGGCCGGCCCCGCCGCCGCCCCCGCACCTCCGGGCCGCTACCGCACCCTCTTCGAGCCCTGCGGCTCCGTCCCGCAGGCCACGCTCCGGGACCTGCTCCCCGGCGCCGCCCAGCTCCCCGAGCAGGAGCGCGACCAGGCGTACCGCGGCACGGCCGCCGTCACCTACGACACGGACCGCCGGGTCGGCTGCAGCTGGAAGGCCGACACCCCCGACGCCTCGCACCGGCTGCGCCTCGACATCGAGCGGGTGGTGTCGTACGACTCCGCCGTCAGCGACGACGATCGCGCGCAGGAGGTGTTCTCGGGCAAGCAGGTCGCGGCGGACCTTCCCGAGCCGCCGAAGCCCACGCAGGCGCCGCAGACCCCGGCGAGCCCCACCGGCAGCGCGGGCTCCACGGCTCCGGCCACCCCCGCCGGCGCCGAATCCGCCGGTGCCGGTTCCGCCGACCCTTCTCCCACCCCGACCGTCGCGCCCACCACCGGTCTGGAGCCCCGCGTGCTGGAGGATCTGGGGCAGGTCGCGTTCCTCGACGACGTGCTCAGCGCCGGCGGTCCGAACGGTCGGCACCGCACCGTGAGCGTGGTGTTCCGCACATCCAATGTGATCGTCACGGTCGAGTACGTGGAGCAGAAGAACGGCTCCGTGGAGCCCCCGGACAGCCAGGAACTGCAGGAAAAGGCCCGGAATCTGGCCCGGCTGCTCGCCGAGAGGCTGGAGGAGTAGCCGCCCGGAGCCGCTCCATGTGCCCTCCGCGGGTCCATCGCGAGGACGTAACGTGTCGGCGTACCGTGGCCGCCGGCCGGACCGTATGACATGCGACTGCCGGACCGTACGACAAGCGACTGAAGGAACCATGCACCGATCAGCCCCGCGACTCACCCGCATACTCGCCTGCGCAGCCGTCCCGGTGATGCTCGTCGTCGCCGGCTGCTCCTCGGACTCCGACGGCGGTTCGGGCACCCCGGACAAGGGCAAGGGCTCGGCTTCCGCCACTCCGAGGGCTCAGCAGTCGACGAAGACGGTCGAGCCGGCGAAGTTCTCGAAGCTGCCCGACGTGTGCAAGTCGATCTCGGCGAAGACGACCGCGAGCCTGGTGCCGAAGGCGAAGGCGAAGAACGGTACGACCGCTCCCTCCAGCGACACCACGAGCCGTGGTGGCTGCTCGTGGAACGGTCTGGACGACAAGGGTGTGAAGGGCTCGCACTACCGCTGGCTCGACGTGTCCTTCTACCGCTACGAGTCGGATGCCGCGCTCGGCAGCGGCCAGCAGCGGGCGCAGGAGAACTTCACCAAGGAGCTGGCGAAGCTCCAGGCGACGGAGGGTGCGCAGAAGCTGCGGACCACGGAGGCGCCGGGTGTCGGTGAGCAGTCGAAGGCGGTCGCGTACGACCTGAAGAAGACGGGCGAGGACTTCAAGTACGCCTCGGTCGTGGCCCGGACGGGCAATGTGCTGGTGCTGCTGACGTACAACGGTGCCGGTTACTCGGGGGCGTCCGCTCCCACGGACAAGGTCGTGATGGACGGGGCCGTGAAGGCCGCGAAGGAGGCTGTCGCGGCGGTCGCCGCCACGGCCTCGTAACAAAGACGCGGCAGCATGGGTGCCGCGCGTCGCGAACACCCGTATTTGCGCATGTTTTCGAGGAGTCCGTCGCTCCCCCGGGGGCCGGGCTCCTCGCGCATGTGCCACGCTGTGCCCGCGAGATGTGGAATGACGGGAGGGGATCGCGGGTGGCCGCGGTGCAGCTGACACGCACGCACAAGGTGCTGATCGGGGTGGTGATCGCCGGTGCGGTGATCATTGCCGGTATCGGTTTCGCGGGTTCGTACGCCGCTGTGCGTGAGCTCGCCGTGGAGAAGGGCTTCGGCGACTTCTCGTACTTCTTCCCGATCGGTATCGACGCGGGTATCTGTGTGCTTCTCGCACTGGACCTGTTGCTGACCTGGATCCGGATTCCGTTCCCGTTGCTGCGCCAGACGGCGTGGGTGCTGACGGCGGCGACGATCGCGTTCAACGGCGCGGCCGCGTGGCCGGACCCGCTCGGTGTGGGGATGCACGCGGTGATTCCGGTGCTGTTCGTCGTCGCGGTGGAGGCTGCCCGTCACGCGGTGGGCCGAATAGCCGACATCACGGCCGACAAGCACATGGAGGGTGTGCGTCTGACCCGTTGGCTGCTGTCGCCGATACCGACGTTCCGGTTGTGGCGGCGGATGAAGCTGTGGGAGCTGCGCTCGTACGAGCAGGTGATCAAGCTGGAGCAGGATCGGCTGATCTACCAGGCTCGGCTGCAGGCGCGGTTCGGGCGGGCGTGGCGGCGGAAGGCGCCGGTGGAGGCGCTGATGCCACTGCGGTTGGCGAAGTACGGTGTGCCGCTGGCGGAGACGGCTGCCGCGGGGCTCGCGGCGGCGGGTGTGGAGCCGGCGCTGATCCCGGCGCAGCCGGTGGCGGAAGAGTCGCAGGCGGTCCAGGCGGTGCAGGCGCCGGTGCGGCTGGCGCCGCAGCCGCAGCTCCCCCAGGGGCAGGGGCAGCCGCAGGGCCAGGTGCCGGGGCAGGGGCCGGTCGGGCCGGAGCTGTCCTCGAACCACGAGAGTCCATGGTTCCAGGCGCAGGCTCTGCCGCCGGAGGCGTACGAGACGGCGTTCGCGCCTCAGTACGTGGAGGGTCTGGAGCCGACGCCGGTGGCCGTGCCGCAGGGGCCGGAGGACGTGATGGGTCCGGGGCCGCGCCAGGAGCAGGGTGCGGAGCAGTTCGAGGAGTATCCGGAGTTCGTGGAGCCGGAGTTCGTGGAGCCGGAGCCGCCGGCGGACGAGTTCTCCGAGGCGGCCTACAAGGCGATGTGGGACTACGTCGAGGAGCGGCAGGACTTCCCGAACGCCGAGCAGCTCGACATATGGCTCAGTGACATGTACGGGGTGCAGCATCCGCGCAGTGCGTCGATCCTGCGGGAGCTGACTCCGCGGTTGCGGCAGCGTATCGAGCGGGAGATGGCGGAGAACCACATTCCGTGACCGTGGGTGGGTCGGGGCTCAGGCTTTGGCCTGTTGCTTGGCCCTCTCGCCCCACCAGGCGAGCGCGATTCCGGCGAAGAGCAGGACGACGTAGCCGGCGGTGGGGATGTCCCACCACTTGTGGAGCAGGCCCCAGGCTTCGTCGCCGAAGAACTGTCCGCCGGCGCCGAGGGCGCCCTGGACGAGGGTGAGCCATCCGATGATGGCGATGAGTTCGTTCTTCATGTCTCCACGGTCTCCCGCGGGGTGGGTGTTTTCGTCGTGCGCACGTCGGAGTCGGGTCTAGTCCCAAGGATGGAGACGGCGCTCGACCGGCCGGGCGGTCCCGGACGGCGAAGGGCCGCCACCGAACCGGTACGACGAAGGGCCGCCACCGACCCGGTGCGGGGAAGAGCCGCCACCGAACCGGTTCGGCGATGAGCCGCCACCGAATCCGTACGGCGAAGGGCCGCCACCGATCGCGGTGGCGGCCCTTCGTTGTCCTGGTGCCGTGAGGTGTCAGGCTCCGAGCAGCTTGCGCACGCGGTCCGTGCCGACCGCCAGCAGCAGGGTGGGCAGGCGGGGGCCGGTCTCGCGGCTGACGAGGAGCTTGTAGAGCAGGGCGAAGAAGGCGCGCTGGGCGACCTTCAGCTCCGGGGTCGGCTTGGCCTCGGGGTCGAGGCCGGCCATGACCTTCGGGACGCCGTAGACGAGCGTGGTCAGGCCGTCGAGGGACCAGTGCGTGTCCAGGCCCTCCAGGAGGAGGCGCAGGGACTCGCGGCCCTGGTCGTCGAGGGAGCCGAGGAGCTCGGTGTCCGGCTCGTCGCGGACGATGGTGCGCTGGTCGGCCGGGACCTGGGTGGTGATCCAGTTCTCGGCGCGGTCCAGGCGGGGGCGGACCTCGTCCAGGCTGGTGACCGGGTTCTCCGGGTCCAGGTCGGTCAGGATCCGGAGGGTCTGCTCGTCGTGGCCGGCCGTGATGTCCATGACCGAGGCGAGGGTGCGGTAGGGCAGGGGCCGTGGCGTGCGGGGCAGCTCACCGGCCGCGGTGCGGGCGGCCCGGGCGTGCGCGGCGGCGTCCGCCGGGAGCACGGTGCCGTCGGTGACCTTGGCCTCGAGCTTGTCCCACTCGTCGTAGAGCCGCTGGATCTCCTGGTCGAAGGCGATCTTGAAGGACTGGTTGGGCTTGCGGCGGGCGTACAGCCAGCGCAGCAGCGGCGCCTCCATGATCTTCAGCGCGTCGGCGGGCGTCGGTACGCCGCCCTTCGAGGAGGACATCTTGGCCATGCCGCTGATGCCGACGAACGCGTACATGGGGCCGATCGGCTGGACGCCGTCGAAGATCTGGCGCACGATCTGGCCGCCGACGACGAAGGACGAGCCGGGCGACGAGTGGTCGACGCCCGAGGGCTCGAAGATGACGCCTTCGTACGCCCAGCGCATCGGCCAGTCGACCTTCCAGACCAGCTTGCCGCGGTTGAACTCGCTGAGCTTGACGGTCTCGGAGAAGTCGCAGGCCGTGCAGGTGTAGGCCAGCTCGGTGGTCTCGTCGTCGTACGAGGTGACGGTCGTCAGGTCCTTCTCGCACCGACCGCAGTAGGGCTTGTACGGGAAGTAGCCGCCGGCGCCGCCGGAGCCGTCGTCCTCGTTGGCCGCGCCGGAGCCTTCCTCGGCTTCCAGCTCGGCCTCGTCGAGGGGCTTCTGGGACTGCTTCTTCGGCGTCTTCTTCGTCCGGTACTGGTCGAGGATCGCGTCGATGTCGCCGCGGTGCTTCATGGCGTGCAGGATCTGCTCGCGGTAGGTGCCCGCGGTGTACTGCTCCGTCTGGCTGATCGGGTCGTACTCGACGCCGAGCTCGGCGAGCGATTCGACCATGGCGGCCTTGAAGTGCTCGGCCCAGTTCGGGTGCGGGGAGCCGGCCGGGGCGGGGACGGAGGTCAGGGGCTTGCCGATGTGCTCGGCCCAGGAGTCGTCGATGCCCGCGACGCCGTTCGGGACCTTGCGGTACCGGTCGTAGTCGTCCCAGGAGATCAGGTGGCGGACCTCGTACCCGCGGCGCCGGACCTCGTCGGCGACCAGGTGCGGGGTCATGACCTCGCGGAGGTTGCCCAGGTGGATGGGGCCGGAGGGGGAGAGTCCTGAGGCGACGACGACCGGTTTGCCAGGCGCACGTCGCTCCGACTCGGCGATGACCTCGTCCGCGAAACGGGAGACCCAGTCGGTCTCGGTGCTGCTCTGAGCCACGGTCGGTACGTCCTTCTTCCTTGATTCCCTCGAAGGCCCTGCGGCCTTACGTCAGCCATTCTCCCAGACGGAAGGCGGCGCTACGGGGTTGTCCACAGGTGGAGAAAACACGTTGCCCGCCCATGGGACACTTGACAAGCGATAAAGCCCACCACTGAACCACCGACAGGAACGGAAGCTCATGGCCTCGGTCCCTTCCCTCGCTTCGACCGTGCAGCAGCGTCTCGCGGAAGGTCTCTCGGCAGCCCTGCCGGAGGCCGGTTCCGCCGACCCGCTGCTGCGACGTAGCGACCGGGCCGACTTCCAGGCCAACGGCATCCTGGCCCTCGCCAAGCAGCTCAAGGGCAACCCGCGTGAGCTGGCGACGAAGGTCGTCGGTGGCATCCCGGCGAACGACGTGCTGAAGGAGATCGAGGTCTCGGGCCCCGGCTTCCTGAACATCACCGTCACCGACGAGGCGATCATCAGGACTCTCGCCGCGCGTGCCGCCGACGACCGCCTCGGTGTGCCGTACGGTCAGGGCGCCGGCACGACGGTGATCGACTACGCCCAGCCGAACGTGGCGAAGGAGATGCACGTCGGCCACCTCCGGTCCGCCGTGATCGGCGCCGCGATGGTCGAGATCCTGGAGTTCACGGGCGAGAAGGTGGTCCGGCGTCACCACATCGGCGACTGGGGCACCCAGTTCGGCATGCTCATCCAGTACCTGGTCGAGCACCCGCACGAGCTGGACCACAAGTCCGAGGACGAGGTCTCCGGCGAGGAGGCCATGTCCAACCTCAACCGGCTGTACAAGGCTTCGCGGACGCTGTTCGACTCGGACGAGGAGTTCAAGACCCGGGCGCGGGCGCGGGTCGTGGACCTTCAGGCCGGTGACGAGCAGACGCGCGCCATGTGGCAGCGGTTCGTCGACGAGTCGAAGATCTACTTCTACTCGGTCTTCGACAAGCTCGACATGGACATCGACGACGCGGACGTGGTCGGCGAGTCGGGCTACAACGACATGCTGGTGGAGACCTGCCGCATCCTGGAGGAGTCGGGCGTCGCGGTCCGCTCCAATGGCGCGCTGTGCGTGTTCTTCGACGACATCAAGGGCCCGGACGGCAACCCGACCCCGCTGATCGTCCAGAAGTCCGACGGCGGTTTCGGCTACGCGGCCACGGACCTGTCGGCGATCCGTGACCGGGTGCAGAACCTGAAGGCGACGTCCCTGCTGTACGTGGTCGACGCCCGCCAGTCGCTGCACTTCAAGATGGTCTTCGAGACCGCCCGCCGGGCCGGATGGCTGAACGACGAGGTCAAGGCGGTCCAGCTGGCGTTCGGCACGGTGCTCGGCAAGGACGGCAAGCCGTTCAAGACCCGTGAGGGCGAGACGGTCAGGCTGGTGGACCTGCTGGACGAGGCCGTGGACCGGGCGACCGCGGTCGTCCGTGAGAAGGCCGAGAAGGTGGGCCTGACCGAGACGGAGATCGTCGAGAACGGCCAGTACGTGGGCATCGGCGCGGTCAAGTACGCCGACCTGTCGACGTCCGCGGCGCGGGACTACAAGTTCGACCTGGACCAGATGGTGTCGCTGAACGGCGACACGTCGGTGTACCTCCAGTACGCGTACGCGCGTATCAAGTCGATCTTCGGCAAGGCCGGTGAGTTCGCGCCGCTGGCCCACCCGGAGCTGGAGCTGGCTCCGGCGGAGCGCGCGCTCGGTCTGCACCTGGACCAGTTCGGCGAGACGCTGGCCGAGGTCGCCGAGGAGTACGCCCCGCACAAGCTGGCCGCGTACCTGTACCAGCTGGCGTCGCTGTACACGACGTTCTACGACCAGTGCCCGGTCATCAAGCCGGCGCCGCCGAAGGAGGTCGCGGAGAACCGGCTGTTCCTCTGCGACCTGACCGCCCGGACGCTCCACCAGGGCCTGGCCCTGCTGGGCATCCGGACGCCCGAGCGCCTCTGACGACGCGCCGTGGCGCCCATCGCGCCACGGCGAAGGCCCCGGCACCGTCCGCGTACGGTGCCGGGGCCTTCGCGTCGGTTCACTGCGACGCGGCCCACTCGCCCGTGTCGGGCCGGTAGGCGTACTGCTTCCTGCCTTCGATCGCGCTCGTACGGAACGGCTTCCCGCCGTCGTCGACGCGTGCCTTTCCGTGCCGTTCGCCGCTGCTCCACTCCACTTCGAGGTACCAGGAGACGGCGTACGACTCGGTGTGCAGGTCGAGGTTGATGACCTGGGGGTCGCTGGTGGAGACCTTGTAGGGGAAGTCCTTGGCCGGTACCCGGTGTTCGCCGTCGAGGCCGGCGACCGGCTCGGCGGTGGGGTGCGGGGCGTCGAGGTCGATGTCGAAGGCCTGCGGGGTGATGCCGCCGCCACAGCCGTCGCCCATGAAGTACGCGGCCCGGTCGAGGGGCGCGGCGCGTTCCACGACGCGTACGCGGACGGCGGTGAGGACCGTGGCCTCGTCGGTGCGGCCGGTGACGGTGAGCTGGAGCTGCATGTGACCGCCGTCGACCCCGCCGAGCGCCCGCGCCCAGCCCCGGCTGTCCTGCGGGGCGGGCGGCGGCGGGACCTGCCCGGGTGAGCGGTCGAGGGCGTAGTACTGGCCGCAGGCTCCGGCCCAGTTGTACGAGCTGATGCCCACGCTCACGGGGGCGCCCGCCGGCTGACGGGTCGTCCGGGCGGAGGGGTTGGTTCCGGCCGAGGTCGCCGGTGTGCTCGGCGTCGCGGCGGCGGACGGGGAGCCGGAGCCCGATGCGGACGCGGAGGCCGACGGGGGCGCGGAGTCGCTCGCCGCGGGCGCCTCGACGGAGCCGTTCGCGTGCTGCCCGGAGGCGTTCTTGTCGCCGGCGCGGCTGTCGTCGGGGCGGTTGACGGCGTACGCCACGGGCACGGCGAGCGCGACGACGGCGGCCGCGGCGACGGCTGTCCGCAGCCGCTTGCGGGAGCGGGCGGAGTTCTCCGGGGTGCCGGAGCCCCGAGGAGGTGCCTGCACGGTCACGACGACCTCGGACGCGGCGTCGGACTCGGCCGCGGGCCCGGGAGCCGGCTGGGCGGCTGCGGGCATCGCCGCGGTGTGCGGGCCGGAGAGCGAGCCGCCGTCGGGGCCGCCGGCCGGAGCGGTGCCCGGGGCGACGTCCGGGGCGACGTCCGGGGCGACGTCCGGGGCGGTGTCGGAGGCCGCTGCGGAGGCAACGACGGACGGGCTCGCCACGTCGGCAGCCGCTCCGGAACCGGCCGGACCCTCCCCGGACACCGCCGCCCCGGACCCAGCCGGACTCTCACCCTCGTCCGCCGCCCCGGCCCCAGCCGGACCCTCCCCCTCGTCCGCCGCCCCGGACACCGCCGGCCCGCCCTGCGATCCCTGCGGCTCGGGAGCCGCGGGCGCGTTCTTGCCACGTCGTCGCGCGTCGTCCGCCAGAATCCAGCTGCGGTGCAGCGCGATCAGCTCGTCGCGGGAGGCTCCGCACAGCCGGCCCAGTCGCTCCACGGGGGCGAACTCGGCCGGTACGGCGTCACCGTTGCTGTACCGGTGCAGCGTCGACGTACTGACGTGGAGCTTCTTGGCCAACGCCCCGTAGCTGAGCCCGGATCGCTCCTTCAGCCCGCGCACCAGCTCCGCGAACTCGTCCGCCTCCTTGGCCACCCGCCCCGTCCCCTCGTCTCGACCGTCCCAGGAACGCATTCCAGGGGTGGCTTGTTTCCCCAGGTCACGGCAGGTCCGCGCGTTCCGGCTTCCCCCATTGTCCCGTGACCGTTGCCGCGGGATCGCCCCGGCCCACAGGGTGGGCCCATGCCCAACAGTCATCTGACGGACGTCGTAGCCGTCGCAGTCCTGATCACCTGCACCGCGATCGTGATCGCTCTGATCGCCCGGGGCTGACCGGCCGGTGGCGTCGGCGGCGGGGACGACGCGTCACGTCGCCCCCGCCGCCGATGTACTGATGCGCGGTCAGGTGATGGGCCGGGACGTCCGGCCCGACACCTCGTCGATCTCCGTGTGTGCCTTCTGCAGCAGCTGCGAGGCGAGATCCATGAGCGCGCGTGCGCCCGCGATCTCCTCGCCGACCCGCAGCTGCTCGGGGTCCGAAGGGTGCCGGTGGGCGTTGCCCTGGGCGCGGAACTCGGTGCCGTCACCGAGCCGCACCATGGCGGCCGCCCTCGTCCGGTCACCCTCCTCCTGGAACTCCATCTCGACGTGCCATCCCACGAGCGTGTGCATCATGAGGACCACCTCCTGAGGTACTTCCAGGGTGCGCCGCCCGGCGCATCCTTACCAATCGGTGCGTAGCTGACGAATAAGTCGGTACTTGTGGGGCGTACCGCGAGGGAGAAGGATCGAAAGCGAGCCGCAGGACGGCTCCAACCCCCGATTCCAAGCCCTGGAGCACCCCCATGCCCGCAAGCACCCCCCAGTCCGAGAGCACCCCCGAGAGCACCCCCGAGAGCACCCCCGCGAGCACCCCCTCGACCGCCGCCGTCTCCGCCGCCGCCTCCGCCCCGGTCTCCGTCCTCGGCCTGGGCATGATGGGCACGGCGCTCGCGGCCGCCTTCCTGAACGCGGGCCATCCGGTCACCGTCTGGAACCGCTCCCCGGCCAGGACGGGCCCGCTGGTCGCGCAGGGCGCGCTGCCGGCCGACACGCCCGTGGACGCGGTGGCCGCGAGCCCGCTCGTCGTGCTCTGCCTGCTGACGAACGACAACGTCGAGGAGCTCTTCACCGCGCTCGGCGACTCCGTGGCGGGAAAGACGCTGGTCAACCTCACGAACGGCACACCCGAGCAGGCCCGGGCGCTCTCCGCCCGGGCGGCGGAGCGCGGCGCCCGGTACGTCGACGGCGGGATCATGGGGGTCCCGCAGATGATCGCGGGCCCGGACGCGTACGTCTTCTACAGCGGCGACGAGGAGGCGTACCGAAGTCACCGCGCGACCCTCGCGGCGCTGGGCGGCACGAGGTGGACGGGCACCGACCCGGGCCTCGCGGCCCTGTACGACCTGGGGCTGCTGACCGGCATGTACGGGATGTTCATCGGGGTCGTCCAGGCGCTGGCCCTGGTCCGTACGGAGAAGATCGGCGCCGAGGAGTACGCCGAGCTGCTGGTCCCGTGGGTCGCGGCGATGCTGGCCGGCGTGCCGGGGATCGCGCGGGCGGTCGACTCGGGGCAGCACCTGACCGATGTCTCCAGCCTGGCCGTCAACCAGGCCGCGTTCCCCAACTTCCTGGCCACGTTCGAGGCGCAGGGTGTCAGTCCGGAGCTCTTCGTGCCCTTCCAGGCGCTCCTGGACCGCTCGATCGCCGAGGGGCATGCGGCGGACGGCCTGTCCCGTCTGGCGGAGATGCTGACGCGTTAATCGCTTGCATGGAAGCCGGACACCCCGGGAAACTGTTAGTCATGACTAACGATTCAACGGGGGCCCTGCCGGTGGAGACCGACGACTTCCCGGCGTTAGGCAGGCCGGACGCCGGCCTCGTCCTGATCGCCGAGTGGTACACGGACAGCGCCGAGCGGCAGCGGCTCGTGATGGACACCGTGATGGACGCCTGGGCCCGGGCCGAGCTGCCGGAGGCGTTCCTCTCGCGCCACTGCCTGATGGGCTCCGACGGCCGGACGATCCTCAACTACGCCCAGTGGACGGACTCGGCCGCCCACTACGCCTTCACCGCCGACCCGGCCAACCAGCGGGCCATCACCGCCTCCGTCCAGGCCCTGGCCACGGTGGGCCCGCCCGGCCGCTACACCCACGAGCGCGTCGTACGGCTCCGGGAGGCACCCGTACGCACCCTCAGCGCGACCCGCTCCGAGGCCGGCGTCGCCCAGTACTTCCACCGCGGCGAGGACGGCAGGCGCGTCCACGTCCTCACGGCCCATGACGACGAAGAGGGCGGAACCGCCGTGCGGTTCCGCCCCTATCGAGGAGTCGTGCGAGAGAGCCGGGAAGCCGTCAGACCCCGCGGCTGAGCTTCTGCGCGACCTCGGTGGCCCAGTAGGTGAGGATCATCTGCCCACCCGCGCGCCTGATCCCCGTGAGCGTCTCGAAGATGGCCTTGTCGCGGTCGATCCAGCCCTTCTCCGCCGCGGCCTCGACCATCGCGTACTCACCACTGATCTGGTACGCGGCGACCGGCACGTCCACGGCTTCGGCGACCTTCGCGAGCACGTCCAGGTAGGGGCCCGCGGGCTTCACCATCACCATGTCGGCGCCCTCCTCCAGATCCAGGGCCAGCTCGCGCAGCGACTCGCGGACGTTGGCGGGGTCCTGCTGGTAGGTCTTGCGGTCACCCTGCAGGGACGAGCCGACGGCCTCACGGAAGGGACCGTAGAAGGCGGAGGAGTACTTCGCCGTGTACGCGAGGATCGACACGTCCTCCTTGCCGATGGTGTCCAGCGCGTCCCGGACCACCCCCACCTGGCCGTCCATCATCCCGGAGGGCCCGACGACATGGACCCCGGCGTCGGCCTGGACCTGCGCCATCTCGGCGTAGCGCTCCAGGGTGGCGTCGTTGTCGACCCGTCCGCTCGCGTCCAGCACCCCGCAGTGCCCGTGGTCGGTGTACTCGTCCAGGCAGAGGTCGGACATGATCACCAGATCGTCGCCGACCTCGGCCTTCACGTCGCGGATCGCGACCTGGAGAATCCCGTCCGGGTCGGTGCCCGCCGTGCCGGCGGCGTCCTTCTTCTCGTCCTCGGGCACACCGAAGAGCATGATCCCGGAGACCCCGGCCTCCAGCGCCTCGACGGCGGCCTTGCGCAGGGTGTCCCGCGAGTGCTGCACCACTCCGGGCATGGCGGCGATCGGCCGGGGCTCGGCGATCCCCTCCCGGACGAACGCGGGAAGGATCAGGTCGGCCGGGCTCAGCCGCGTCTCGGCCACCATCCGCCGCATGGCAGGAGTCGTCCGCAGCCGCCGCGGCCGCGCCCCGGGAAAGGTTCCGTACGAGTTCATGAACCGAGGCTACGCCCGCGGAATCCATGCACTTACCGACACCGTGTTGCCCCCGTCGCAGGACCCCGGTCCGCAGAAGCGGGGTGGGCATGGCGGAACCGTCCCTCCCCCGCCCCCGCGCCCGTGCGCGCCGGGGACGGTACCGCCCCCGGGCCACACGCAAGGGGTGCGGGACCTTCACAAGGTCCCGCACCCCTGGGTCACATCACGCGCGTCACGTCGTCCGACGTCTCCGCGCCCCCGGCCTGCGCTCCGACGGCCGCGTCACCGGATCCCCGGCCTCCAGCGCCGCGGCACGCCGCCGCAGACCGAAGTCCGCCAGCGCCTCCGCCAGCTTGTGCACCGAGGGTTCCGGAGAGAGCACGTCCACGCGCAGCCCGTGCTCCTCCGCCGTCTTGGCGGTGGCGGGGCCGATACAGGCGATGACCGTGACGTTGTGCGGCTTGCCGGCGATGCCCACCAGGTTCCGCACGGTCGACGACGAGGTGAAGAGCACCGCGTCGAAGCCACCGCCCTTGATCGCCTCACGGGTGTCCGCCGGCGGCGGCGACGCGCGGACCGTCCGGTAGGCGGTCACGTCGTCGACCTCCCAGCCGAGCTCGATCAGACCGGCGACCAGGGTCTCCGTCGCGATGTCCGCCCGCGGCAGGAAGACGCGGTCGATCGGGTCGAAGACCGGGTCGTACGGCGGCCAGTCCTCCAGGAGGCCCGCGGCGGACTGCTCACCGCTGGGCACCAGGTCCGGCTTCACGCCGAAGTCGACGAGTGCCGCGGCCGTCTGCTCGCCGACGGCCGCGACCTTGATCCCGGCGAAGGCACGCGCGTCCAGCCCGTACTCCTCGAACTTCTCGCGCACCGCCTTCACCGCGTTGACCGACGTGAACGCGATCCACTCGTAGCGGCCGGTCACCAGACCCTTGACCGCGCGCTCCATCTGCTGCGGGGTGCGCGGCGGCTCGACGGCGATCGTGGGCACCTCGTGCGGCACGGCACCGTACGAACGAAGCTGGTCGGAGAGCGACGCGGCCTGCTCCTTGGTCCGCGGCACGAGCACCCGCCAGCCGAAGAGCGGCTTCGACTCGAACCACGCCAGCTGGTCCCGCTGCGCCGGGGCGCTGCGCTCGCCGACCACGGCTATGACCGGCCGGTGGCCCTCGGGCGACGGGAGCACCTTGCCCTGCTTGAAGACCTGGGCGATGGTGCCGAGCGTCGCGGTCCAGGTCCGCTGCCGGGTCGTCGTACCGCCGATGGTCACGGTGAGCGGGGTGTCCGGCTTACGGCCTGCCGCCACCAGTTCACCGGCCGCGGCGGCGACCGAGTCGAGCGAGGTGGACACGACGACGGTGCCGTCCGAGGCGCCGACCTCGGTCCAGCAGCGGTCGTCGGCGGTACGGGCGTCCACGAAGCGCACATCGGTGCCCTGCGCGTCGCGCAGCGGGACACCGGCGTACGCGGGCACGCCCACCGCCGTGGCCACGCCGGGCACGACCTCGAAGGGAATGCCCTCGGAGGCGCAGGCGAGCATCTCCTGACCTGCGTTTCCGTCGAGGCCGGGGTCGCCGGTCACCGCACGGACGACCCGCTTGCCGCCCCTCGCGGCCTCCATGACAAGATTGGTCGCATCCCTCAACACGGGGACATCGGCGGTTGTTGATGCCTCGTCAACAACCGTCAGCTCAGGCGTGCTCACGCCCGCGCGCGCATGGCCGCGGACGACTTCGAGCACCTCCGGCTCGGCGATCAGGACGTCCGCGCCGGCGAGGGCTTCGACTGCCCGGAGGGTCAGCAGTCCTGGATCGCCTGGTCCGGCACCGAGGAAGGTGACGCTCCCTTGACCGAAGAAGGCCTGGGACGCGGGGCTGGTGGTCGGGCTGGTGGGGCTCAAAGTGCTCGCTCCCCCATAAGACCGGCCGCACCCTTGGCGAGCATCTCGTCCGCGAGTTCGCGTCCGAGCTCCATCGCCTCGTCGTACGACGTGGGTACGGGACCGGTGGTGGACAGCTGCACCAGCGTCGAGCCGTCGGTGGTGCCGACGACGCCGCGCAGGCGCATTTCGGTGACAATCTGCCCGCGGCCGGAATCCTCGGCCAGCAGGTCGGCCAGCGCACCCACGGGTGCGGAACAGCCGGCCTCCAGGGCGGCGAGCAGGGCGCGCTCGGCGGTCACGGCGGCCCGGGTGTGCGGGTCGTCGAGTTCGGCGAGCGCGGCGACGAGACCGGCGTCGGACGCCAGACACTCGATCGCCAGGGCCCCCTGGCCGGGGGCGGGCAGGACGGCGTCGACCGACAGGTGGTCGAGCGACAGGGAGCCGGTGAGCTCCTCCGTCCCGCCGATGCGGTTGAGGCCGGCCGCGGCGAGAACCACCGCGTCCAGCTCCCCACCACGTACGTATCCGACGCGGGTGTCGATGTTCCCGCGGATCGGCACGGTCTCGATGGTCAGCCCGTGGCTGCGCGCGTACGCGTTGAGCTGGGCCGTCCGGCGCGGCGAACCGGTGCCGATCCTGGCGCCCTGCGGCAGCGTGTCGAGCGACAGCCCGGCGCGGGCGACCAGCACGTCGCGCGGGTCCTCGCGGCGCGGAATCGCCGCGATGGCCAGCTCGGGGTGCTGGGCGGTCGGCAGGTCCTTCAGGGAGTGGACGGCGAAGTCCACCTCACCCGCCAGGAGCGCGTCGCGCAGTGCGGCGACGAACACCCCCGTACCGCCGATCTGCGCGAGGTGCTCACGCGAGACGTCCCCGTACGTCGTGATCTCCACGAGCTCGACGGGTCGGCCGGTCAGCTGCCGCACGGCGTCGGCCACGTGCCCGGACTGGGCCATGGCGAGTTTGCTGCGCCTGGTCCCGAGCCTCAGTGCCCTCTCGGTCATACTCGCCCTCGGTTCTTGACGTCGGCGTCATTCAGGTCGGCCCGGGAGACGGAGGCGACCGTCTCCGGGTCGAGGTCGAAGAGTGTCCGCAGCGCGTCGGCGTACCCGGCACCGCCGGGCTCGCTGGCCAGCTGCTTGACCCGCACGGTCGGCGCGTGCAGGAGCTTGTCGACCACCCGGCGCACGGTCTGGGTGATCTCGGCGCGCTGCTTGTCGTCGAGGCCGGGCAGCCGGCCCTCGAGCCGGGCGACCTCGCCCGCGACCACATCGGCGGCCATGGTGCGCAGGGCGACCACGGTCGGGGTGATGTGCGCGGCGCGCTGGGCGGCGCCGAAGGCGGCCACCTCGTCGGAGACGAGCGCGCGCACCTGGTCGACGTCGGCGGCCATCGGGGCGTCGGCGGAGGCGTCCGCCAGCGACTCGATGTCGACGAGCCGGACGCCCGTCATGCGGTGGGCGGCGGCGTCGATGTCGCGGGGCATGGCCAGGTCGAGCAGTGCGAGCGGGGCCGCGCGGTCCCGCATCGCCGCCTCGACGGCCTCGCCGGTCAGGACGAGTCCGGTGGCTCCGGTGCAGGAGACCACGATGTCGGCACGTGTCAGTTCGTCGCCGACGGCAACCATCTCGACCGGGCGTGCGGCGACGCCCGTGCCGCCGGGCTCGGTCAGGATCTGTACGAGCCGCTCGGCGCGGGCGGTCGTCCGGTTGGCGATCACGATCTCGGAGACCCCGGCGCGCGCGAGCGTGGCGGCGGCCAGCGAGGACATCGATCCGGCCCCGATGACCAGGGCGCGCTTGCCGGCGGCCCAGGAGGCGACGTCGGCGCCGTCGGCCAGCTGCTCGAGGCCGAAGGTGACGAGCGACTGCCCGGCACGGTCGATCCCGGTCTCGCTGTGGGCGCGCTTGCCGACCCGCAGCGCCTGCTGGAACAGGTCGTTCAGGAGTCGGCCCGCGGTGTGCAGGTCCTGGCCGAGCGCGAGGGCGTCCTTGATCTGGCCGAGGATCTGGCCCTCGCCGACGACCATGGAGTCGAGCCCGCAGGCCACCGAGAAGAGGTGGTGGACGGCCCGGTCCTCGTAGTGCACGTAGAGGTAGGGGGTGAGCTCTTCGAGGCCGACGCCGCTGTGCTGGGCGAGCAGCGTGGACAGCTCGGCGACGCCGGCGTGGAACTTGTCCACGTCGGCGTAGAGCTCGATGCGGTTGCAGGTGGCCAGGACGGCGCCCTCGGCCGCGGGTTCGGCGGCGAGGGTGTCCTGGAGCAGCTTGGCCTGGGTGTCCGCGGCGAGCGAGGCCCGCTCGAGGACGCTGACCGGGGCGCTGCGGTGGCTGAGGCCGACGACGAGGAGGCTCATGCCGGCATCACCGCGGGGACGTCCCCGTCGGGTCCCTTGCGTCCGGTGCCCTTGCGCGGGGCGTCTCCCGTCGCGCCGAGGGCCGTGGGCGGCGTGGGTGCGGCGGCGGCCTCGGCCTCCGCCTCCTCGCCCGCCTTGCGCTGCTCGTGGAAGGCGAGGATCTGCAGCTCGATGGAGAGGTCGACCTTGCGCACGTCCACGCCGTCGGGCACGGAGAGCACGGTTGGGGCGAAGTTCAGGATGGAGGTGACGCCGGCGGCCACGAGCCGGTCGCAGACCTGCTGGGCGACGCCGGCCGGGGTCGCGATGACACCGATGGAGACGCCGTCCTCCTCGATGATCTTCTCGAGGTCGTCGCTGTGCTGGACGGGGATCCCGGCGACCGGCTTGCCGGTCATGGCGGGGTCGGCGTCGATGAGCGCGGCGACCCGGAAGCCACGGGAGGCGAAGCCGCCGTAGCCGGCGAGGGCGGCGCCGAGGTTACCGATGCCGACGATGACGACCGGCCAGTCCTGGGTGAGGCCGAGTTCGCGGGAGATCTGGTAGACGAGGTACTCGACGTCGTAGCCGACGCCGCGCGTGCCGTACGAGCCGAGGTAGCTGAAGTCCTTGCGCAGCTTCGCGGAGTTGACTCCCGCGGCGGCCGCGAGCTCCTCGGAGGAGACCGTGGGTACGGAGCGCTCCGACAGTGCGGTGAGCGCACGCAGATACAGCGGAAGCCGGGCGACGGTGGCCTCGGGGATTCCTCGGCTGCGGGTCGCCGGTCGGTGAGTTCGGCCAGTTGCCACGGTGCTCCTGCGGGATGAGCGGGGCTGCAGGCGGCCGTGTGTCCCAGGACCGCCCCGTCGAATGCAGGCTATGTCTTTGTGAACGCGTGCACAAAGATGGTGTCCGTTTTGTCCGGCCAAAGTGACCGGGGTCACGCGCTCGGTTCGCGCCATGACGGAACCGTGGAGCGTGTCAGCCCGTTGGGAACCCGAAGGGGGCAAAACCGCACACTCTCCTCACGATCGCGCCCCCGAACGTCAACAAAACGTCCATGATGGTAGCCGTCTTCCGGTCAACCACCCAGTTCGCGCCGGAGCCGCCCGGCGTCCACACGCCAGAAGGTGTGCTGTTCGCCGTCGACCAGGACCACGGGGATCTGCTCCCAGTACGCCCGGTGGAGCTCCTCGTCCTGGGTGATGTCCTTCTCCTCCCAGCGCGCCCCGGTCTCGGCGCAGACCGCCTCGATCACGGCCCGGGCGTCGTCACAGAGATGGCAGCCCGGCTTGCCGATCAGCGTCACGGTCCGCGAGGCGGCGACGGGAGCGGCGGGGGTGTCCTTCTTCTTCGTCCGTCCAAACATGCCGTCCATTCTGCGCTGCCGCGCGCCGTGCCCCCTCTCTCCAGCTTGCTCCCTCCTTGTCCGTTTAACAGGAGAGTCGCGGAGTGTTCACGCCGCGGCATCCCGAGACGTCGGGAAGTACCGAACAGACTGGCTATGCTCACGGCATGGCCGCAATGGGATGGCTCACCCCCCGTAGGCGCTCCGCCACCGCGCGCAGCGTTCTGGCAGGCGAGGCCGCCGCCGAGGCGGCGCGCAAGTCCTCGCAACAGCTCGAACTGGAACGGGAGACAGCGGAGCGGGCCGAGCCCGCCGAGCCGGAGTTCCCGGTCGTGGGCGACGCCGAGGCGGCCGCCTTCTTCGATCTCGACAACACCGTCATGCAGGGCGCCGCGATCTTCCACTTCGGCCGGGGCCTGTACAAGCGGAAGTTCTTCCAGCGCCGCGAACTGGCCCGCTTCGCCTGGCAGCAGGCGTGGTTCCGACTGGCCGGCGTCGAGGACCCGGAGCACATGCAGGACGCCCGCGACAGCGCCCTGTCCATCGTCAAGGGCCACCGCGTCTCCGAACTGATGTCGATCGGCGAGGAGATCTACGACGAGTACATGGCCGACCGCATCTGGCCCGGCACCCGCGCGCTCGCACAGGCCCATCTCGACGCCGGACAGAAGGTCTGGCTCGTCACGGCCGCGCCGGTCGAGACGGCCACGATCATCGCCCGGCGGCTCGGCCTGACCGGCGCGCTCGGCACGGTCGCCGAGTCCGTCGACGGCGTCTACACCGGCAAGCTGGTCGGCGAGCCGCTGCACGGCCCCGCCAAGGCCGAGGCCGTACGCGCCCTGGCCGCAGCCGAGGGCCTGGACCTGAACCGCTGCGCCGCCTACAGCGACTCGCACAACGACATCCCGATGCTCTCGCTGGTCGGCCACCCGTACGCCATCAACCCGGACACCAAGCTGCGCAAGCACGCCAAGGCGCGCGAATGGCGGCTGCGCGACTACCGCACGGGGCGCAAGGCGGCCAAGGTCGGCATCCCCGCCGCGGCGGGCGTCGGCGCGCTGGCGGGCGGCACGGCCGCCGCGGTCGCCCTGCACCGCCGCCGCCGCTGACTCCGGCCGCCGACGGTCAGCCTCCCGCGACGCCCGGCGCCCCGCACACTGCCGATACGTTTCGGCTGCGATCGCGTGAGACAACCCGGGACCTGCGGCACTCACCCGTACGTGGTCGAACACCACCGCACAGGTCGACCCGGAGGCATTCCCGACTCCCTACCCAGCAGCGGGCCGGATCACGCGCACACCCGCCACTCGGGCACAACAGCGCGTGCACGCAGTCACACTCGGAAGCAATCCGATCAACAATCGGTCACGAACTGTGAATGATCTCGCCTACAAGCGGTAACAGGTGAGACGGAATCGGTGATTTCCGCAACTGGGTGTAGCGCTGCCTGTACGAAGCGTTATTCTCCTCAGACGCACAACGGGACCCTCACATCGCCACGACGAGTGAACGGTCCCGCACTGCACGTGATGGAAGCTCTGCCTCTGGGAGTCCCGTGTACCCACACGTCGGGGTTGACGCCTCGGGCCTGGCTACGCTGCGCGCAACGGTCCTCGACCACTTGCGCGGCTTCGTCCCCACCGCGTACGCCGGCCCTGTCCCCGCCTTTGCCTTCGCCGCACCGGCACCCGCCGGTCCTTGCTATGCCCTTGCCGAGAGCGGTGCCGCTGTCGGCAGACGGGGCAGCCGCGGCGGCACCGGAACCTCGACCGCCGCCCGCCGCCCCACCGCCGACAGCGACAGCGCCCGCATGATGGACCTCGTCGAGCGCGCCCAGGCCGGAGAGGCCGAGGCATTCGGCCGCCTGTACGACCAGTACAGCGACACGGTCTACCGCTACATCTACTACCGCGTCGGCGGTAAGGCGACGGCGGAGGACCTCACCAGTGAGACGTTCCTGCGCGCCCTGCGCCGGATCTCCACCTTCACCTGGCAGGGCCGCGACTTCGGCGCCTGGCTGGTCACCATCGCCCGCAACCTGGTCGCCGACCACTTCAAGTCCAGTCGTTTCCGGCTCGAAGTGACCACGGGCGAGATGCTCGACGCCAACGAGGTCGAGCGCAGCCCCGAGGACTCCGTCCTGGAGTCCCTCTCCAACGCGGCCCTCCTCGACGCCGTCCGCCGGCTCAACCCCCAGCAGCAGGAGTGCGTGACCCTGCGCTTCCTGCAGGGCCTCTCGGTCGCCGAGACCGCCCGGGTCATGGGCAAGAACGAGGGTGCGATCAAGACCCTCCAGTACCGCGCCGTGCGCACCCTCGCGCGGCTGCTCCCGGACGACGCCCGCTGACCGCTCGCGCCCCCCACACGCGCCCCCCACCGACCGTGCCGCGCCCCTCCCCCCGCACCACCCCCCATGTCCCCCCGACCCCCGCCCAACTCACAGTCGGTGACGCCTCGATGACGCACTGGTCCGATCATCTTTCGCGCGTAACCCAAGTGCCGCGCCGCTCGTTGTGCGGAATGCAGGCTCCCTGTGGTCACGCCATGTCCGCAGCCACTCACTCTTTCGTGTGGATGTGTTCAAGGTGTGCAACCTTCCGGACACCCCGGGGAGTCGACCGTCATGACGAGAGGAGGTGCCGCCAGTGATCGCGAACGTATCGGCGCACCGGCGGGCGAACGCCTTCGCCCAGGCCCTGGATGATCGGACGCCCGATGACGCGACGGCCGAACAGCCCGAGGCGTCGGCCGAACCGGCCGAGCAAGGGCGGCTGTTGGCTCTGGCGAACGGGCTCGGCGAGCTGCCGAAGCCGGAGATGGACCCCGAGGTCAAGGTGGTGCAACGAGCCCAGCTCGTCGCCGCCATGGAAGCGATGCTCGCGGAGGGGAGCGCGGCCGCGGGCCCTACGGTGCCCGAGCAGCGGACATCGGGGCGGGGAGCCCACCGGGCCTCCCCGCTCCGGAAACTGCGCCCCCGCTCCCGCTGGTCGAAGGGGCTCGCAGCCGGCGGCCTCACGGTCGGTGTGGCCGCGGGCGCGTTCAGCGGTGTCGCCGCTGCCAGCTCGGACGCCCTCCCCGGTGACTCGCTCTACGGGCTGAAGCGCGGCATGGAAGACATCAAGCGCGGCATGGCCGACGACGACTCCGAGCGGGGCGGGATCTTCCTGGACCAGGCGTCGACCCGGCTCAGCGAAGCCCGCAGACTCATGGAGCGGGGCCGCGCCGGCGACCTCGACCACGAGTCGCTCGGCGAGATCCGCCGTGTCCTCAGCGGTATGAAGCACGACGCCTCCGAGGGACACCGACTGCTGCGCCAGGCGTACGAGCGGGACGGCGAGATCGGGCCGATGGCCCGGCTCAACTCCTTCGCCCAGGCGCACCGCGGCACCTGGAACGGCCTGCGCGACCGGCTGCCCGTGCAGCTCGCCGACGTCGGCAACGAGGTGGAGGGCGTCTTCGTCGCCATAGACGAAGAGGTCGAGCCGCTCCAGGGGATGCTGCCACGCACTCCGGAGAAGGGCGCGGCGGGCACCAGCACCCCGGGCTCGTCGCCGGAGACCTCGCGTACGCAGACCCAACATCCGCCGTCCTCCCCCGCCGCCCCCTCCACGGGCGGTGAAGGGTCCACCCGGCCTCAGCCCTCGGGCTCCGGCTCGGGCTCCCCGGAGAACGACGGCCTGCTGGGCGGCAACACGGGCGGCCTGCTCGACCCGCCGCCGACGGGCATCCCCACGGCACCCTCGGCCGACACGTCGACACCCGAGATGCCGGACGTCACGATCCCGCCCCTGCTGCCGGGGCTCCTCCCCGGCCTGGGCATCGACAGCGAGGACGCTCGCTGACACGACGACGGGGCGCCCCACTGCGGTGGGGCGCCCCGTCGTCGTACCACCGGAAGAGCCGACGGACCGGGCGGCTCAGAAGAACACGGACCGCCGCTGCACGAGCAGCTTGTAGAGCGTGTGCTGGATCTGCTCCCTGACCTGGTCCGTCAGGTTGAACATCAGCATCGGGTCCTCAGCGGCCTCCGGCGGATAGCCGTCCGTCGCGATCGGCTCGCCGAACTGGATCGTCCACTTCGTCGGCAGCGGCACCGCGCCCAGCGGCCCCAGCCACGGGAACGTCGGCGTGATCGGGAAGTACGGGATGCCCAGCACCCGCGCCAGCGTCTTGGCGTTGCCGATCATCGGGTAGATCTCCTCGGCGCCCACGATCGAGCACGGCACGATCGGCACCCCGGCCCGCAGCGCCGTCGACACGAATCCGCCCCGGCCGAAGCGCTGCAGCTTGTAGCGCTCCCCGAACGGCTTCCCGATGCCCTTGAACCCCTCCGGCATCACACCCACGATCTCGCCGGCCGTCAGCAGCCGCTCCGCGTCCTCCGCGCAGGCCAGCGTGTGCCCGGCCTTGCGGGCCAGTTCGTTGACCACCGGCAGCATGAAGACCAGATCGGCGGCGAGCAGCCGCAGATGCCGCCCCGCCGGATGGTGGTCGTGCACGGCCACCTGCATCATCAGGCCGTCCAGCGGCAGCGTCCCGGAGTGGTTCGCGACGACGAGCGCGCCCCCCTTCGACGGGATGTTCTCGACGCCCTTCACCTCGACCCGGAAGTACTTCTCCGCCAGCGGCCGCACCAGCGACATCAGGACCTGGTCGGTGAGCTCCTTGTCGTAGCCGAACTCGTCGACCTCGTACTCGCCGGTCACCCGGCGCCGCAGGAACGCCAGCCCGCCCGCGAGCCGCCGCTCCCACCCGCCGCGGCCCTCCCGCGCCTCCCCGGCGCCCTCCGGAGCCGTCACGGGCTCCGCCGCGGGCCGCGGCGGCAGGACAGGCTCCTCCGGCCCGTGCTGGCCCGGCAGGGCGCGCACGGCGGCGTCCCGAGCCGTCCTGGCGGGCCGTCGCCGCGCCCGTGAACGGTCGTCGTCGAACGGAATGACCTTGGCGTCCGCCATCGTTACCTGGGCTCCTTCTGATCCAGCCGGGCCGCGACCCGGTCCACGGCCCCCGCGAGCTTCTCCGGCGGTAGCAGCCCCGGTCCACGGCTGCGGGCGAAGTCCGCGAAGGTCTCGGCCGTCGTGTACCGGGGAGCGAACCCCAGCGTCTCGCGCATCTGGACCGTGGAGACCACCCGGCCGTGGGTGAGCAGCCGGATCTGCTCCGGAGCGAAGTCGGTCACACCGACGGTCCGCAGCGCGGAACCGACCCAGGTGACCGCCGGCAGCAGCACCGGCACCGTGGGCCGCCCCAGCCGCCGCGCACACTGCGACAGCAGCAGCACCCCGTCGCCCGCCACGTTGAACGTGCCGCTGTTCAGCGTCGCCCGGCGCGGCTCGCGCGAGGCGAGCTCCAGGACGTCGATGACATCGTCCTCGTGCACGAACTGCAGCCTCGGGTCGTAGCCGAAGACGGTCGGCATCAGGGGCAGCGACAGATACTCGGCGAGCGGGGAGTCCGCCCGCGGCCCGAGGATGTTCGCGAACCGCAGCACGCACACCGCCACGTCCGGACGGCGCCGCGCGAAGCCCCGTACGTACCCCTCGACCTCGACGGCGTCCTTGGCGAACCCACCGCTCGGCAGCGACTTCGGTGGCGTCGTCTCGGTGAACACGGCCGGGTCGCGCGGCGCCGAGCCGTAGACGCTCGTACTGGACTTGATCACGAGCCGCGTGATCCTGGGCGACTTCTGGCAGGCACCGAGGAGCTGCATGGTGCCGATGACGTTGGTCTCCTTGATCGACGTCCGGCCGCCGGCGCCGAGCGCCGTGCCCGTGACGTCCATGTGGACGACCGTGTCCACGTCATGCTCGGCGAGCACCTTGGCAATCGCCGGCTGGCGGATGTCCGCCTGGACGAACTCGGCCCCGCCGAGATCGTGCGTCGGCGCGACCGCGTCCACGGCGACCACCCGGTCCACCTCGGGATCCCGCTGGACCCGGCGGACGAAACGGCCTCCGAGATGCCGAGCCGCACCGGTGACGAGCACGACCTTTCCCAAGATCAGCGCCTTCCGTCGGTCTCTCCCCCGAGTTCTCCCCCAGGGTGCCTGTGCGCCACCGTAGCGCCTCGTTGTTGCGCTGCGATGACTGCCGTGGGCAACCGCGTCGAACCTTGCCGAAAAAGGCGTGGCCCCCCACCGAAAACGGTGGGGGGCCACGCTCGACGCACAAACAGCCGTCGTTACAGCCGTCGCTTACTTCTTGTTGCGACGCTGAACGCGGGTGCGCTTGAGCAGCTTGCGGTGCTTCTTCTTGGCCATCCGCTTGCGCCGCTTCTTGATAACAGAGCCCACGACTACCCTCGCTCACTTCTCTTCACTCGGTGCGGGGCGTCTGGGCCCACACGACCTACGAGGGCTTAGCCTACCGGCCCGAGCGCCGCACTTGTAATCCGAGGGGCGGACCGGCTCCCGACCGCGCCCCTCCTACGCGGTCTCCACCCCCACAAAAGACTCCTTGAGGTACTCGTGAACCGCCTGTTCCGGGACCCGGAAGGACCTGCCCACCCGGATCGCCGGCAGATGACCGCTGTGCACCAACCGGTACACGGTCATCTTCGACACGCGCATCACCGAGGCGACTTCCGCCACGGTCAGAAACTTGACCTCGTTGAGAGGTCGCTCGCCAGCAGCCATGACCCACCTGTACCTTCCGCACACGACGCCCACCGGCTTCCCCTCCGGTGACCCTGCGTCGCTGTGCGCTCACGCTCCAGACTAGGGGCGTGTGGTACGAGTGGGGAAGAGGAGCAGCCATCGGCCGTTTACCGTGACAGACTCGCTCGATTGAGTACATAGCGAGTGAGCGGCCGGTAGTAATCGGACCGCACCGCGTCATCAAGCGGAACGGCCACGGAGACCTGACCCTCCGCCTCACCGACGAACAGCGCGGGATCGTCCGTATCCGCCAGACCGATGGCCTCGAAACCCAGCTGACCTGCACCGCAGACCCAACCGTGGTCCCCGATGACGAGCTCGGGGAGCGGCCAGCCACCCTGCACAGCACCCTCCAGAGCGGCCCTAACCGGCAGCGGCGAGTGGGTGTGCGCCCCCGTCTCACGCCCCGTTCCCGGCAGACCCGGTTCTCGCACCACCGCGACACCGCGTACGTAGTCGAGGGTGTACGTGCGTAGACCGAACCGGGTCGTTATGTCGACACATCGCCCCTGCGCCGGTGTGAGAACAAGACATCCCGCCGCCGACAAAGCGTCTGCGAGCCCGGCGTAGAACCCGAGCAAACGGTGCGGATGCCCCGTCCCGAACAACACCGGAGCCCGCCGTCCCGCCGCCTCACCCAGCCGCGCGGCGAACGCGTCGAGCCCGCCCAACGTGCGCTCCGGATCGATGACATCAGGCCCCGAACGGTGCGCCGGGTCACCCGACACCCCGCACTTGTCGGCCATCAGCCGTAACAACTCGCCCTCGCCCCACCCCCACTCGGGGTCGAGCCCCAGCATCACCCGCGGGTCCCGCGCGGCGAACAGCCGATAGCTCCGCAGGCTCTCCTCCCGCGAGGTCGCCACCGTCCCCGCCAACCCCGCCGCCAACAAATGCGCCCGCAACGCCCCGGTACTCAGCACCCCATCGATGCTGCCCGAGCCGCCCCGACAACGGGTCAAAACACCTGGGAGACCCCACAGTTGGCGTAACACCGAAAACTAGGGAAGCAGCCCCCGGAGCGGAAAGGCCGACCGCCGCGTCGACAGGATCGCCTGGTCCAGCCGGTCCGCCGGGTCGTAGCCCTCCTCCCAGTCCCGCCACCCCACCGGCCACCGGCCGTCCGTCATCCGCATCGGCCCCGGCTGCCGCGTCCGCGCGTAGACCAGATCCCGCCAGGACGACGGAATCACCGACTCGGGATCGACCTCCGCGTGCCCGGCGATCCCCACCAGATGCGTCCACGACCGCGGCACGACATCCACCACCGCGTACCCGCCACCACCCAGCGCGACCCACTTCCCGCCGTCCACATGGGCATGCGCCAGCTCATGGCACGCCACCTGCACCGCCCGCTGGGCGTCCAGCGACACCGCCAGGTGCGCCAGCGGATCCTCGAAATGCGTGTCCGCCCCGTGCTGCGTCACCAGCACCTGCGGCCGGAAATCCGCCAGCAGCTCCGGTACGACCGCGTGGAAGGCCCGCAGCCACCCCGCGTCCCCGGTCCCCGCCGGCAGCGCCACGTTCACCGCGGACCCCTGGCCCGCACCGGAGCCACCCGTCTCCTCCGGCCACCCCGTCTGCGGGAACAAGGTCCGCGGATGCTCGTGCAGCGAGATCGTCAGAACCCGCGGATCGTCCCAGAACGCCGCCTGCACCCCGTCCCCGTGATGCACGTCCACATCCACGTACGCGACCCGCTCCGCGCCCAGCTCCAGCAGACGGGCGATGGCCAAGGACGCGTCGTTGTAGATACAGAATCCGGACGCGCTCCCCGGCATCGCGTGGTGCAGCCCACCGGCGAAGTTCACCGCGTGGGCGGCCTCCCCGCGCCACACCGCCTCCGCCGCGCCCACCGACTGCCCGGCGATCAACGCGGACGCCTCGTGCATCCCGGCGAAGGCCGGATCGTCCACCGTCCCGAGCCCGTACGACTGATCCGCCGCCCTCGGGTTCTCGGAAGCGGCCCGAACGGCGGCCACATAGTCCTCACGGTGCACCAGCCGCAGCGTCGAGTCCCCCGCGGGCTTCGCCGCGACGACCTCCACGGACCGATCGAGCCCGTACGCCCGCACCAACCCCATGGTCAGCGCGAGCCGTACCGGATCCATCGGATGCTCGGACCCGAAGTCGTACCCCGTGACAGCTTCATCCCACATCAACAGTGCGCGGCCGCTCATGCCCGCCACCGTATCGGGCCGGTTGAGAACCGAACGACGTGGCATACGCCACCGTCACCAGGACCAGCACCATCGCCACCAGCATCGCCCCCCGATGGCTCCAGGCGTCCCCGAGCGCCCCCACCAGCGGGGACCCGATCAGGAACCCCACGTAGTTGAAGACGTTCAGCCGCGCCACGGCGGCGTCACTCGCCCCGGGACCGTGACTGTCGAAAGCCTGCCTCCCGGCGGCGGCGAAGGTCTGCGGCACGATCACGCTCAGCCCGAGCCCGAGCACGGTGAATCCGGCCATCCCCACCCATGCCCCGGGCGCCACCGCCACCACCGCGAAGCCGAGCGCGGCCAGCACGGCCCCGCCCCGCACGACCATGGCGGCCCCCATCCGCCGCACCCCGAGGTCCCCCACGGCCCGGCCGAGAAGCGTGGTGACCATGTACGCGTTGTACGGCACGGTCGCCAGCTCCTCCGAACTGCCGAGCACGTCCTGGAGGTACTTGGCACTCCAGTTGGAGACCGTCGAGTCCCCGATGTACGCGAACGTCATGACGAGACACAGCGGCAGCAGCAGCCGGAAGGAGACACCCACGCCGCCGTTGGTCTCCCCGCCCCCGGCCGACTCCGCACCGCCGGCCGGCACGGTCCCCGGCGTGTACCACCGGCTGCCGACCAGCGCGGCGGGCAACAGGACGGCCACCACCGGCAGATACGAGGTGAACAGCGACAGGTCCCAGTGGGCACCCGCCCAGGCCAACGAGGCACCCACGATCCCGCCCAGGCTGTACGCCGCGTGGAATCCGAGCATGATGCTCCGCCCGTAAGCCCGCTGCAAGCTGACCCCGAGCATGTTCATCGACGCGTCCAGCGCGCCGACCGCGAGCCCGAAGACACCGAGCGCGACGGCGACCTGCCACAGCTCGCTCCCCGCGCCGACCCCGAGCAGCGCCAGCAGGACGAGCGGCTGCGCCCACCGCAGCACCGCCCCCGGCCCCACCCTGGCCACCAGCCTCTCGGTGCCCACACTCCCCACACCGGCCAGGATCGGCACGGCGGCCAGGCAGAGGGGCAGCAGCCCGTCGGAGATCCCGTACCGGTCCTGGATCGCCGGTATTCGGGTCACAAGGAGTGCGAACGTCACCCCCTGCACGAAGAAGCTGACCCCCAGGGATCCCCGCCCACGCCGCAACCGCGCATCCGTCATGGCGGCACAGCGTAGGACCCGTCCCTACCCCTGGGTAGATGGATCACCTGCCCAATATCGCCGGCAGTTCGTCCATGCTGCCGAAGTACCCGTTGGCGCCGGCGAGCTTCTCCTCGGGCGTCATCGCCGTGAACCCGTACACGTCCATCCCGGCCGCGAGCGCGGCCTGGACCCCGAGCGCGCTGTCCTCGACCACGACGCACCGCTCGGGGGCCACCCCCATCCGCGCGGCGGCATGGAGGAACAGGTCGGGCGACGGCTTGCCGCGGCCGACGTCCTCGGAACTGAAGATGATCTCGTCCCGGAACCAGACGTCGAGCCCGGTCTTCCGGTGCCCGATCCGGATCCGCTCATGGCTCCCCGAGGAGGCCACACAGTACGGAACGCCGCTGTCGGCAAGCCCCTTGAGCACGTCCGCGGCCCCGGGCACGGCCTCCAGCTCCTGCCGGAAGGCGGCGAAGACCCGTCCGTGGAACGTCTCGTCGAACTCCACCGGCAGGCGCTGCCCGGTCCGCTCCTCGACCAGCTCATGGATGCGGTGCATCGCGGACCCCATGTAGTCACGCACGGATTCCTCGTACGTCGTGGGGTGCCCGACCTCCGTCAGATAGCCGGCCAGCAGCCTGTTGGAGATCGGCTCGCTGTCCACCAGCACACCGTCATTGTCGAAGATCACCAGGTCGTAGCGCATGACTTCCAGTCTAGAACGCAAAAATGCCTCAACCCCCGGACGAAGTCCGGGGGTTGAGGCTAAAAATTGTTCGGCGGCGTCCTACTCTCCCACAGGGTCCCCCCTGCA
>NZ_JBEZNW010000048.1:0-46848 GCF_040653355.1 Streptomyces sp. NPDC047971 | reverse complement strand
CTTCGCGAACCGGTCCATCCGCAAGCCCGTGAACGTCTCCACCCACACCGGCTCAGCCCGCAACACCCCACCCATACAGGCAAAATGCCCAGAACCGAGCCTTCTGCAACACCCTTTAGGCGAGGCCGGTGCCGTTCACGTGGGCGAAGGCGGCGGTGATGCCGGGGCGGTCGTAGCCGGCGGGGCCCTTGGCTCCGGAGGAGAGCAGGGCGTGCAGGAGGAGGCGGGCCTTGGCCGGGTCGAGGGGGCCGGCGGGGACGAGGCCGCGGTGCAGGAGGTCGTACTCGGAGCCGGGGCCGCGGTAGGTGTGGGTGAGGGTGGCGCCGGCGCCGGTGCGGGAGGCGAGGACGACGGGGATGCGGTCGGCGATCTCGGCGAGCGGCTCGACGAGCCAGGTGGGGACGTGTCCGGCGCCGAAGGCGGCGACGACGAGGCCGTCGAAGCGGGAGTCGACGGCGTCCAGGAGTTCGCCGCGGTCTCCGACGGTGAGGGTGACCAGGGCGACCCGTACCGCCGGGTCGAGGCTCAGGGGGTGGATCGCGCTGGTGCCGGTGGGGCGGAGCAAGATGCGCGGCTCGCCCTCGACGACCGCACCGAGCGGGCCGGCGCCCGGGGAGGCGAAGGTGGCGACGGAGGTGGTGTGGGTCTTGCGGGCGAGTCGGGCGGCGTGGATCTCGTCGGCGAGGACGACGAGGACGCCGAGGTCGCGGCAGCCGGGGTCGGCGGCGACGGCGATCGCGGCGGCCAGGTTGGCCGGGCCGTCGGCGCCTGGCAGGTCGGGGCGGCGCATGGCGCCGGTGACGACGATCGGTTCGCCGGTGACGCAGAGCAGGTCGAGGAGGAAGGCGGTCTCCTCCAGGGTGTCGGTGCCCTGGACCACGACGACGCCGGAGCCGCCCGCGACGGCTCCGCGAACCTCGTGCGCGAGCGCGGTGAGGTCCTCGAAGGACAGGGAGGAGCTGGGGAGCCTGCGGACGTCGCGGAGCTCCACGTCGACGCCGGGGGTGCCGAGCCCGGCGAGGACCTCGGCGCCGGTGAGGCGGGAGGCGTCTCCGCCGCGCGCGGAGATCGTTCCGCCGAGGGTGAAGACCGTGACGCGGCTCATCGGCCGGCTCCGCGCATCAGTGTGCTCCGTCCGCGATCGTCTCGTGGTGGCGGATGACCTCCGCGATGATGAAGTTCAGCAGCTTCTCCGCGAAGGCCGGGTCCAGCTTCGCGCTCTCGGCCAGTTCGCGCAGCCGGGCGATCTGGCGGGCCTCGCGGGCCGGGTCGGCGGGCGGCAGCTGGTGCTTGGCCTTGAGGACACCTACCTGCTGGGTGCATTTGAAGCGCTCGGCGAGCATGTGGACGACCGCCGCGTCGATGTTGTCGATGCTTTCGCGCAGCCGGGTCAGTTCCGCCGTGACGGACTCGTCGATCTCACTCATGAGCAGCGAGCTTAGACGGATCGGGTGGCGATCGTCGGAGGGTGTTCGGGATCCGGGATCTGGTTGCTCCAGCCGCCCGGGACAGTGTGCCCCTGCTGTTCCCGGAATCGGACGGGGGCGGTGCCGACCCTTCGGGTGAAGAGGCGGGAGAAGTAGGCGGGGTCGTCGTAGCCGACCCGGCGGGCGACGGCGGCGACGGGCAGTTCGGTGGCGGCGAGGAGTTCCTTGGCGCGGCCGAGGCGTATGGAGAGGAGGTAGTCCTTGGGGCTGCAGCCGGCGGTGCGTCGTACGGCGGTGCGCAGCTCGGCGGGGGTCATGCCGTGCCGGGCGGCGTGCTCGGCGACGGACAGCGGCTGGAAGGCGTCGCGGGCGAGGGCGGTGAGGACGGGGTCGCCGTCGGCGTTGGTGTCGGCGCGGGCGCGGCGCAGGGCGACGAGGAGTTCGTGGACGGCTGCGCCGGTCTCGACCTCGAGGAGGGGGTTTCCGCGGCGGGCGGCGCGGGCGATGCGGCCGATGGCGGCGCGGGGCCCGGCGGCGTCGGAGAGGGGGACGACGGGCCGGTCCGGTTCGATGTAGCCGAGTTCGGTGTAGGTGGTGGTGGCGGGGCCCGCGAAGTCGACGAAGGACTCGTCCCAGCCGGTCTCGGGATCGGCGGAGTAGTGGTGCGGTACGCCGGGGGTGAGCCAGATCAGGGCGGGCGCGGTGATGGTGGTGCGCCGGCCGTCCGGGCCCCGGTACCAGCCGCTGCCGGCGCTGACGACCACGGCCACGTGGTGGTCGAGGGTGCGGGGGCCGACGGTGGGCAGGGTGCCGTGCTGGAGTCCGACGCCGAGGCAGACGAGCCCGAGGCGGTGATGGATCGGGCTGGGTGTGAAGTAGCGCATCCAGGTGTGGTACATCCGCCGTGCCTGCCCCTTCTTCCGTCCAATCAGCGACGATCTTTGTCCATGGACCCGTCCGCCGCCAGAGGTGAGGGTGAGGCCATGAGCACGTTCGCTGTGGGTGACGAGGACTTTCTGCTGGACGGGCGGCCGGTGCGGCTGCTGTCGGGGGCATTGCACTACTTCCGGGTGCACGAGGACCAGTGGGGTCATCGCCTGGGGATGCTCCGCGCGATGGGTCTGAATTGTGTGGAGACGTACGTTCCGTGGAACCTGCACGAGCCGGAGCCGGGCCGGTTCGGGGACGTGGGGGCGCTGGGGCGTTTCCTCGACGCGGTGGCGGCGGCCGGGATGTGGGCGATCGTGCGGCCGGGGCCGTACATCTGCGCCGAGTGGGAGAACGGCGGTCTGCCTCATTGGCTGACGGGGCGGCTGGGGCGGCGGGTGCGGACGGACGACGCGGAGTTCCTGGCCCCTGTGGAGCGGTGGTTCCGGGCGCTGCTGCCGCAGGTCGTGGAGCGGCAGATCGACCGCGGCGGACCGGTGATCATGGTCCAGGTGGAGAACGAGTACGGGAGCTACGGCTCCGACCAGGGGTATCTGCGGAAGGTCGCGGACCTGCTGGTGGACTGCGGGGTGGGGGTGCCGCTGTTCACGTCGGACGGGCCCGAGGACCACATGCTGACGGGTGGTTCCGTGCCCGGGGTGCTGGCGACGGCGAATTTCGGTTCGGGGGCGCGGGAGGCGTTCGCGGTGCTGCGGCGGCATCAGTCGTCGGGGCCGCTGATGTGCATGGAGTTCTGGTGCGGCTGGTTCGACCACTGGGGCACGGAGCACTCCGTACGGGACGCGGCGGACGCGGCGGCGGCGCTGCGGGAGATCCTGGAGTGCGGGGCGTCGGTGAACGTCTACATGGCGCACGGCGGCACGAACTTCGCGGGCTGGGCGGGGGCGAACCGGGCCGGTGAGCTGCACGAGGGCGGGCTGCGGCCGACGGTGACCTCGTACGACTACGACGCGCCGGTCGACGAGGCGGGGCTGCCGACCGAGAAGTACTGGCTCTTCCGTGAGGTGCTGGCGGAGTTCGCGGAGGGCCCGCTGCCCGAGGTGCCGGAGCCGCCGCGCAGGATCGCGGCACCGGCGGAGGGTGTTCTGGCGGAGTGGGCGCCGCTCGACGCGGTCCTCGACGTGCTCGGCGGCCGGGAGACGAGGACGCCGCTGCCGCCGTCCTTCGAGGAGGCGGACGTGGACCGCGGTCTGGTGCGCTACCGGCTGGAGATCCCCGGGCCGCGGCGGCCGTATCCGCTCTCCGTGACCGGGCTGCGGGACCGTGCGGTGGTGTACGTGGACGGGGTGCGGGCCGAGGTGCTGACCGCCGAGGACACGGTCCTGGCGGAGCCGGTCGCGGGGCCCGCGGTGGTGGAGCTGTGGGTGGAGTCCCTGGGCCGGGTCAACTACGGGCCGCGGCAGGCGGAGCCGAAGGGGATCACGGGCGGGGTCCGGCACGAGCGGCAGTACGTGCACGGGGTACGGGCCCGGGGCCTGCGGCTGGACGCCTTCGAGGCGGGGGCGGTGGCGAAGGTGCCGTTCCGTCCGGTGGCCGGGGAGAGCGGGCCGGGGCTCCACCGGGCGGTGGTGGACGTGCCGGGGCCGGGTGACGCGGCGCTGTCGCTGCCGGGCTGCACGCGGGGCTTCGTCTGGGTGAACGGATTCTGCCTGGGCCGGTACTGGTCCGTGGGGCCGCAGGATTCGCTGTTCGTGCCGGGCGCGGTCCTGCGGGAGGGCGGCAACGAGGTGTGGGTGCTCGAACTGGAGGGCGGGGCGGGGAGCGTCCGGCTCGGGTGAGGGTGAGCGGGTACGGGGGCGATGATCCGCCCTCGTACCCGCTCGGGTGTCACGGGGACGGTGACCCGCCCTCGTCCCGCTCGGGGTCACGGGGTGCCGGCTCAGCCCCCGTAGCCGCTCGGGGTCGTGCTAGAGGCTGGCGGCCGCGGACTTGATCTGGGCGGCGAAGGTCGAGACCTCGGTGTACACGCCGGGGTAGTTCGGGCGGGCGCAGCCCTGGCCCCAGCTGACGATGCCGACCTGGATCCAGGCGCCGGCGTTGTCGCGGCGGAACATCGGGCCGCCGGAGTCACCCTGGCAGGTGTCGACGCCGCCCTGCGGGAAGCCGGCGCAGATCTCCTCGGCGGGGACGAGGTCGTTGCCGTAGGAGGACTTGCAGGACGCGTCCGAGACGAACGGCACGGTGGCCTTGAGCAGGTAGCGCTGCTGGGCCCCGCCCTCACGCGCGGCACCCCAGCCGGCGACGGTGAAGGTGCCGCTGTTGTACGCGGTGGTCTCGGCGATCTTCAGGGTGGGCAGCGAGGTGATCGGGGTGGCGAGCTTGATCAGCGCCCAGTCCTTGCCCTTGCCGTTGTAGCCGGGGGCCTGGAGGACCTTGGTGGAGCGGACCTTGATGGCGCTGCTGCTCTGGAGGTCCACGACTCCGGCGGTGGCGGTGATGCTGGTGTTGTTGCCGGAGCCGCTCACACAGTGGGCCGCGGTGAGGACGACCTGCGGTGTGATGAGCGAGCCGCCGCAGCCCATGGAGAGCCTGACCATCCAGGGGAACTCTCCCTGGGCGGCGCGGGTTCCGCCGACGACCGGGGCGGGCGCGGCGGAGGAGGTGGAGGGCTGGAGGCTGACGGCGGCGAGCACGACGGCGCCGGTCGCGGCGATTCTCTGAAGGGCGCGGACGAACCTGTTCTTCTTCAAGTGTCTGCCTTTCATGGGGGGTTGAGCCTTGATGGCATGTGCCCGTCAAGGCTTGGTCCGGATTATGGACAAGGGCTCACCGGGGCCACAAGGACACGTTTTCGGCCAGCGGACGGTGCCGTTGCGCGCCCGTACAGTGAAGGGTGAGGGGGTGGTGCGACGTGCCGAACGGCAACGAGGTCGTCCATGGGTTCCCGCACCTGGACGCGGTCCGGGCCTCGATCACCGCGCTGTACCGCAGGCTGTCCGCGGACGGGGTCCGGCGGTACGCGACGAGCGTGCCGGCGGCCGACGTGGCCTTCGGCGACGAGGAGGACCTCCATCTCGGGGCGCAGCGGGTGGCGAGGGCGCTCGTCCACCACCTGGAGCTCCCCGAGGCACGGATGGTCGTGAGCTTCCGCGAGATGACCCACGCGGCGAGTGTGGAACTGGCCGCGGGACCCGAGTACTTCGTCGAGCTGAACGACCGCTTCCGGCGGCACCGCAGGGACGTGGGAGCCGCGCTGGCCCACGAAATCACCCATGTACTGCTGCACCGCCTCGACCTCGGGTTCCCCGACACCCGGAAGAACGAGATCCTCACGGATGTGGTGACTGCGTATCTGGGGGCCGGATGGCTGCTCCTCGACGCGTTCCGGGAGGACGGGGTGTCCAGCCAGAAGCTGGGGTATCTGACGCCGGAGGAGTTCGGGTACGTCCTGGCGAAGCGGGCCGAGGTGTTCGGGGAGGACCCGTCGCCGTGGTTCACCAGCCCACGCGCGTACGAGGCGTGGAACCGGGGACGGGAGGAGGCGGCGCGGGACAACCGCCGGCCCCCGTTGGCGGCGGCGGGCTGGGCGGCGCGCCACCGCTACGCGAAGGACCGCCGCTACGGACGGGCCCCGGCGGACGCTCCGTACGCCTTCGAGGGGGCGGGCGGTTCGGCCCACGTCGCCTTCCCGTGCCCGGTCTGCCGGCAGCGCCTGCGGGTGCCGACGCGCCGCAGGGTCAGGGCGAGGTGCGGGGTGTGCGGCTCGGTCCTGGAGTGCGAGACGTAGGGCGGGTGCCGAAAGTGGCGCCGTCTCGCTCGGGCGCCAATTCGATTGCGCCGTCCGTGTCCGGCGGGTGAGGGTCGACGGATGAGCACGCTGTTCGACGCGATTCACGAGGGGGACGACGCCGTCGTGCGCGCCCTCCGGGCCGGAATGTCCCCCGAGGCCGATGAGGGGGGCGAGACCCCGCTGTACCGGGCGGCCGTGGCCGACCAGGCCGGGATCGTACGGCTGCTGCTGGCGGCGGGCGCCGATCCCGCGAGGGGCAGCGGCGAGGAGGCGGGGGACCTGCCGCTGTGCGGGGCGGCCTGCGGCGGACACACCGAGGTGGTGCGGGCCCTGCTGGCCGGCGGGGCGCGGGCGGACCAGACGGAGGCGTTCGGCTTCACGGCCCTGGACTGGGCCGTGCGGCTCGGGCACGTGGAGACGGCGCGAATCCTCCTGGAGCACGGCGCCGATCCGGCCCGGCCCGGCCCCGACGGGCTCGTGCCGCTGGTCGCGGCGGCGCGGCGCGGTTCGACGGGGAGCGTACGGGCCCTGCTCGACCGCGGCGCCGGGGCGACCGAGGACGCCCTGCGCGAGGCACGGCGCTGGATCGGCGTGGACATCGCGGAGGAGTTGCGGCGCGGGCTGCTCGCGACGGGCGGGGACGACGGTCGGGCCGAGGCGGTGGTGCGCCGCGTGCGCGAGGACGGCGGGGTAACCGTCGTCGTGGACCTGCTGCGTCCGAACGGCGCCCCGGGCAGCGGCAACGAGCAGCAGACCGGCCACGCGGCGATCGCCACGCTCCTGGAGCGGGCGCTGGGGATCCGCGCGCCGTACGAGGAGCTCGCCGGGCGGGCCCTGCGGTGCGGGGACCCGGACCTGGACGACTGGACGGAGACGGTCCGCGCACTGGCCGAGCGGGGCGACGAGGAGACCTTCGCGGCGGCCGTCGCGTGGTGTGCGAGCGAGGAGCCGCTGCGCAGAGCCCTGGGCGCGCGCGTCCTGGGCGGCCTCGACGGCTTCACGGCCGGAGCGGTGGCGGTGCTCCGGCAGTTGGCGGGGCAGACGGTACGGGAGGGTGCGAGGGAGCCCGCGCTCTCCGTGGTCATCGCGCTCGGGCAGTACGGGGAGCCGGTCACGGTGCCCGACCTGACGGCGTTCGCCTCGCACCCCGACATCGAGGTGCGGCGGGCCCTCGGGCGCTCGCTCACCGGGCCCGTGCCCGCGGGGGACGCGGCGGCGGTGCGGCGGCTGGTCGCCCTGAGCCGCGATCACGACCACGGTGTGCGGGACTGGGCCACGCTCGCGCTCGCGGAGGTCCCCGAGGACACCGCCGTGCTCCGGGAGGCGCTCGCGGCCCGGCTGGAGGACGACGATCCGGACGTCGTGGCCGAGGCGGCGCGCGGGCTGGCGATCCGACAGGATCCGCGTGCCGTCGAGGTGTTGGCCTGGATCCTGGCGGAGGGGGGCCCGGAGGGGACGGCCCGCGACACCGCTCTCGCCGCCGTGGAGTACATCGAGGACCCCCGGGTCAGGACCCGCCTGGAGTGGACGACTCCACGCTGCCGCTGATCACGGCGTCGGGGACTCGCGGTCGGCCACCGCCGATCCGCCGGGGAATGGCAGGGCGGGCTTCTCCTCGCGTTCACCGACGGGACACCGCGACCCCCCGTAATGCAGAAGCTGTATGGACAACAGTTGTCCATACAGCTTGGCCTCGCTCCCCTTCCCCCATGGAGTACGCGTGACCTCCGCTGCCCGCGCCGCCGCCCTCGCCGGCGCCCTCGGTCTCACCGCCCTGACCCTCACCGCCTGCGGCGCCGCCCCGACGAACGGCGCCGTGGGCGCCGACGGGAAGAGCCTCGCCACCGCCACCTCCGCAGCCGACGCCGGCGGCATGGACGCCCTGGTCGCCGCCGCGAAGAAGGAGGGCAGGCTCAACGCGATCGCCATCCCCCGCGACTGGGCCAACTACGGCGCGATCATCGACGGCTTCACCGCGAAGTACGGCATCGAGGTGAACGTCGAGAACCCCGACGGCTCCAGCCAGGACGAGATCAACGCGGTCAAGTCCCGCAAGGGCCAGGACCGCGCCCCCGACGTCCTCGACCTCGGCGCCTCCTTCGCCCAGGCCGCCGGCGAGCAGGGGCTGACCGCGCCGTACAAGGTCGCCGCCTTCGACCGGATCCCCCAGACCCAGCGCGACGCGCAGGGCCGCTGGTTCAACGACTACGGCGGCTACGTCTCCATCGGCTGCGACGCCAAGCGGGTCGAGGTCTGCCCGCAGACCTTCGCCGATCTGCTCAAGCCCGCGTACAAGGGCAAGGTCGCCCTCAACGGCAACCCGACCAAGTCGGGCTCCGCCTTCGGTGGCGTGTACGCGGCGGCACTGGCCAACGGCGGTTCGTTCGACGACATCCAGCCGGGCATCGACTTCTTCGGCAAGCTGAAGAAGAACGGCAACTACAACCCCGTCGAGTCCACCCCCGCCACGGTCGAGAAGGGCGAGACGCCCATCTCCATCGACTGGGACTACCTGAACGCCGGTTACGCGAAGCAGTTCGCGTCCAAGGGCGTCGACTGGAAGGTCGCCGTGCCCACCGACGGCGTCTACGCGCAGTTCTACTCGCAGGCGATCAACAAGGACGCCCCGCATCCGGCGGCCGCCCGGCTCTGGCAGGAGTACCTCTACAGCGCCGAGGGCCAGAACCTGTGGCTGAAGGGGTATGCCCGGCCCGTCCTGATGCCGGCCATGGAGGCCGACGGCACCCTCGACAAGGCGGCCGCCGCGGCGCTGCCGAAGGTCACGGGCACGCCGAGCTTCCCCACCGAGCAGCAGACGTCCAAGGCCAAGGAGACCCTGTCGCAGGGCTGGGCCGCGGCCGTCTCCGGGTGACCCGTCGATGACCTCGCACTCCTCCACCGCCCCGTCCGGGGCCGCCCGCGCGCAGGACGCGCGGGTGGCCCCGGCGGGCGCCGGGCCCGGACCGGCCGGGGCCGCCGGTTCCCCCATGACCGGCGGCTCCCCCACGGCCCCGGCCGCCGCCTCCCCCGCGCGCCGGGCCCGCAGCCGCCCGCGCCCCGGCGGCTGGCTCGCCGCCCTGCCCCTCTTCCTCCTCGTCGGCGTCGCCTTCGGGCTGCCCGCGCTCGCCATGGCCGACGGTGCCTTCACCGTCGCCGACGGCGGGTACGGCCTCGACAACCTGAGCCGGTCGGTCGACGGCGCCTACCGCACCGCCCTGCTCGGCAGCATCGAACTGTCCGCGCTCACCGCGGCGGGCGGCACCCTCTTCGGGCTGCTCCTCGCGCAGGCCGTGGTCTCCTCCCGGGGCCGGGCCCTGCGCGAGGCCGTGCTCACCGCCTCCGGGGTGCTCGCCAACTTCGGCGGCGTCCCGCTCGCCTTCGCCTTCGTCGCCACCCTCGGCAACGCCGGCGTGCTCACCACCCGCCTGGGCCTCGACGAACACGGCTGGTCGCTGTACGGCTTCTGGGGCCTCGCGCTGACCTATCTGTACTTCCTCGTCCCGCTGATGGTGCTGACCGTCGCGCCCGCGCTCGACGGTCTGCGCGTCTCATGGCGGGAGGCGGCCCGCGACTGCGGAGCCTCCGCCTGGCAGTACTGGCGCCACGTCGGCCTGCCGGTGCTGCTGCCGTCCCTCCTCGGCGGGTTCGTGCTGCTCTTCGGCAGCGCGTTCGCCGCGTACGCGACGGCCGCCGCGATGGTCGGCAGCTCCGTGCCGCTGGTGACGCTGCAGATCGCCGACGCGCTCTCCGGCAACGTCCTGGTCGGCCAGGAGAACGTCGCCCTCGCCCTCAGCCTCGACATGGTCCTGGTCGCGGCCCTCGTGATGGCCGTCCACCTCCCCCTCCAGCGAAGGAGCACCCGTTGGCTCGCGTAGGGCGTCCCCTGGTGCTGCTGCTCGCCGGGGTCTACTTCCTCGTCCCGCTGCTCGCCTCCGCCGTGTTCACCGTGGACATCCCCGGGCAGGGGCTCACCCTCTCCTCGTACACCCGGATCTTCACGGCGCCCGGCTTCACCGGCAGTCTGCTGCTGTCGCTCGGACTCGCGGCGGCGACGGTCGCGCTCGTGCTCCTCGTCGCCATCCCCGCGGCGGTCGCGGCCCGGCTCTCGACACCCCGGCTGCGGCCGGTCCTGGAGGTCGTGTGCACGCTGCCGCTGGTCGTGCCGCCGGTGGCGCTGACCGCCGGTCTCGGGACCGTGCTGCGCTGGGGCCCGGAGAAGCTGTCCACGACCCCGCTGTACCAGACCTTCGTGGCCGTGCAGAACCCGGACTTCCCCGTGGTCCTCGTCCTCGCGTACGCCGTGATGGCGCTGCCCTTCGTCCACCGGGCCCTCGACGCGGGTCTGCGCTCCGTGGACGTCCGCACCCTGGTGGAGGCCGCGCGGGACTGCGGCGCGTCCTGGCCGCGGGCGCTCCTCTCGGCCGTCCTGCCCCATCTGCGCGGCGCGATCCTGAACGCCTCGTTCCTGACGCTGGCGCTGGTGCTCGGCGAGTTCACGGTCGCCTCGCTGCTCGGCTTCCAGCCCTTCGCGGTGTGGATCGTGCAGGCGTCGGGCTCCGACGCCCGGCTCTCGGTGGCCGTGTCACTGCTGAGCCTGCTGCTGACCTGGGTCCTGCTGCTGGCCCTGACGACCGTGGGCAACCGCCGCCGCACACCGCGCCCCTCCCGTACTCCCGAACGAAAGACCTCCCGATGACCGTGCTCGACCAGCCGGTACGCACCGGCGCCGCCCTCACGATCCGTGGACTGCGCCGGTCCTTCGGCTCCGCCGTCGCGCTCGACGGACTCGACCTCGATGTCGCCCCCGGCGAACTCCTCGCGCTGCTCGGCCCGTCCGGCTGCGGCAAGACGACCGCGCTGCGCGTGCTGGCGGGCTTCGAGCGGCCCGACCGGGGCCAGGTGCTGCTCGACGGCGAGGACATCGTGCCGGTGCCCGCCGACCGGCGTGACACGGCGATGGTCTTCCAGTCGTACAGCCTCTTCCCGCACCTCACCGCCGCCGACAACGTGGCCTTCGGGCTGCGGATGCGCAAGGTGCGGACGGCCGCGCGGCGGGCCCGCGCCGCCGAACTGCTGGAACTCGTCGGCCTGTCCGGCCACGGCGACCGCTTCCCCCACCAGCTCTCCGGCGGCCAGCAGCAGCGCGTCGCGCTGGCCCGCGCGCTCGCCCTCCGGCCCCGGCTGCTGCTGCTCGACGAGCCGCTTTCGGCGCTCGACGCGCGGGTACGCCTCACCCTGCGGGAGGAGATCCGCCGGCTCCAGCTGGAGTTGGGCATCACCACCGTCTTCGTCACCCACGACCAGGAGGAGGCGTTGTCGATGGCCGACCGGGTCGCGGTGATGAACGGCGGCCGGCTGGAGCAGTGCGCCTCCCCCACGGAGCTGTACGAGCGTCCCGCGACCGGTTTCGTCGCCGAGTTCGTCGGCACCATGAACAGGGTCCCCGGCAGGGTCGCGGGCGACGGCCTGGTGGAGGTGCTCGGCACCCGGCTGCCGGTCGAGGGACCGGGCGGTACGGGGGACGTACGGGTGCTGCTGAGGCCGGAGGCGCTGGAGGTGACGGCGGGCGGCTCCGCCCGGGTCACCGGGTCCGCGTTCCACGGTCCGACGACCCGGCTGCGCGTCGCCCTGCCCGACGGCACGGACCTCAAGGCGGACGTCCCCACGCACGCGGCGGCCGAGCTGACGCCCGGCTCGGCCGTCACCGTCACACCGCGGCGGCGGCCCGTGCTCCTCGCCTCCTGGGACGGTGCGGCGTGACCCGGCTGCAGGCGGTCCTCTTCGACATGGACGGAACGCTCGTCGACACCGAGGGCGTCTGGCTGGACGTGGTGGAGGCGGCGGCCGTGCGCCGGGGCCGCCGCCTCGACGCCGGGCGCCGTACGGCGGTGACGGGACGCTCGGTGGAGGACACGGCGGCCATGCTCCAGGAGTACCTGGACGCGCCGGCCGCCGAGCTCGCGGCCGAGCTGGGAGCGGACTTCGCCGCGCGGCTCGCGGTGGCCGCCGCGCCCCGGCCGGGCGCGCTGCGGCTGCTGGCGGCGTTGCGTGCGCGCCGGGTGCCGACGGCTCTGGTGTCCGCCTCGCCGCGGGCCGTCGTCGCCCAGGTCGCGAGCACCCTGGACGGGCACCGCTTCGACGCCCTGTTCGGCGCCGAGGACACCGCGCGGACGAAGCCGGAGCCCGACCCCTATCTCGCGGCGGCGGTGGCGCTCGGTGCCGAGCCGGCGCGGTGCGTGGCCGTCGAGGACAGTCCGACGGGCGTCACCTCCGCGGTCGCCGCGGGCTGCCGGGTGCTCGCCGTGCCCTCGACGGAGCCGCTGGAGGGCTTCGCCGGGACCGAGGGCGTCACGCTCGCGGACTCGTTGGCCGAGGTCGATCCGGAGCTGCTGGACTCCCTGGTCGGGTGAGCGGAGCGCGTGACAGGGTGGGCGTGTGAGTGAGGAACGGGCCAGGACCCCGCTGTATCTGAAGGTCGCCGCCGATCTGCGGACCGCCATCACGGCGGGCGAGTACGGTTCGGGGGCCAAGCTTCCCGCCGAGGACGAACTGGCCCGCCGTTACGGCGTGTCCAGGGGTACGGTCCGCCAGGCGCTCGCCGCGCTGCGCACGGACGGGCTCATCACCTCGCGGCGCGGTTCGCGCCGGGTGGTCCTGGGCGGGCCGCGGCTGCACAGCTTCGGCGAGCTGCGTTCGTTCACGCGCTGGGCGCGGTCGCTCGGCGAGGAGCCCGGGGGCCGGATCGTGGCCGTGGACCGGGTCCCCGCCGACGCGGAGGAGGCCGAGAAGCTGCGGGTCGAGGAGGGCGCGCCGGTCTACCGGGTGAGGCGGCTGCGGACGCTCGCGGGCACGCCGGTCATGGTGGAGCGCACGACGTATCCGGAGCGGATCGGGGAGCTGGTGGCCGGGATGCCGCCGGACACGGTCTCGCACTCGGAGCGACTGGCGCTGCACGGGGTGCTGTTCGCCGACGCGCGGCACACCATCGACCTGGTGCCGGCGGACGCCGACGACGCGGAACTGCTCGGCTGCCGGACCGGGGAGTCGTTGCTGCGGGAGCGACGGCACTCCACCGACCCGACGGGGGCGCCGGTGGAGTGGTCGCAGGACCGCTATCTGCCGGGAACGGTGGCGTTCACGATGCAGAGCTCGACGGCGACGAGCGCCCTGGGCCGGAGGCTGGGTTCCTGAGTGCTCGGCCCGTGAGGAGCAGCCCGGCCAGCAGGGACCGGAAGTGGTCGAAGTCCGGGGTCGGCAGGTCCGGGTCCTTCGCCTGCTCGTCCCAGCGGCGCACGGCGACGGCGTCGCCCGCTCCGGGGTGCGCCGCGAAGGCGCGCGCCTGCGCGTCGGTCATCGGGCCGCCCTGGACGGCGAGGGTGTGCACGGACGCTTCGGAGAGCAGGTCGGCGTAGCCGGGCTCGACGGCGCAGAGGTAGCGCTTGGCGGCGACGTGCAGGCGTACGGGCTCGGTGACCTCGGGACCGAACCACTGGCCGAGCCAGTCGGCACCGGTGTGGCTGTGCCGGTTGTCGGTGCCGTGCTCCATCAGGTCGCGGCCGGTGACCGTGCCCCGGAAGTGGCCGACGTCGTGCAGCAGGGCGGCGGCGATCAGGTGCGGCGGGGCGCCGGCGGTCTCGGCGAGCGCGCCGGCCTGGAGCATGTGCTGGGCCTGGGTGACGGCCTCGCCGAGGTATGCGGCGCTGCCTTCGCCGTCGAAGAGGGCGGCGAGGATGTCGAGCGGGTTCACCTCGCGCTCACCTCGCGGCGCAGGACGGCCAGGGTGGAGGCGAGGCCGTCGATGTCGGCGTAGGCCCCTTGGAGGTGGCGGTCGCCGGACTCGGCGAAGGCCGTCCGGGCGTGCAGCAGCCGGGTGTTGTCGAAGATCAGGCAGTCGCCGGGGGCGAGCCGGAAGTCGAGGCGGAGCTCCGTTCGCAGCAGCAGGTCCGCGAAGCGCCGGTAGGCGGCGTAGAAGGTTTCGAGAAGGTCGGCGGGCTGCCGGAGCGTGCCGATGGACCGGTTGTTGAAGCGGATCTCTCGGATGCGGCCGGCCGGGTCGACGCCGATGAGCGGCCGGTGGGCGTGGAGTTCGGTGCGCTCGTCGGAGAAGGCGAAGGGCACGGGGACGCGGCTGAGGATCTCGTACGCCTCCGGGGCCTCGGCGCGCAGCCGCGCCGCCGCGTGGAAGCCGTCGACGAGGCCGGAGTCGCCGCCGCGGGCCGCGTTGGCGAGGCAGTGCAGCAGCTGGAGGGTGGGGACGGGGTCGCGGTAGGGGTTGTCGGTGTGGGGGGTGATGCGGGCGCCGGTGAAGGCGAGGTTGTTGGGGTCGGCCTCGACCCGTACCTCGAAGAGCTCGCCGTAGTTGGTCTCCCGTACGTGGCCGAAGGTACGGGCCACGGCGAGGACCTGGCGGTCGCGGACGGGCACGTTCCGGAGCAGGGCGAAGCCGAGGCGGAGGACGGCTTCGAGGGTGTCGGCGCGGACGGCGGGGTCGGTGGTGTACGCGTCCCAGTCGGCCTCGGGGAGCCCGCCGTCGAAGCGGCTCGCGGCCCACGGTTCCTTGTCGTCCTCGGTGCGGCCGTCGCCGGGTGCCGTACCGGTGCCGGGGAGGTGGGCGCCCAGCCAGGTCTCGGGGTAGACGGACCGGTGGCCGTCGGGGGCCCAGACGACCTCGCGGGCCGGGGCGCCGTCGGGGGTGCGGGTGTCGTGGACGGCGTCGACGGCGAGCGCGGCGGGGAGTTCGGTGATCTGGAACAGCTTCTGGCCGTTGCGGGGGTCGCGGCAGTCCGGGCAGGGGCAGTTGTCGCGCAGCCAGAACGGCGGTGCGGAGGTGAGTGACACCATCGAAGGATCTCCAAGTTGTACAGACAACTTCCGTTCTGCTGGAGGGTCGCAGCCGCGGGTGGCCGAGGGGTTACGGACAGCCCAACAGCCGCTCCGCCAGGGGGCCGGCGGTGCGGCGGTCGCGACCACCCGTCACCTGGTCAGGAACCCTCCGTCTCCTGGTCGATCACGATGTCGAGTTCCGCGAGGAAGGCCGTCGCCGCGGGGGTGAGGGTCGAGCGGTTCCAGACGAGGTGTTCGGTCCGGGTCGGCGCGTCCCGGACCGGGACCGTCGCGACACCCGTGAGGTGCGGGGTGTAGGCCGAGGGAAGGAGGGCGACGCAGAGGTTCTGGCGGATGAGCCGTGTCACGAACCCGGCGTCCGTCACCTCGAAGGCGACCTCGCGGGGGACGCCCGCGGCGGCGAACGCCCGGTCGGACTGGAGGCGGCCCGCCGATCCCGCCGGCTTGTCCACGAACACCTCCGAGGAGAGCCGGGCGAGGTCGACCTCGGCCTCCCCCGCGAGCGGATGGTCGGGGGCCACCACGGCGACCAGCCGGTCGTCGGCCAGCAGCCGGGATCCGACCCCTTCGAGCGTGGCCGTCGACGGCAGTCCGAGGAAGGCGATCTCCAGCGCCCCTTCCTTCACGAGCTCGACGAGGGTCTCGCTGGCGCCGACGTGCAGACGGACGCGGACCTGGGGGTGGCGCCGGCGAAAGGCGTGCAGGGCGGCCGGGATGTCGAAGGCCGCGACGGTGGGGATCACGCCGATGGCGAGCCGGCCGCGGATCTCGCCGACGGCCGCGGCGACCTCGGCTGCGGCGCGCTCGGCGGCGTTGACGGCCTGCCGGGCCGCCGGCAGGAACGCCTCGCCGGCCGGAGTCGGCCGCACACGGCGGCTGGTGCGGTCGAAGAGCCGGGCGCCGAGCTCTCGTTCCAGGCGGGCGATCTGATGGCTGAGGGCGGACTGGACCACGAGGCACCGCTCGGCGGCGCGGGTGAAGCTGCTCGTCTCCGCGACGGCGATCACGTACCGCATCTGCTGAAGCTCCATCGATCCATCGTGAATCACGATCGATGCCGTGACAAACATGTGTTGGACTCATTGATCACCGACGCGGAAGCTGGATCGCGTGAAGAACCTGGTGACGTCATCGAGCCCGGCGGGTGTCGCCGGCACCGCCCTGACCGCGTCCGCCCCCATGGTCTGGGGGACCACGTTCGTGGTCACCACCGAACTCCTGCCGCCGGGCCACCCGTTGTTCGCGGGGCTCCTCCGCGCCCTGCCGGCGGGCCTGATCGCGCTGGCGATCACCCGCACGCTGCCCCGCGGGGCGTGGTGGCCGAGGGCCGCCGCGTTGGGTGTGCTCAACATCGGCGCCCTCTTCCCGCTGCTGTTCGTGGCCGCCGAACGCCTCCCCGGCGGTGTGGCCGCCCCGCTGAGCGCCGCACAGCCCCTGATCGTCGCGGTCCTTGCGGTGGTGGTGCTGCGCCAGCCCCCGTCGCCGCGGAGTTTCCTGTGGGGGGTCGTCGGCATCGTGGGCGTGGCGCTCGTGGTGGTCGGCCCCGAGGCGGGATTCGACCCGGTCGGGGTGCTGGCCGGGCTCGGCGGCGCCGGTTCGATGGCGCTCGGGGTGACGCTCACCAAGCGCTGGGGACTCCCGGACGGCGTGGGCCCGACGGCGTTCGCGGGCTGGCAACTCGCCGCGGGCGGCCTGTTCCTGGTGCCGGTGACGCTCCTGTTCGAGGGCGCCCCGCCCGCCGTCGACGCGAGCGCCGTGCTCGGCTATCTCTGGCTGGGCCTGGTCGGCGGCCTGCTCTCGTACGTCCTCTGGGTCCGCGGCGTGACCACGCTGCCGGTCACCTCCGTCGCCGTCCTCGTCCTGCTGTCGCCGATCGTGGCCGCCCTGCTGGGGGCGCTGCTGCTCGGCCAGTCGCTCGGCCCGGTCCAGCTGATCGGATTCGCCCTCGCGCTCGCCGCGATCGCCGCGGGCCAGATCTCCCCGAGGCCGGCCTCCTGAGACGAGGCGCCGTGGGCACGTTCCCGATCCGCGCATGCCGTCGGTGACGACGGCAACCCTCCCGCCGGGCCCCGTCGGCTGCTATCTTTCCCCCTCAAGCGCCACCTAACAAACGTTTGGTGGAAGCGGGCTGTTCCCGCTCACGGGTGTCCCGGCCTCAACCCCGGGCCAGGGCATCCCGCCCGAGATGGCCGCCGCCCCGACCCCGGGCAGGCCACGGCACGGACCTGCCGTGGAACCAGGTCCGGCATGCCGAGAACCGCCGGCTCCGCACGGCGCCCATGACCGAGGGCCGCACCGCCTCCGTCGCCATGGACGTCCGGACCACCTCACCGCCGATCGGGGGCCGCGTCCCTCGGTCGGGTCCGAGGCCGAGCACGCGCTCCGCACCCTGCCGACACCAGGGTGAAACCCTCATCCCCGCACGGGAGTCCCCATGCCACTGTCGAGACGCGCACTGCTGAGCACCGCCACCGCCGCGGCCTTCACGGCGGCCACCGCTCCGGCCGTGGCGGCGACCGGGCGCCGCATCCGCCCCACGTCCGTCCGCCACATCCCGCTCCAGGGCGCGGTCAACGTCCGTGATCTGGGCGGGTACCGCACCTACGCCGGTGGCCGGGTGCGGCACGGTCTGGTGTACCGGGCCGACGCGCTCGCCAAGCTCACCGACGCCGATGTGACGACCCTCGCCGGGCTGCGCCTGGGGCGGGCCGTCGACTTCCGGATACCGCTGGAGGTCCAGTACGACGGCGCGGACCGGCTCCCGGCCGGGGTCGCCGCGGTGTCGCGGCCGATCACGGACAACGGCCTGTTCGGCCGACTGATGGCGGCGATCGGCTCCCGCGATCCCGTGCTCCAGGAGCAGATGCTCGGCGGCGGGCGGGCGGCCGCGTTCATGACCGAGGTGTACCGCTCGTTCGTCACCAGCGCGGACAACCGCGCTCAACTCGGTCTCACGCTGCGCGAGCTGGCCGGCCTCGGCTCGACGCCCTCGCTGTACCACTGCACCTCGGGCAAGGACCGCACGGGCTGGACGAGCTATCTCCTGCTGACGGCCCTGGGCGTGCCGGAGGCGACGGCCGTCGGTGACTATCTCGCCTCCAACACCTTCCGTGCCGCGTACGACGCGAAGGTGCGGGAGGGGCTGAAGCAGGGCGGGCTCATGCAGAACCCGGACCTGATCATCCCCCTCCAGGAGGTACGGACCGCGTACCTGAACACCGCGCTCGACGAGGCGAGGGCCGCGTACGGCAGTCTCTTCCGGTACCTCACGGACGGCCTGGGCCTGGAGCTGCGCACGCTGTCGCGGCTCCAGGACCGGCTCGTCGACTAGGCTGCGCCGCCCCGGCGGCCCCTGCCGCCGGAACCGCCACCGCCGCGGGTACGGGTGGCCGAACCGCCCGTACCCGTACGCGCGGAGGAACCGCCCGTCCCCGTACGCGCGGTCGAAGCTCCGCCGGTGCGCGCGGTCGAACCGCCCGCTCCGGCGCGAGGCGCGGCCGAACCGGACGCTCCCGTACGGCTGTTGGCCTGGGCACGGGAACGGCCGCCGCCACCGCGGCGCGAGCGCTGACCGCCGTTGCGGGCCGTCGCGGGCTGGGTCGGCTGCGGGACCTCGATGACGACCGGTATGCCCGAGGGCTCCCGGGCGCCGGTGAGCCGCGTCAGCTCCTCGTCGCTGGACTTGACCTGTGCCGTACGGGGCGTGATCCCGGCGTTCGACATCAGCCGGCTCATGTCCCGCTTCTCCTCGGGCAGCACGAGCGTGACGACACTGCCGGACTCGCCGGCGCGCGCCGTGCGGCCGCCCCGGTGCAGATAGTCCTTGTGGTCGATCGGCGGGTCGACGTTGACGACGAGGTCGAGGTCGTCGACGTGGATGCCGCGGGCCGCCACATTGGTCGCCACGAGCGCGGTGACCTGGCCGTTCTTGAACTGGTCCAGGGTGCGGTTGCGCTGCGGCTGCGAACGGCCGCCGTGCAGCCCCGAGGCCCGTACGCCGTTGGCGAGCAGCCGCTTGACCAGCCGGTCCACGGACCGCTTGGTGTCCAGGAAGAGGATCGTGCGGCCGTCGCGGGCCGCGATCTTCATCGTGACGGCCTTCTTGTCGGTCTCGTCGGCGATGTAGAGCAGGTGGTGCTCCATCGTCGTGACCGCTCCGGCCGAGGGGTCGACGGAGTGCACGACCGGGTCGGTGAGGAACATCTTCACCAGCCGGTCGATGTTCTGGTCGAGGGTCGCCGAGAACAGCATCCGCTGGCCGTCCGGCTCGACCTGCTTCAGCAGCGCCGTGACCTGCGGCATGAAGCCCATGTCGGCCATCTGGTCGGCCTCGTCGAGGACCGTGATCGCGACCTGGTCGAGTCGGCAGTCACCGCGCTCGATGAGGTCCTTGAGGCGTCCGGGCGTGGCCACGAGGACCTCGGCGCCGCGGCGCAGCGAGTTCGCCTGCTTGGTGATCGACAGGCCGCCGACGACGGTGGCGAGCCGCAGCTGCACCGAGGTGGCGTACGGCGCGAGGGCGTCGGTCACCTGCTGGGCGAGCTCACGCGTGGGCACGAGGACCAGGGCGAGCGGGGCCTTGGGCTCGGCGCGGCGGCCCGCGGTGCGGGCGAGCAGCGCGAGGCCGAAGGCGAGCGTCTTGCCGGAGCCGGTGCGACCGCGGCCGAGGATGTCCCGGCCCGCCAGCGAGTTCGGCAGCGTGGCGCCCTGGATCGGGAACGGCTCGGTGACGCCCTGGGCGCCCAGCGTCTTGACCAGGGCCGCGGGCATGTCGAGAGCGTCGAAGGACTCGACGGACGGGAGCGCGGGCGTCAGCGTCTCGGGCAGGGTGAACTCACGCGGCGGCGGAGGCGTGGCCGGTCCGCGGCGGCCGGCTCCCTTGGCCTTGCCCCGGGGGGCGGCGGAGCCGCGGCGGGTGTTTCCGGACGGGGTGCCGGAACTGGATTCCGCGGCCCGACGGGGCCGCCTTTCGGAGCGGGTCATGGGAAATGCCTTCCTGGCCTGAGCACAGCACGAGCCGGGACCCGCACCTGCGCGGTGCGGGCCCCGGCTGCGAGAAACGCGTCCGGCAATTAGGCCGGGAGGATGTTCTCCGCCTGCGGGCCCTTCTGGCCCTGCGTGACGTCGAAGGTGACCTTCTGGCCTTCCTGCAGCTCACGGAAGCCGGAGGTCGCGATGTTGGAGTAGTGGGCGAAGACGTCGGCGCCGCCGCCGTCCTGCTCGATGAAGCCGAAGCCCTTTTCCGAGTTGAACCACTTCACGGTTCCGGTGGCCATGATTTCTCCTGAATAGGTAAGGGTCCCATCCCGGAGACTCCGGAAAACAAAATCGCGCCTGAGGAGCATTCCCGTCAGGCGCACATAAAGTTCATGGGTACCAAAACTAGCAACTCCGGAACCTTAGCACGCCGCCCCGCCGGAGGGGCGGGGCGGCGACGAGCGTCACACCGGGAAGCGGACCGGACCCTCCGCCCCGGGCCTCGGCGATGACCGCTCCCTAGGCGCGTACGGCGATGCCGTCCAGGACCATCGACAGGTACTGGCGGGCGATCTCCTCCGGGCTGTGCCGACCGCCCGGGCGGTACCAGGAGGCGGCGACCCACACGGTGTCGCGCACGAAGCGGTAGGTGAGCCGGATGTCGAGGTCGGCGCGGAAGACCCCCGCCTCGACCCCGCGCTCCAGCGTGCCGAGCCACGCCTTCTCGAACTTCACCTGCGAGTCCGAGAGGTAGTGGAAGCGCTGCTGGGAGCTGAGGTGCCGGGACTCCTTCTGGTAGATCGCGACGGCGGAGCGGTGCCGGTCGATCTCCCGGAAGGACTCGGTGACGAGGGCCTCGATGGTCTCCCTGGGGCCGAGGCCGGAGTCGAGGACGGCGTCGTACCCCTCCCACAGCTCCGTCAGGAAGGACGAGAGGATCTCGTCGAGCATCGACTCCTTGGAGTCGAAGTGGTAGTAGAGGCTGCCGGCGAGCATTCCGGCGGCGTCGGCGATCTTGCGTACGGTCGTGGCGTTGTAGCCCTGGGCCGCGAACACCTCGGCTGCGGTGTCGAGGAGCTCGCGGCGCCGCTCGGGCGAGGCGGCCGCCGGGGTCTTCTTCTTGCTGGCAGTGTTCGGCACACGTCCATTCTGGTCCTCCGCGGGCCGTCTGCCGACGGCGGACGGCCCGCGGAGGGCCTGACGTCGTCGGAGCGGGGGCCCTCCGGCCTGCCGGGGCAGGTCCTGCCAGGAGTGCGACACGCCGGCGCGCTCGTCCATGAGCTCGGTCACACACACCCAAACCCAGGCAACCATGGGGGACTTGAAACACCTCGACCCTCATGATCGGTTCCTGAAGAAGGGTGTCCTCATGTCCCTCTCCCCCCTCGGTTCCCGCTGGGCCGTACGTACGGGCGCGATCGCGCTGGCGCTCGCCGCCGCCGGTGCGACGCAGACCGGAACGGCCACGGCCGCCCCGGCGGCCTCGGGCGGGTGCCCGCAGTACGTCTCCACCTTCAAGGCGGCCGGCCGCACCTACGGTGTCCCGTGGAAGCTGCTCTCCGCCATGGCGCGGCAGGAGTCCGGGTGCAGCACCTCGGTCCGGTCCTCGACCGGCGGACGCGGACTGTTCCAGATGCTCCCGGCGACCGGCGCCGACTTCCGCAACGCCACGACGCAGACCAACTCCGCGGCCAAGCACCTGGCCGGGATCAAGCGGCAGGTGGGCTCCAGGAACGACCACATGCTGGCGGCGTGGAACGCCGGCGTCGGGGCGGTGAAGCGGTACGGCGGAGTCCCGCCGTACCGCGAGACGCAGGCCTACGTGAAGTCCGTGCTGCGCGAGTCCCAGCGCGTCACCGGCTGACGGTCTCCTCCGGGTCGGGCCGGAGGAGGACGGCGTCGCGGGCCCGTCCGGACCCCGGCGGAAGCCACCGGTCCGTCCGGGCCTTGCAAGCCACCGGGTCCTTCCGGGCCCGGTGGAACGCCACCGGGTCCGTCCGGGTCCTATCCTCCGGACCGGCCCGGTTCCCGCTCCTCGCGTGGCGGCGCGTCGTCGGTGCCGCGCCGGATCGTCCGCACCGGTCGCCCCGGCCCCCAGACGCGGACGACCAGGTCATCGCCCTCGACGAAGGTCCGTACGACCTCCGCCGGCTCCACCCGGAAGAGATGGAACGGCAGCGGCGCGCCGGCCGCCTCCGCGACCCGGTCGACCGTCTCGGCGTCCGTGACCTCGACCGCCCGCCCGGAGATCCGTACGTCGCCGCCCCCCATGTCGGTCCCCGCGCCCGGGTTGGCGAGCAGCGAGAAGCGCGGGTCGCGCCGCAGGTCCAGCGCTTTGAGGGAGTTCGGCATCATGCCGAGCCACAGCTCGCCGAAGCGGAAGTCCGCCTCGATCCCGCTGAGGCGGGGCGAGCCGTCCCGCCTCAGGGTGGCGAGCGCGTGGTGCGTGAACGCCCCGAAGCGCTCCCGCACGGTCGTCGCGAACTCGGGTTCGGCGGCCTCGAAGGCGGCCCAGGTGACGGTTCCGGTGTGTCCCATGGCTCCAGGGAACACCGGATACCCGACATCTTCTGTCTGGATTACTCCGTGCTCGGGGTGGTGCGCTCGGCCTTGGAGCGCTCCACGCAGAACTCGTTGCCCTCGGGGTCGGCCAGGGTCGCCCAGCCGGTCCCGTCCGCGTTCCGGTGGTCTCCGACCAGCGTCGCGCCGAGCGCGAGCAGGCGCTCGACCTCCTCGTCGCGGCTGCGGTCCTGCGGCTGGATGTCGAGATGAACCCTGTTCTTGACCGACTTCTTCTCCGGCACCTCGATGAAGAGCAGGTTCGCCCCCTCGGTGAGGACCAGTACCTCGCTCGCATCGTCGCCCTCGCCCAGCTTCCCGTCCACCACGCCGGCCCAGAAGTTCGCCAGGGTGTACGCGTCGGCGCAATCGATCGTCACATGTCGCACAAGAGATGCCATGGGATCACTATCACCCGGTCAACACCCCTCCGGCCAGCGGCTTTCCGCCACCTCACGGCCGGACGATGGCCTGCGCCCGAGCGGCGGCGAGCCAGGTGGGGAATTCGGCGACGATCCGGTCGTACAACTCCGCGTCCGGGACCCTCCGCGGGTCCTTCCCCGCGTGGAAGAAGCCGGCGTTGTCCACCGGCCGCTTGTCCGGCACGGCCAACTCGTCGAGTTTCCGCAGGAATTCGAACTGTCGGCTGCCCGGGTCGCCGAAGCCGATGAACTGCCAGAAGATCGGCAGCTTCGCCGCCTTGCACAAGTACCGTTCGGCGGCGAGCTTGTTGATCGGCCCGCCGTCGGTCTGGAAGACGACGAGGGCGGGGGCCGTGGCGCCGCTGTCGAGGTAGTGGTCGATGACCGCGTCCATCGCCAGGTGGTAGCTGGTCTTGCCCATGTGGCCGAGTCCGGCGACGATCCGGTCGATCCGCCCCTGGTGATCGGCGAGCGCGATGTCGGTCTCGGCGTCGATGTCGGTGGAGAAGAAGACCACCGGCACCCGCCCGTCGTCGTCGAGGTTGGCGGAGAGCCCCAATACCCGGTCGGCCAGGGCCTGCACGCTGCCGTCCCGGTAGTACGGCTTCATCGAGCCCGAGTAGTCCACGACGAGATAGACGGCGACGCGCTGTCCGGCCATCCCGTGCTTCTGGAGCGAGACCCCCGCCGACTTGTAGAGACTCACCAGCGCGGGCGCGGTCTCCTCGACCTTGCGCAGACTCATCGCCACGGACTGCTCCCCTCCCCGATTCCCGTACGGACCCCTCCCGCACGGACTGCTGTCGAGAGTACGTGATCACCCGTCGCAGGCGGCCCGCCGCTCGGCAAGGGGCCTGCCCACAGGGGGTTTTGCTCCGTGCCGCCGGCCGTGGCTCGCTAGCCTGTACGAGTGAGACCGAGCACGCCGTACCGCCCGTTGGACATCACCGTCCCGTTCCCCGAGCTGAAGGGCTGGGCCCGCACCGCGACGCGCCTGCACCCTCGCGCGGGCGCTCCCGGCACGGCCGACAGTTCGGTGGGCGGCCCGCTGCTCTGGCCGGCGGACGAGGCGTGGCCGGAGTGCGGGGCGCACGCCGCGGGGACTCCGGGCATAGCGCCGGAGCGCGAGCGGCGCTACCGCCGCCTCGTGCGGGAGGTGTACGACCGGCCGCGCACGCCGGACGGCGGGCTCGCCTACAGCGCGGAGGAGCGGGCCGAGCTCGACGCGCTGTCCGCCGCGCCCTGGCACCGGCCCGACCGGCACGGCGGCGGGCCGCTGCCTCTTCTCGCCCTGGCCCAGTTCTTCGTCCGTGACGTGCCGGACCTCGCACGGTTCGCCCCGGCGGGCGCGGACCTGCTCCAGGTGTTGTGGTGCCCGTTCTCCGACCACGAGGACGGGCCCTTCAACGAATTCGGCCCGTACACCCGGCTGTACTGGCGGCGGGCCGCCGATGTCGCCGAGCCGCTCGCCGCCCGGCCCGAACTGCCCCTCGTCGAGGGCCGGTACCTGCCCGAGCCCTGCGAGCTCTCCCCCGAGCGGGTCGTCGAGTACCCCTTCGCGGACTATCTCCCGGAGGAGCTGGCCGCGCGGATCGATGGCTGGGAGGACGCGTTCCAGGAGCGGCTCGGGGAGGCGGCGCCCGGGTACCAGTACGACCTGTCCCTGGCCCCCGGCTGGAAGATCGGCGGCTGGGACTCCTGGCACAAGACCGACCTGGTCCGCGTGTACTGCGACGCGTGCGGGACGGAGATGCGCCTGCTGCTGACCGTCGACTCGTACGACTCCGGGGGCAGCTGGGGGCCCTACCCGCTGGTCGCGCCGTCCACCGGGATCAAGGTCGGCCGTGACGGCGAGTACCGCGCCTTCGTCTGCCCCGCCGACCCGGCGCACCCCCACCGCATGAGCATGCAGTAGAGGGGAAACGCCACGGCGCCCACCCAGAGTCCGGTCGGGGACAGGGCGAGCGCCGTGCAGTTCCGTACGTCGTTGTACGGGACATTCGGGGGACGGCCCCCTCGGGGGCCGTCGCGGGTCAGACCGTCAGGGCGCGGTCCGTCGGGCGGATCGGGGCCGGGAGGTCGCTCGCGCCCGTCAGGAAGCGGTCGACTCCGCGGGCGGCCGAGCGGCCCTCGGCGATCGCCCAGACGATCAGCGACTGGCCGCGGCCGGCGTCACCGGCCACGAACACACCACCGACGTTGGTGGCGAAGTCCGCGTCACGAGCGATGTTACCCCGCTCATCGAGGTCTAGACCAAACTGTCCGACCAGGCCGTTCTCGACGTCCGTGCCCGTGAAGCCCATCGCGAGCGTCACCAGCTGCGCCGGGATCTTCCGCTCCGTGCCCGGCTTCTGGGTCAGCTTGCCCTCGACGAACTCGACCTCGACCAGGTGCAGGAACTGGACGTTGCCGTCCTCGTCGCCCTCGAAGTGGGTGGTGGAGACGGAGTAGACCCGCTCGCCGCCCTCCTCGTGCGCCGAGGTGACCTTGTACAGCATCGGGAAGGTCGGCCACGGCTGGCCGGCCGCCCGCTCCTCGCCCGGTCGCGGCATGATCTCCAGCTGCGTGACCGAGGCCGCCCCCTGGCGGTGGGCGGTGCCCACGCAGTCCGCGCCGGTGTCGCCGCCGCCGATGACGACCACGTGCTTGCCCTCGGCCGTGATCGGCGCGGTCACGAAGTCGCCCTCGACGACCTTGTTGGCGAGCGGCAGGTACTCCATCGCCTGGTGGATGCCGGACAGCTCGCGGCCCGGGACCGGCAGGTCGCGCGCGGTCGTGGCGCCCGCGGCGATGACCACGGCGTCGTACCGCTTGCGCAGGTCCGTCGCCGTGATGTCGCGGCCGATCTCGACGCCCGTGCGGAACTTGGTGCCCTCCGCGCGCATCTGCTCGATGCGGCGGTTGATGTGCCGCTTCTCCATCTTGAACTCGGGGATGCCGTACCGCAGCAGTCCGCCGATCCGGTCGGCGCGCTCGAAGACGGCGACCGTGTGACCGGCCCGGGTCAGCTGCTGGGCGGCGGCGAGGCCCGCCGGGCCCGAGCCGACGACGGCGACGGTCTTGCCGGAGAGGCGCTCGGGCGCCTGCGGCTTGACGTCGTTGCTGTCCCACGCCTTGTCGATGATCGAGACTTCGACGTTCTTGATGGTGACGGCCGGCTGGTTGATGCCGAGCACACACGCCGCCTCGCACGGAGCCGGGCACAGACGGCCGGTGAACTCCGGGAAGTTGTTCGTGGCGTGGAGGCGCTCGGAGGCCGCGCCCCAGTCCTCGCGGTAGGCGTAGTCGTTCCACTCGGGGATCAGGTTCCCGAGCGGGCAGCCGTTGTGGCAGAACGGGATGCCGCAGTCCATGCAGCGGCCGGCCTGCTTGCTGATGATCGGCAGCAGGGAGCCGGGGACGTAGACCTCGTTGAAGTCCTTGACGCGCTCGCCCACCGGGCGGGTCTTGGCGACTTCGCGCCCGGTGGTCAGGAAGCCCTTGGGGTCAGCCATTGGTCGCCGCCTCCATCATCTTCTCGGTGGTCTCGGCCTCGGAGAGACCGGCGAGCTCAGCGGCGTCCTTGGCGGCGAGCACTGCCTTGTACGTGGACGGGATGATCTTGCTGAAACGGTCCGCGTTGACGGTCCAGTCGGCGAGGAGCTTCTCCGCCACCGTCGAGCCGGTCTCCTCATGGTGGCGGCGCACGACGTCGTGCAGCCACTGCTTGTCGGAGTCCGTCAGCGCCTCGACGGCGGAGATGTTGCCGGAGTTGACGTTGTCCCGGTCGAGGTCGACGACGTACGCGACGCCGCCCGACATGCCGGCCGCGAAGTTGCGGCCCGTCTCGCCGAGGACGACCGCGCTGCCGCCGGTCATGTACTCGCAGCCGTGGTCGCCCACGCCCTCCGAGACGACCAGCGCGCCGGAGTTGCGGACGCAGAAGCGCTCACCGGTGCGGCCGCGCAGGAACAGCTCGCCGCCGGTCGCGCCGTAGGCGATGGTGTTGCCCGCGATGGTCGAGTACTCGGCCAGGTGGTCGGCGCCGCGGTCCGGGCGGACGACGACCCGGCCGCCGGAGAGGCCCTTGCCGACGTAGTCGTTGGCGTCGCCCTCCAGACGGAGCGTGACACCGGCCGGCAGGAAGGCGCCGAACGACTGGCCGGCGGAGCCGGTGAAGGTGATGTCGATGGTGTCGGCGGGCAGACCCGCGCCGCCGAACCGCTTGGTCACCTCGTGGCCGAGCATGGTGCCGACCGTCCGGTTGATGTTGCGGATCGCGACCTGGGCGCGGACCGGCTGCGCCTCCTCGGCGCTCGCGGCGCGCAGCGCCTCGGCGGCGAGCTCGATCAGCTCGTTGTCGAGGGCCTTCTCCAGACCGTGGTCCTGCTCGACCAGGGCGTGGCGGACCGCGCCCTCGGGCAGCTCGGGCACGTGGAAGAGCGGGGCCAGGTCCAGGCCCTGCGCCTTCCAGTGCGTCACGGCGCGGCTGGTGTCGAGCAGCTCGGCGTGGCCGACGGCCTCTTCCAGGGTGCGGAAGCCCAGCTCGGCGAGGAGCTCACGGACCTCCTGGGCGATGAACTCGAAGAAGTTGACGACGAACTCGGCCTTGCCGGAGAACCGGTCGCGCAGGACCGGGTTCTGCGTGGCGATGCCGACCGGGCAGGTGTCCAGGTGGCAGACGCGCATCATGACGCAGCCGGAGACGACGAGCGGCGCGGTCGCGAAACCGAACTCCTCGGCGCCGAGCAGCGCGGCGATGACGACGTCACGGCCGGTCTTGAGCTGGCCGTCGGTCTGCACGACGATGCGGTCGCGCAGGCCGTTGAGCAGCAGCGTCTGCTGGGTCTCGGCGAGGCCGAGCTCCCAGGGGCCGCCCGCGTGCTTCAGCGACGTGAGCGGCGAGGCGCCCGTACCGCCGTCGTGGCCGGAGATGAGGACGACGTCCGCGTGCGCCTTGGAGACACCGGCGGCGACCGTGCCGACACCGACCTCCGACACCAGCTTCACGTGGATGCGCGCGACCGGGTTGGCGTTCTTGAGGTCGTGGATCAGCTGAGCCAGGTCCTCGATGGAGTAGATGTCGTGGTGCGGCGGCGGGGAGATCAGACCGACGCCCGGGGTGGAGTGCCGGGTCTTGGCGACCCACGGGTAGACCTTGTGGCCGGGCAGCTGGCCGCCCTCGCCGGGCTTGGCGCCCTGGGCCATCTTGATCTGGATGTCGTCCGCGTTGACCAGGTACTCGCTCGTCACACCGAAGCGGCCGGAGGCGACCTGCTTGATGGAGGAGCGGCGCGCCGGGTCGTACAGGCGCTCGGGGTCCTCGCCGCCCTCGCCGGTGTTGGACTTGCCGCCCAGCTGGTTCATGGCGATGGCGAGGGTCTCGTGCGCCTCGCGGGAGATGGAGCCGTACGACATGGCGCCGGTGGAGAACCGCTTGACGATCTCGGAGACCGGCTCGACCTCGTCGATGGAGATCGACGGGCGGTCCGAGGTGAAGCCGAACAGGCCGCGGAGCGTCATCAGGCGCTCGGACTGCTCGTTCACCCGGTCCGTGTACTTCTTGAAGATGTCGTACCGCTTGTTGCGCGTGGCGTGCTGGAGGCGGAAGACGGTCTCCGGGTCGAACAGGTGCGGCTCGCCCTCGCGGCGCCACTGGTACTCGCCGCCGATCTCCAGCGCGCGGTGCGCGGAGGGAACGCCGGAGGCGGGGTACGCCTTGGCGTGGCGGGCGGCGACCTCCTTGGCGACGACGTCGAGGCCGGCGCCGCCGATCTTGGTGGCCGTGCCGTTGAAGTACTTCTCGACGAAGGCCGTGTCGAGGCCGACGGCCTCGAAGACCTGGGCGCCGCGGTAGGAGGCGACGGTCGAGATGCCCATCTTGGACATGACCTTGAGGACGCCCTTGCCGAGGGCGTAGATCAGGTTCCGGATGGCCTGCTCGGGCTCCAGGCCCTCGATGAAGGTGCCGGCGCGGACCAGGTCCTCGACGGACTCCATCGCCAGGTACGGGTTGACCGCGGCGGCGCCGTAGCCGATCAGGAGGGCCACGTGGTGGACCTCGCGGACGTCGCCGGCCTCGACCAGCAGACCCACCTTGGTGCGCTGCTTGGTACGGATGAGGTGGTGGTGGACGGCCGCGGTGAGCAGCAGCGACGGGATCGGCGCGTGCTCGGCGTCGGAGTGCCGGTCCGAGAGGACGAGCAGGTGCGCGCCGGCCTCGATCGCCGCGTCGGTCTCGGCGCAGATCTCCTCGATGCGGGCGGCGAGCGCGTCGCCGCCGCCGGAGACCCGGTACAGGCCGGACAGGGTCGCGGCCTTCATGCCGGGCATGTCGCCGTCGGCGTTGATGTGGATGAGCTTGGCCAGCTCGTCGTTGTCGATCACCGGGAAGGGCAGCGTGACGCTGCGGCAGGAGGCCGCGGTCGGGTCGAGCAGGTTGCTGCCCGGGCCGAGCGAGGAGCGCAGCGAGGTGACGAGCTCCTCGCGGATCGCGTCCAGCGGCGGGTTGGTGACCTGCGCGAAGAGCTGGGTGAAGTAGTCGAAGAGCAGCCGGGGGCGCTCGGACAGGGCCGCGATGGGCGAGTCCGTGCCCATGGAGCCGAGCGGCTCGCCGCCGGTGCGGGCCATCGGGGCGAGGATGACGCGCAGCTCTTCCTCGGTGTAGCCGAAGGTCTGCTGGCGGCGGGTGACCGAGGCGTGGGTGTGCACGATGTGCTCGCGCTCGGGCAGGTCGGAGAGCTCGATCTCGCCGCTCTCCAGCCAGTCGGCGTACGGGTGCTCGGCGGCGAGACCGGCCTTGATCTCGTCGTCCTCGATGATCCGGTGCTCGGCGGTGTCGACGAGGAACATCTTGCCGGGCTGCAGGCGGCCCTTGCGGACCACCTTGGCGGGGTCGATGTCGAGGACGCCGACCTCGGAGGAGAGCACGACGAGGCCCTCGTCGGTGACCCAGTAGCGGCCGGGACGCAGACCGTTGCGGTCGAGGACCGCGCCGACCTGGACGCCGTCGGTGAAGGTGACGCAGGCCGGGCCGTCCCAGGGCTCCATCAGGGTGGAGTGGTACTGGTAGAAGGCGCGCCGCGCCGGGTCCATGGACTCGTGGTTCTCCCACGCCTCGGGGACCATCATCAGGACGCTGTGCGGGAGGGAACGGCCACCGAGGTGGAGCAGTTCGAGCACCTCGTCGAAGGAGGCCGAGTCGGAGGCGTCCGGGGTGCAGACCGGGAAGATGCGGTCGAGCGTGGCCTCGCCGAAGAGCTCGGAGGCGAGCTGGGACTCGCGGGCCGTCATCCAGTTGCGGTTGCCCTTGACGGTGTTGATCTCACCGTTGTGCGCGACGAAGCGGTACGGGTGGGCGAGCGGCCAGCTCGGGAAGGTGTTGGTGGAGAACCGGGAGTGGACGAGGGCCACGGCGCTGGCGCAGCGGCGGTCCGACAGGTCCGGGAAGAAGGGCTCCAGCTGGCCGGTGGTCAGCATTCCCTTGTAGACGATGGTGCGGGCGGAGAGCGAAGGGAAGTACGTCCCGGCCTCGCGCTCGGCGCGCTTGCGCAGCACGAACGCCTTGCGGTCGAGGACGATGCCCTCGCTGCCGCCGTCGGCGACGAAGAGCTGACGGAAGACCGGCATGGTGGAGCGGGCGGAGGCGCCGAGCAGCTCGGGGGCGACGGGGACCTCGCGCCAGCCGAGGACGTTCAGACCCTCCTCGGACGCGATCGTCTCGATCTGCGAGACGGCCTGTGCGGAGCCGTCGGCAGGGAGGAAGGCGATACCGACGGCGTAGGCGCCGGCGGCGGGAAGGTCGAAGTCGGTGACCTCGCGCAGGAACGCGTCCGGGACCTGGAACAGGATGCCGGCGCCGTCTCCGGAGTCGGGCTCGGAGCCGGTGGCGCCTCGGTGCTCGAGATTGCGCAGTACGGTCAGCGCCTGCTCGACCAGCGCGTGGCTGGCTACACCGGTGAGGGTGGCCACGAACCCGACACCACAGGCGTCGTGTTCGTTACGGGGGTCGTACATCCCCTGCGGAGCGGGGCGACCGTCCATGGGCGACCAGGCGTCGGAACGCATCGGCTCTCCCGTCGTCGTCGTGGCATATGCAGCAGCCGAGGGACGACGTTGGCCCTCCGCGAAATTTCGTGCAGGTTACATGATGGCTGGCTTCTCGGAAAGTGGATAGCTCATTCCAACATGCGGACACCGCTGACACGGAGCGGTGCCGATGGTTCACCTGTGTGGCATGGGGACAGCGAGTGCCCCAAGGGGACGGATCGATCTTCCGGGGGTCTCCGGCGACCCGTCGCAGAGCGGGCCTCATTGCCCGCGGCGCTTACGCCTCATGCCCGGTGGTCATGGATTCGAAACCGCCGAGTAACGGCTAGGTATGTCGCGCTGTGCATAGTGTCTCATCGGGGCGGCGGATCCGCCCAGGGGATATACGTCACAGCCAGCATGCACGCGGAAGGCCCTCGCCGCAGGGCGAGGGCCTTCCCGGGGACGACCACCAGGTCAGAGCGCGGGCGCGGCGGCCGTCGGCGCCGGCGGCCCGGGGTCCGGCCGCGCGGTCAGAGCGCGGCGCCGAAGGCCATGCCGAGTCCGTACGTGACCGCCGCGGCCGCACCGCCGAGAACGAGCTGGCGCAGCCCGCTGAACCACCAGCTGCGAGCCGTCACCCGGGCCACCAGCGCCCCGCAGGCGAAGAGACCGACGAGCGCGAGCAGCACGGCCGGCCACAGCGCGGTCGCGCCGAGCAGATACGGCAGGACGGGGAGCAGCGCGCCGAGCGCGAAGGAGGCGAAGGAGGACACCGCGGCGATCGTCGGCGACGGCAGGTCGTCGGGGTCGATGCCCAGCTCCTCGCGGGCGTGGATCTCCAGCGCCTGCTCCGGGTCGCGGGAGAGCTGCATGGCGACCTCGCGGGCGAGCGCGGGCTCGACGCCCCGGGAGACGTACAGCGCGGCGAGCTCCTCCATCTCGTCGACGGGGTGCTTGCGCAACTGGCGGCGCTCGACGTCCAGTTCCGCCTGGACGAGTTCGCGCTGCGAGGCGACGGAGGTGTACTCGCCCGCCGCCATGGAGAAGGCGCCCGCGGCGAGTCCGGCGAGCCCGGTGATGACGATGGTCTGCTGGGAGACCGCGCCGCCGGCGACACCGGTCATCAGGGCGAGGTTGGAGACCAGTCCGTCCATCGCGCCGAAGACCGCCGGACGCAACCAGCCGCCGTTCACATCACGGTGGGTGTGGTTGTCGCGGTGGGCCTCGTGCAGCGGTGCCTGGACTTCGATGATGGACATGCTTCTCCCCTGTTCTCCGCGGCGGGCCGGGTTGCACCCGCCGCCCCCAACACCTCGAAAATACGCGCGATGTAAGGGGCTCGCCAGCAAGGCAGGCCGTACTTAGTAAGGCCCACCTCACCGTTTCGGCCGCACCTTTCCGTGGTGTCAGCCGGGTGACAGAGACGTTTCTGCGACGTCATCACCTCCCCCGCGTGGCACAGATCCAGGAACGTGAAAGGGGTGCGAGATGGTGAGCCGGACAAGAACGACGGGATGCGACACGCGCGAGCGCGCGAGAGGCGCGCTGCTCGGCCTCGCGGTCGGTGACGCGCTCGGCGCACCCGCCGAGAACCTGCGCCCCTCGGAGATCCGTCGCCGATGGGGCCGGATCGAGGGCTTCGTGACGGACAGTCCGGCCGGCACGGACGACACCGAGTACGCGATCTTCTCGGGCCTGCTGCTCGCCCGGCACGGCTCGGCGCTGACCGTCCAGCATGTCGAACGGGCCTGGCACCACTGGATCGCCGACCTCGACGAAGGCCCCTTCCGCGGCGCGGGGTTCAGCGAGCGGGGCACGCTGGAGAACCTCCGCCGGGGCCTGGCGGCCCCGATCTCCGCCCAGCACCGCCACGCCTGGTCGGACGGACTGGCCATGCGAGCCGCGCCGTTCGGCGTCTTCGCGGCCGGCCGCCCGGCGGAGGCCGCCCGGCTGGTCGCCATCGACGGCACGGTCAGCCACGACGGCGAGGGGATCTACGGCGGCCAGGCCGTCGCGGCGGGCGTCGCGGCGGCGATGGGCGGCGCGTCGGTGACCTCCGTCATCGCGGCGGCGCTCTCGGTCGTCCCGATGGACTCGTGGACCGCCCGCTCGATGCGCCGCGCCGTCGTCGCCGCACAGCGCCTCGAACCGGACCCGCTCGTACGCGAACGGACGGTCCGCTCGGCGGTCGTCATCGGTGGCTACCCGTGGACGGACCTGGCCCCGGAGGCGGTCGGGCTGGCCTTCGGCGCCTTCGCCGCGGCTCGTGGCGACTTCCGTACGGCGGTCCTCACGGCGGTCAACATGGGACGGGACGCGGACACCACGGCGGCGGTCGCGGGCGCGCTCGCGGGCGCGGCCTCGGGCGTGTCGGCGATCCCGGAGGAGTGGGCGACGGCGATCGCCCCGGTGACCGGCAGCTGCCTCCCCTCGATGCGCGGCTACCACGTGCTGGACATCGCGGACCTCCTGACGGCGGACGAGGAGGAAGCGGCATGACGGAGACCCACCACGCCTACGGCTCGGGCGCCCCCGCGCCGACGGCCTCCGCCACCCCCGCCACGGACAGCGCCGTGGGGTCGGGCGGGGAGTCGGGCGGGGAGCCGACCGCGGGCTCGGCCGGCGGGACGGGCGCGGAGTCGGCCGGGGCCTCGGCCGCCGGCTCGGCCACGTGGTCGCCTGCGGGGTCGGCAGGGGGCTCGGCCACGTGGTCGACCCGAGGCTCGGCCGTGTGGTCGGCCGGGGGGGCGGTCGGGGGGTCGGTCGCCACCACCGTTCTGGGCGCGGCGGGCCCCACCACCCTGGGCAGCGTGGTCACCACAGCGGTGGGCGATCGCCCTGTCGGGCAGGACGCGGTTCCTCTCCGCGGCTTCGGGGAAGGCCGGTCACGCTCCAGCGGTCCGGACACCCCGGAGGGGCACGCCGCCCACGGGGGCGCCGGGCCCGTCCGGCGCGAGGTGATCGAGGGGCTTCTGCTCGGCCTGGCCGCCGGTGACGCGGCGGGCTGGCCCGCCGCCCGACACCGCGCCGCCCGCATGCCCGAGTGGACGCGCCGCCTGACCCGCGAACTCGACACCTTCGCCGAACAGAACGCCACCACCACCCTCCCCGTCCCCATCGCCCTCAACCAGCCCCCCGAGCCCCTCCGCCTCGGCCCCTCCGACGACGCCGAGTGGGCGGTCTTCACCGCCGAGGCCGTCCTCGCCGCCGGCGGCCCCCTCTTCACCACCCTCCCCCCGGAGCGCCGCCTCCGCGCCGCCGTCGACCTCGCCTGGAACTCCCTGGCGAGCCAGGTCGCCGCCGCCGCCGACCGCGCCCCCGAGGTCGAGTCCGCCGTCCTGCCCCTCCGCGCCCGGATCTCCGTCCGCGCCGGCCTCGGCAACCTCGCCACCGGACTGCGCCCGCCCGCCACCGGCCACGACAACCCGCACTACTTCGACGACGCCGCCTGCGTCCGCGCAGCCGTGCTCGCCCTCGTCCACCCCGGGGATCCGGCCGCCGCCGCCGAACTCGCCGAGTTCGACGCCCGGTACACCCAGGACGGCGACGGCGTTCACGGCGCCCGTGCGATGGCGGCGGCGATCGCCGCCGCCCTCGGTGGCGCCGGCTTCGACGAGGCGGTGGCGGCCGCCCTCGCCCAGCTGCCGCCCGCCACCGAGATCGGCCGCAACGCCCAGCAGGCCGTGAGGATGGCTCAGGACGCGACGAGCGCCTTCGCCCTCGTCCCCCTGCTGGAGCACCAGATCGTCGACCACGTCTACAGCTACGGGATCGCCGCCGCCGAGACCGTCCCGGTCGCCCTCGCCCTCACCGTCGCGGCGCGCGGCGAGGCGGCAGCGGCGATCCCCGCCGCCGCCTGCCTCTCGCGTGTCGCGGACTCCGCCCCGGCACTGGTGGGCGCCCTCACCGGCACCCTCGGCGGCGCCGCCTCCCTCCCCGCCGCCTGGCGCGACGCCTGCCGCACCCTCGCGGGCTGTGCGCTCCCCCGCCTCGCCGGTACGGACCTCGTCGAACTCGCCGGGCTGCTGGGAGACACGGAACTGGCCACCCCGGGTGGACAATTCCGACATGACACCCACACTGGATGACCGGATCACCGGAAGTCTCCTCGGGGCCGCCGTCGGCGACGCCCTCGGTGGCCCCGTCGAGGGCTACACCCCCGAACAGATCCTGGAGCGTCACGGCGGCCGGGTCGCCGGCATCGTCGGCCCCTGGAACGGCGACGCCTGGCGCACGGCACGGCCCATCGCGCCGTACCACAAGGGCGACGGGCACGTCACCGACGACACCTTGATGACCCACGCCCTCATCAGGGTGTACGAGAAGGTCCGCGACCACCTCGACGCCTACGCCGTCGCCGAGCACCTGGTCCCCGATCTGCTCACCACCCCGCGCTGGATCCCGGAGCTGGAGGCCGAGGCCCTGCCGCTCCAGCGGATCTTCCTCGCCGAGAAGTGGCTCGTGGCACGTCTCCACTACGGCCATGTCGACCCGCGCGAGGCCGGCAGCGGAAACATCGTCAACTGCGGTGCCGCGATGTACATGGCGCCGGTCGGCCTGGTCAACGCCGCGAACCCGACGGGCGCGTACGCGGAGGCGCTCGACGTCTCCGCACCGCACCAGTCGTCGTACGGACGGGAGGCGGCGGGCGTGTTCGCCGCCTCCGTGGCGGCGGCCTGCCTGCCGGGCGCGACCCCGGAGTCGGTCGTGAGCGCCGCGCTCTCCCTGGCGAAGGACGGCACCCGAGCGGCCATCGAGGCGGTGTGCGAAGTCGCGTCCCGGCACACGGACTTCGAGACGGCTCTCGTCCCCCTCCGCAAGGCGGTGGCGCCCTTCGACACGGTGGGCCCGGAGTACCGGGCGCCGTCACTGGGCGCGCGCCGCCCGTCGCGGCTCCACGCGATCGAGGAACTCCCGATCGCGCTGGGGATGCTGCTGGTCGGGGAGGGCGACTATCGCCGTACGGTCCTGGGCTCGGTCAACTACGGCCGCGACTGCGACTCGATCGCCACGATGGCGGGTGCGGTCGTCGGCGCCCTGCGGGGAGAGTCGGCCGTGCCGTCCGACTGGTCCAAGCAGGTGGCGGAGGCGAGCCGGCTGGATCTGCACGCTCCGGCGCAGGCGCTGGCGGCGGTCGCGCGCGAGGTCTTCGCCCGCGACACGGCACGCCGCCGGGCTCACGAGTCGGCGTACGCGGCGCTGACGAGCACGGCCCGATGAACCTGCGCGTCACCTGGGTGCAGCCGGAGGACCTCGTCGGCCATGAACTCCGGCAGGCCGCGGAGGACGGCCGGGACGCCTCCGCGATCGCCTCCCGCTGGTACGCGGCCGGCGGCCCGCCCGCCCCGCCCGCGGCGGGCGCCTCCCCCACTCCCCGCCCGGACCTCCGCCCGCTCGCGGAGCGGCTCCTGGACGAACTGTCCAGGCTCCCGAGCCCGCTCTCCACGACCGAACCGACCCCCCTGACGGCCATCCGGGCACTGACCCCGCACACGCCTCCCCGGTGCGCGGCGCCGGCGGCCCCGGGGGAGGACGACCCGCTGCGCGACCGGCTCCACGCCTCCTGGCTCGGCCGGGCCGCCGGATGCCTGCTCGGCAAGCCCGTGGAGAAGCTCCCGCTCCACGCCGTCCGCGCCCTCGCCCGCGCCGCCGGCAACTGGCCCCTCACCACCTGGTTCACCGAAGTCGGCGTCCCCCGCGACCTCCTCGCCGCCCACCCCTGGAACCGTCGTTCCGCCGCGACCTCCCTCGCCGAGAACATCGACGGAATGCCCGAGGACGACGACCTCAACTACCCCCTGCTCGACCTGCTCCTCCTCCAGCGGTACGGCCGCGACTTCACCACCGCCGACGTCGCCCGCCTCTGGCTCGACGAACTCCCCGCCGGCCGCACCTTCACGGCCGAGCGCGTCGCCTACCGCAACCTCCTCGACGGCGTCGAACCCCCGCTGACCGCCGTCCACCGCAACCCCTTCCGCGAGTGGATCGGCGCCCAGATCCGGGCCGACGTGCACGGCTGGACACACCCCGGCGACCCGGTCGGCGCCGCCGCCCAGGCGTACCGGGACGCGGCGCTCACCCACACCGGCAACGGGATCTACGGCGCGATGTTCGTCGCCGCGACGATGGCCACCGCCGCCACCGGCACGGCCGACGTCCACCGGGCACTCGCCGACGGTCTGTCCGTCGTCCCGCCCCGCTCCCGGCTCGCCGCGGCCGTCCGCCTCGGCATCGAATCCGCCCGCGACACACCTGACTTCGACGCCGTGGTGGACCGACTCCACACCACCCTCGGCGGGTATCACTGGGTCCATGCCGTGCCCAACGCCGCCCTGCTCGCCGCCGCGCTCACCCACGCCGACGGCGACTTCTCGCGCTCCATCTGCGCGGCGGTCTCCGGCGGCTGGGACACCGACTCGAACGGCGCCACCGCCGGTTCCGTCGCCGGTCTGCTCGCCGGCCACCCCGACCGGCTGCCCGAGCGCTGGACCTCCCCCCTCAAGAACCGGCTCTCGACCTCGGTCCCGTCCTTCGACGGCATCGGTTTCGACGCCCTGGCCGAACTGACCTGTCTGGAGGCAGTACGCCCATGACCAGCATCGTGGTGCTCGGCAGCACCAACATGGACCTCGTCGCCTTCGTCCCGAAGGCCCCCGCCCGCGGAGAGACCGTCACCGGCCGGGAGTTCCGGACGATCCCCGGCGGCAAGGGCGCCAACCAGGCCGTCGCCGCCGCCCGGGCCGGCGCCGACGTGTCGATGATCGGCGCGGTCGGCGCCGACGACTTCGGTCCACGGCTCCGGGCCGCGCTGGAAGCGTCCGGGGTCGACACCGACCTGCTCAGGACCGTCGAGGGCGCCTCCGGCACGGCCCACATCGTCGTCGACGACGAGGGCGGCAACGCGATCGTCGTCGTCCCCGGCGCCAACGGCACGGTCACCTCCCTCGACCACGGCGACGAGGCGCTCATCGCCACCGCCGACGCCCTGCTCCTCCAGCTCGAACTCCCCCTCTCCGTCGTGACGGAGGGCGCCACCACCGCCCGCCGGCTCGGCGTGCGCACCGTCCTCACCCCCGCTCCCGCCCAGCCTCTGCCCCCCGAACTCCTCGCCGTCACCGACCTTTTGGTCCCCAACGAGCACGAGGCCGCCGCTCTCACCGGGGTCGCGGACCCGCATGCGGCCGCCGCGGCGCTGCTCACCCTCGTCCCCGAGGTGGTCATCACCCTGGGCGCGGCCGGCAGCCTGCATGCCGCTCGTGACAGCAAGCCCTTCACCGTGCCCGCCCCCCGGGTCCGAGCCGTGGACACGACCGCCGCCGGGGACACCTTCGTCGGCGCGCTCGCCGTCGCCCTCGGCGAGGGACGCGCGGTGCGCGAGGCGCTGGCCTGGGCGTCGAGCGCCGCCGCGCTCTCGGTCCAGCACGAAGGCGCCTCGTCCTCGATGCCGTACCGCTCCGAGATCGACGCGGCGCACGGCACTCTCACCGGCCAGGAGGTCGACGCCGTATGACCGGCTCCGCCACCCCTCCCCCGCTGCAGGGCCTGCGGGTCCTCGACCTCGCCACCCTCTTCGCCGGGCCTCTCGCGGCGATGATGCTCGGCGACTTCGGCGCGGACGTCATCAAGATCGAGCACCCCCGCAAGCCCGATCCCTCCCGTGGTCACGGCCCGGCCAAGGACGGCATCGGTCTGTGGTGGAAGGTCCTCGGCCGCAACAAGCGGACCGTCACCCTCGATCTCTCCTCCCCCGGTGGCCGTGACACCCTCCTCAGACTCGCCGCCGACGCCGACGTGATCATCGAGAACTTCCGCCCCGGCACCCTGGAGCGCTGGGGTCTGGGCTGGGAGGAACTGTCCGCCGTCAAACCGGAGTTGATCCTGGCCCGGGTCACCGGCTTCGGCCAGTTCGGGCCGTACTCCCACCGCCCCGGCTTCGGCACCCTCGCCGAGGCGATGAGCGGCTTCGCCTCGATCACCGGCGAGCCGGACGGCCCGCCCACCCTTCCCCCCTTCGGTCTGGCCGACTCGATCGCCGCCCTGGCCACGGCGTACGCGGTGATGACCGCGCTCACCGCCAGGGCCGCGACCGGCCGCGGCCAGGTCGTCGACATGGCGATCATCGAACCGATGCTCTCCGTCATCGGACCCCACCCCCTCTGGTACGACCAGCTCGGCTACGTCCAGCCCCGCACCGGCAACCGCTCCCGCAACAACGCCCCGCGCAACACCTACCGCACCCGCGACGACTCCTGGGTCGCCGTCTCCACCTCCGCCCAGTCGATCGCCGAACGCGTGATGCGGCTCGTCGGCCGCCCCGAGCTGATCGACGAGCCCTGGTTCGGCGACGGCGCGAGCCGCGCCGAACACGCGGAGGTGCTCGACGAGGCGGTCGGCTCCTGGATCGCCCGCCACACCCGCGAGGAGGCCATGGCCGCCTTCGAGAAGGCGGAGGCGGCGATCGCGCCCGTCTACGACATCCGGGACGTGATGGAGGATCCGCAGTACCGCGCCCTGGACACCGTCACCGAGGTCCCGGACCCCGAGCTGGGCCCGATCCGTATGCAGAACGTCCTCTTCCGGCTCTCCGAGACTCCCGGGGGGATCCGCTGGGCCGGCCGGCCGCACGGCGCGGACACGGCGGAGGTCCTCGCCGAGCTCGGTCTCTCCCCGGCCGAGATCGGCGCCCTGCGCAGGGAAGGAGCCGTATGAGCGGTACGGCCTTCCCCCTCACCTGGCTGTACGTCCCCGGTGACCGCCCGGCCGTCGTCCAGAAGGCCCTGGCCTCGGGCGCCGACGTGGTGATCGTCGATCTGGAGGACGCGGTCGCTCCCGAACGCAAGGCGTACGCCCTGGACGCCACCGTCGACCTGCTGACGGACCCGCACCCCGTCCCGGTGCATGTCCGCATCCACGCGCACGACGACATCCCCCCTCTGGCGCCCCTTCCCGGGCTCAGCGGCTTCCGTGTTCCCAAGGTGACACACGCCACCGACATCCACCGGATCGCCGAGGCGGTCCCCGGCATCCCCCTCTTCCCGCTGCTGGAGAACGCCCTGGCGCTCGAACACGCCTACGCCATCGCGTCGGCCGACCCCGCCGTCCGCGGCATCGCCCTCGGCGAGGCGGACCTCCGCGCCGATCTGGGGGTACGGGACGAATGCGGCCTCGACTGGCCGCGCAGCCGTCTGGTGGTCGCCGCCCGGGCGGCGGCCCTCCCGCCCCCCGCCCAGTCGGTCCACCCCGACATCCGCGACCTGGACAGCCTGGCGGCGAGCTGCGCGCGCGGCCGTGCCCTGGGGTTCATGGGCCGCGCGGCGATCCACCCCCGCCAGCTCCCGGTCATCGAGCAGGCGTACCTGCCGAACCCCGACGAGGTCGCCGCGGCCGAGGAGGTCGTCAAGGCCGCGGAGACGACGGAGGGCGCCCTCGCCCTCCCGGACGGCCGCTTCATCGACGCCGCGGTCGTGGAGGGCGCCCGCCGCGTCCTGACCCTGGCGGCCAGGGCCTGAGGGGCGGCGCAACGCCAGGGGGCCGCCCCGGACACTCGGTCCGGGGCGGCCCCCTGGTGTGTGCGATGCCGGCGGGCCGGTCAGCCCTTGCCCGCGCCGTTCCCGGCCGGCTCGTCGGTCGATTCCCCGGTGAGGGTCCCGGGAGCGTCCTCGGGCTCCTCCGAGACGGCGTCGGCCTCGGAGCCGTCACCGTCCTCCTCGGTCCCGCGCTTCACGACGGCGGCCTTGTCCCGGTCCGGCTCCACGATCTCCTCCCGTCCCGGGCGGACCCGCGACGAGATCACGATGTAGGCGACGGCCAGGACGAAGACGACGATCGCGGTCCAGACGTTCAGCCGCAGGCCGAGGACGTGGTGCGCCTCGTCGACCCGCATGTACTCGATCCACGCGCGGCCGGTGCAGTACGCGGCGACGTACAGGGCGAAGGCGCGTCCGTGGCCCAGCTTGAAGCGGCGGTCCGCCCAGATGACCAGGAACGCGACGCCGACGCACCACAGCGACTCGTACAGGAAGGTCGGGTGGTAGATCCCTTCCTCGCGGTTGGCTCCGGCGGAGATCTCCAGGCCCCAGGGCAGGGTGGTCGGCTTGCCGTACAGCTCCTGGTTGAACCAGTTGCCCCAGCGGCCGATGGCCTGGGCGAAGGCGATGCCGGGCGCGATGGCGTCCGCGTAGGCCGGCAGCGGGATGCCGCGCCTGCGGCAGCCGATCCAGGCACCCACCGCGCCGAACGCGATGGCACCCCAGATGCCGAGGCCGCCCTCCCAGATCTTGAAGGCGTCGACCCAGTTCTCACCCTCGCTGAAGTACAGCTGGTAGTCGGTGATCACGTGGTAGAGCCGGCCGCCGACGAGGCCGAAGGGCACCGCCCAGACGGCGATGTCGGCCACGGTGCCGGCTTTGCCGCCCCGGGCGATCCAGCGCTTGTTGCCGTACCAGACGGCGACGAAGACACCGATGATGATGCAGAAGGCATAGCCGCGCAGCGGAACCGGTCCGAGGTTCAGGACTCCGGTCGACGGGCTGGGAATGTAGGCAAGGTCCATGGCAGAACCGACGCTACCTTGCCGGGCGGGTGACGCGGCAGCCCACCCGACAACGTCTGCGTAACTAAGGCTCCGATCGGCGGCACGCCGGAGGGCGTCAGCCGGTGGGCGAGGCCGTGCCCGGCTTCTTGCCCGCGTTCGCCTCGGCGACCCACTTCTTCAGGTTCTCCGGGGAGATCTGCTCCTCCCCCTTGTTCGGGAAGATCGATTCTCCGTTGAGCAGGACGGACGGCGTGCCCCGGAAGTCGCTGTTGCGGAAGGCGTCGTTCGACTTGCCCACCCAGCTGTCGTGCGTGCCGTCCTCGACACAGCTGCGGAAGGCCGGCGTGTCGAGCCCGGGCACCTTCGCGGCGAGCTCGATCAGCTTGTCGTTCGAGCCGAAGGCGTCGTCGGTCTCCTGCGGCTGGTTGATGTACAGGACGTCGTGGTACGGGGTGAACTTTCCCGCGTCCTGGGCGCACGCGGCGGCGTTCGCCGCGCGCAGGGAGCCGCTGCCGCCCATGTTCCCGTCGATGAGGGTGGCGAGGTGGTACTCCGTCTTCAGCGCGCCGGAGGCCTCCAGCTCGTGGATGGTGTCCCGGAAGGCGTTCTCGAAGGACGCGCAGGCCGGGCAGCGGAAGTCCTCCCAGATCGCCAGGGTCGAGGGGGCGTCCGTCTTCCCCGTCGGGATGGCCGGCTTGTCGCCGTCGGTCGCGCCGGTCGGGGCGACGACCGGTCCCGCCTTGTCCGAGCCGCTGTCCTTGTCCCCGCTGTTGGCGGCGATCACTCCGACGACCGCGGCCAGGCCGAGGACGCCGACGACCGCGGCCGACACGATCAGGACGCGCCGCTGCTTCTCCCGGGCCTTCTCTCGCTCGCGCTGCTGCTGGAGGCGCTCCCGCGCGCTCCCTTTTCCGTCACTGTTCTTCTGGCTCACGCCCTCAGCAACGAACCGGGGAGGCGCGTACGCGCCTCCCCGGTCACAGATCCACCCATTCGGGTTACGAAACGCGGCGCACGCCCTCGGCGAGTTCGCCAGCCAGTTCCCTTACGGCGGCGAGTCCCGCGGCCTCGTCGTCGGCGTCGAGCATCCGCTTGACGAACGCCGATCCGACGATGACGCCGTCGGCGAAGGCGGCGACCTCGTTGGCCTGCTCGGCGTTGGAGACGCCGAGTCCGACGCAGACCGGCAGGTCGGAGGTGGCGCGGGTGCGGCGGACGAGGTCGGCGGCCTCGGCGCCCACCGACTCGCGGGTGCCGGTGACCCCCATCAGCGAGGCGGCGTAGACGAAGCCGGAGCCGGCGGCCGTGATGGTGGCGAGCCGCTCGTCCTTGCTGCTCGGAGCGACGACGAAGACGGTGGCGAGACCGTGCTTCTCGGCGTGCTCGCGCCAGCTCGCGGACTCCTGGACCGGCAGGTCGGGCAGGATGCAGCCCGCGCCGCCGGCCGCGGCCAGCTCCTCGGTGAACCGCTCGACGCCGTAGCGGTCGATCGGGTTCCAGTAGGTCATGACCAGCACCGGCTTGCCGGTGGCGGCGGACGCCTCGCGGACCGTGCGCATGACGTCGGCGATCCGGACGCCGCCGCGCAGGGCGATGTCGTCGGCCGTCTGGATGACGGGGCCGTCCAGGACCGGGTCGCTGTGCGGGAGCCCGACCTCGACGATGTCGGCGCCGCCGTCGAAGACGGCCTTGATCGCCTCGATGCCGCCGTCCACGGTCGGGAACCCGGCCGGGAGGTAGGCGATGAGGGCCGCGCGGTTCTCGGCCTTCGCCTTGGCCAGGGTGTCGCTGAGGAGCTGGATGTTGCCGCTCACTTGGTGTCCCTCCGGATCTCGCCCGCGCCGTCCTCGGCGGCGGCGTCGGCCTCGACGGGGGCCGCGTCGGTGTCGTAGAGCCCGAAGTAGCGGGCGGCGGTGTCCATGTCCTTGTCGCCGCGGCCGGAGAGGTTGACGACGAGCAGGCCCTCGGGCCCCAGCTCCTTGCCGACCTCCAGCGCGCCCGCGAGGGCGTGTGCCGACTCGATGGCCGGGATGATGCCCTCGGTACGCGAGAGCAGCCGCAACGCCTGCATGGCCGCGTCGTCGGTGACGGCGCGGTACTCGCCGCGGCCGGTGTCCTTGAGGTACGAGTGCTCCGGGCCGATGCCGGGGTAGTCCAGGCCGGCCGAGATGGAGTACGGCTCGGTGATCTGGCCCTCGTCGTCCTGGAGGACGTACGACCGCGAACCGTGCAGGATGCCGGGCTCACCGGCGGTGAGGGTGGCGGCGTGCTCGCCGGTCTCGACGCCGTGTCCGGCCGGCTCGCAGCCGATGAGGCGCACGTCGGTGTCGGGGATGAAGGCGTGGAAGAGGCCGATGGCGTTGGATCCGCCGCCGACGCAGGCGATGGCCGCGTCGGGGAGGCGGCCGGCGCGCTCCAGGATCTGGCGGCGGGCCTCGACGCCGATGACGCGGTGGAAGTCGCGGACCATGGCGGGGAACGGGTGCGGTCCGGCGACGGTCCCGAAGAGGTAGTGGGTCCGGTCGACGTTGGCCACCCAGTCGCGGAACGCCTCGTTGATGGCGTCCTTGAGGGTGCGGCTGCCGGACTTCACCGGGATGACCTCGGCACCGAGGATGCGCATCCGGGCGACGTTCAGCGCCTGGCGCTGGGTGTCGATCTCGCCCATGTAGATGGTGCATTCGAGCCCGAAGAGGGCGCAGGCGGTGGCGGTGGCGACGCCGTGCTGACCGGCACCGGTCTCGGCGATGACCCGGGTCTTGCCCATGCGCTTGGTGAGCAGGGCCTGGCCGAGGACATTGTTGATCTTGTGCGAGCCGGTGTGGTTGAGGTCCTCGCGCTTGAGGAAGACCCGGGCGCCGCCGGCGTGCTCGGCGAACCGGGGGACCTCGGTGAGGGCGCTCGGGCGGCCGGTGTAGTCGACCATGAGGTCGTTGAGCTCACGGGCGAACTCGGGGTCCGCCTTGGCCTTGTCGTACTCGACGGCGACCTCGTCCACGGCGGCGACGAGCGCCTCCGGGATGAACTTGCCGCCGAAAGCGCCGAAGTAACCCTCGGCGTTCGGAACCTGACCCTCCGGGTCCGGGATGAAGAACTCGCTGGACATGCGGCTGCTCCTCGCGGGGCGGACGCCCCGTGTGACATGCGGTCTGGTGGTCACGTTGTGCGCGCGACGAACTCACTCCGTTGTGCCCGCCCGCTCCGCCGGGCCGGCGTCCCCCGGACGGAGTCCGGGGGAGGGTGGGCACAACGGAACGGCACCCTTGCCGGGCCGGTCTCCCGGTCCCTCCGGCGCCCACGGGTGCGGCGACGCGTGGTGGCCGGGCACAGGGAGCGGACGCGCCCGCAGGGGCGCCGTCCCGTCCCGCCCAGCGGGACGATGGCCCGCACGGGGCCGGGGCGGCCGGGCCGTCAGGCGGCGGTCGTCGTGAGGGTGCGCGCGGGGCGCGGGCGCCATCGCATCCCGTTGACCTGGCCGGGCTCGCTGCCGATCACGTACCGGACCCGACGCCCGTGGACACGCCGAGCGGGCGCCCGGCAACCGCGCGGGCGGCAGCCCCGGGCCAGCGGGGCGTGCGCGGGGGCGGCGGCGGTACGGAGCCGGGTGCGCATCGCGCGGGTCACCGCGGCCGCGCCGAAGGCACCCGGGGCCGCGGGGCCCTGGGTGATCGGCGTGGTGACGCGGTACGAGGTCACGGTGGGGGTCAGCCCCGCCCGTGGCGCAGGGCCGGGTGGGCGCCGGCGGCGACGAGGTCGGCGACGGCGGCCTTCGGGTCGCGGCCGGTCACGAGGGACTCGCCGACCAGGACCGCGTCGGCGCCGGCGTTGGCGTACGCGATGAGGTCGTGCGGCCCGCGGACGCCGGACTCGGCGACCTTGACGATGCCGGCCGGGATCTCCGGGGCGACGCGCTCGAAGGTGGAGCGGTCGACCTTGAGGGTCTTGAGGTTCCGCGCGTTCACGCCGATGATCCGGGCGCCGGCGTCGACGGCGCGCTCGACCTCCTCTTCGTCGTGGACCTCGACCAGCGGCGTCAGGCCGATGGACTCGGCGCGCTCGATGAGGGAGACCAGGGCCTCCTGCTCCAGGGCGGCGACGATCAGGAGGGCGAGGTCGGCCCCGTAGGCCCGGGCCTCCCACAGCTGGTAGGCCGTGACGATGAAGTCCTTGCGCAGGACGGGGATGTCGACCCGGGCGCGGACGGCCTCCAGGTCGGCGAGGGAGCCGCCGAAGCGGCGCTCCTCGGTGAGCACGGAGATGACGGCGGCGCCGCCCGCCTCGTAGTCGGCGGCGAGGCCGGCCGGGTCGGCGATGGCGGCGAGCGCGCCCTTGGACGGGCTGGAGCGCTTGACCTCGCAGATCACCGTGACGCCCTCGCCGCGCAGCGCGGCGACGCCGTCCTTGGCCTGCGGCGCCTTGGCGGCGCGCTCCTTGAGCTCGTCGAGGGAGACCCGCGCCTGCCGCTCTGCGAGGTCGGCGCGCACGCCTTCGATGATCTCGTCGAGCACACTCACGCGAGAGGCCCCCTTCCGGGACGGTGATGGTGACGTTCGTGAAGATGAACCAGGTTCAGCCATGTCGATGGTATCCGCAGGAGGGCGCCGGACTCGCATCCACCCGACATGCGTCCCACCTGCTGGGACTTCCCGGAAGCCGTCACGGGGCCAGCGCGGAGCCGAACGGCAGGTTCCGCACCAGCGTGAAGAGGGCGAGGACGGCCCCGATCCCCCACCACCAGACGGGGGCGATAGCGATCCGCATGGGGACGCCACGGACGGCGCGAATCAGCCAGAGGGCCATCACGACGGCGAAGATCCCGTAGCCGACGACGGCGAGCGCGTTGGCTCCGAGGGCGGTGCCGAGTTCGCCGTGCACGAAGGCGTGGGCGCTGCGGAGCCCGCCACAGCCGGGGCAGAAGATCCCGGTGAAGCGCAGCATCGGGCAGACCGGATAGTGCCCGGGCTCGTTGGGATCGACGCTGCCGACGTAGGCGAACGCGGCGCCGACCCCGACGAGGGTGCCGAGGGGGGCGAGAAGCCGCCGGGCGAGCGACCGGGGCCGGGGCGAGGGGGCCGCGGGGCCGGGGGGCCACATCGCCGTGGGGGACGCCCCCGCGCGCTCCGGGTGGGCGGGTGCCGCGGGCGGGCTCGCCGTGCCGGGCACGGTGCCCGCGACGGGCCGGGCGGCCTCGGCGGCCGCATCGGGGCTCCGGGCGGGTTCTTCGGTGACGCCGGGCGTCGGCGGCTTCGGGTGCACGCGGTGATTGTCGCTCCTGACGCGCGAAGGCGCAGCACGGCATCGCCCGGCGGGGCCGTAGCGGGCCGGGGGGGGCGCGCGGCTCAGGCGCGGCGCGTCGGGGGGGGCCCGGCGCGGGGGGCGGGCCCGGCCGCCCCCGCC
>NZ_JBEZNW010000047.1:0-50387 GCF_040653355.1 Streptomyces sp. NPDC047971 | reverse complement strand
CGGTTGATGCCGTCGATCAGGGAGTGGCGGCAGCCGTACTTGTTGTCGAACTTCGACTTCGTCACGGCGTCGTTCACGTTGATCGCCGGGAAGAGCAGCGCGCCCTCGCGGTGCATCTCGTACAGGCGGTGGACACCGGTCGTGGTCTCCTCGGTCACGCCGCGGATCTCGGACGCGAGCGCCGTCCAGTCGATCGAGGTGCGCCGCAAGAGCGCGAGGACGGCGCGCAGTTCGTCGTTGTCCGCGGTCGAGGGGTCCGGGACCTCGCCGGCCTTCTGGTACTCCACGCCCTTGTGGACGAGGAGGGTGGCGTCACCGCCGTCGTCCAGGATCATGTTGGGGCCCGGGGCGTCCGGCCAGGTGAGGGCCTGCTCCGTGCACCACCAGTACTCCTCCGGGGTCTCGCCCTTCCAGGCGAAGACCGGGATCCCGGCCGCGGCGATCGCGGCGGCCGCGTGGTCCTGGGTCGAGTAGATGTTGCACGACACCCAGCGGACCTCGGCGCCGAGCGCGACGAGCGTCTCGATCAGGACGGCGGTCTGCACGGTCATGTGCAGCGAGCCGGTGATCCGGGCGCCGGCGAGGGGCTGCCGCTCGGCGTACTCGCGGCGGATCGCCATCAGCCCCGGCATCTCGTGCTCGGCGAGGGTGATCTCCTTGCGGCCGAAGCCGGCGAGCGAGATGTCGGCGACCTTGTAGTCGGTGAACGCGTCAGACATGGGCAACGCTCCTTGAGTGCGGAATCGTTCGATGGGTTTCCGGGGCGGCCGGGGCGGGCCGGCCCGACGCGGCCGGCGCCGCCGTCCGGGTCACCGCCGGCCCCCCGCGTTGAAGTAGCTCGCCTCGGGGTGGTGGACGACGATCGCGTCCGTCGACTGCTCGGGGTGCAGCTGGTACTCCTCCGACAGCTCGACCCCGATCCGCTCGGGCCGCAGCAGCCCGGCGATCTTCGCCCGGTCCTCCAGGTCGGGGCAGGCCGGGTAGCCGAGCGAGTAGCGGCAGCCCTGGTACTCGGTGCGCAGCATCCCCTCGATGCCCGCCGGGTCCGCTCCCCCGATGCCCCACTCCGCGCGCACCCGGGCATGCCAGTACTCGGCGAGCGCCTCGGCCAACTGCACGGACAGACCGTGGAGTTCGAGATAGTCGCGGTAGCGGTCGGCGGCGAAGAGCCGCGCCGTCTCGGCGCCGATCCGTGAGCCGACGGTGACGACCTGGAGCGCGAGGACGTCCACCTCGCCGGAGTCCTCCGCGCGGAAGAAGTCGGCCAGGCAGAGGCGGCGGCCCCGCTGTTGGCGGGGGAAGGAGAAGCGGGTCCGCTCGCCTCCGTCCTCGTCCAGGACTATCAGGTCGTCGCCCTTGGACACACAGGGGAAGTAGCCGTGCACCACGGCCGCTTCGAGGAGCTGGTCGGTCTGCAGCCGGTCCAGCAGGCCGCGCAGCCGCGGCCGGCCCTCCGACTCGACGGTCCCGGCGTCCTTCAGCCCCCACTGGCCCTTGAACAGGGCGTTCTCGTCGAGCCAGGACGCGTACTCGGCGAGCTGGATGCCCTTGACGACCCGCGTGCCGAGGAACGGCGGCTCCGGTACGGGAAGGTCGCGGGCCACGTCCGAGCGGCCCGGCGGCTCCGGCTCCCGCACCTCCGGGGCGGGCGCGTCCCGCCGGGTCACCCGGCGCCGCTTCAGCTCCGGGAGCACGGCTCCCGGGACGCCCCGCTTGACCGCCATCAGCGCGTCCATCAGCCGCAGGCCCTCGAAGGCGTCCCGGGCGTAGCGCACCTCGCCCGCGTACAGCTCGTGCAGGTCCTGCTCGACGTACGCCCTGGTCAGTGCCGCGCCACCGAGGATCACGGGGAACTTCGGAGCGAGCCCGCGGCCGTTCAGCTCCTCCAGGTTCTCCTTCATGATCACCGTGGACTTGACCAGCAGGCCGGACATGCCGATGACGTCGGCGCGGTGTTCTTCGGCGGCGTCCAGGATGGCGGAGACCGGCTGCTTGATGCCGAGGTTCACGACGTTGTAGCCGTTGTTGGACAGAATGATGTCGACGAGGTTCTTGCCGATGTCGTGGACGTCGCCCCGGACGGTCGCGAGCACGATCGTGCCCTTGCCCTCCGCGTCCGACTTCTCCATGTGCGGTTCCAGATACGCCACGGCCGTCTTCATGACCTCGGCCGACTGGAGCACGAACGGCAGCTGCATCCGGCCCGAGCCGAACAGCTCGCCGACCGTCTTCATCCCGTCCAGCAGGATGTCGTTGACGATCTCCAGCGCCGGGCGCCCCTCCAGGGCCTCCGCGAGATCGGCCTCCAGACCGTTCCTCTCGCCGTCGACGATGCGGCGCTTCAGCCGTTCCTCCAGCGGCAGCCCGAGCAGTTCCTCGGCCTTCCCCGCCTTCAGTGACGTCGCCGTCGCGCCCTCGAAGAGTTCGAGGAGACGCTGCAGCGGGTCGTACCCCTCCCGCCGCCGGTCGTGGATCAGATCGAGCGCGACCTCGACCTGCTCCGGTTCCAGCCGGGCGATCGGCAGGATCTTCGAGGCGTGCACGATCGCCGAGTCGAGCCCGGCCTTCACGCACTCGTCGAGGAAGACCGAGTTCAGCACGATCCGCGCGGCCGGGTTCAGCCCGAAGGAGATGTTGGACAGGCCCAGCGTCGTCTGGACGTCCGGGTGCCGGCGCTTGAGCTCCCGGATCGCCTCGATGGTGTGGATTCCGTCCCGCCGGGACTCCTCCTGGCCGGTGCAGATCGTGAACGTCAGACAGTCGATCAGGATGTCCGACTCCCTGATGCCCCATCTCCCCGTCAGATCGGCGATGATCCGCTCCGCGATCGCGAGCTTCGCCTCGACCGTGCGGGCCTGCCCCTCCTCGTCGATCGTCAGGGCCATCAGGGCGGCCCCGTGCTCCTTCGCCAACGCCGTGACCCGCGCGAACCGGGACTCCGGCCCGTCTCCGTCCTCGTAGTTGACCGAGTTGACCACCGCCCGGCCGCCGAGCTTCTCCAGCCCGGCCCGCAGCACGCCGATCTCCGTCGAGTCCAGCACGATCGGCAGCGTCGAGGCGGTCGCGAACCGCCCCGCCAGCTCGGCCATGTCCGCCGTACCGTCCCGGCCGACGTAGTCCACGCACAGGTCGAGCATGTGGGCGCCCTCGCGGATCTGGTCGCGCGCCATCTCCACGCAGTCGTCCCAGCGGCCCTCCAGCATGGCCTCACGGAACTTCTTGGACCCGTTGGCGTTCGTCCGCTCGCCGATCGCCAGGTAGGAGGTGTCCTGGCGGAACGGCACATGGCTGTAGAGCGACGAGGCGCCCGGTTCCGCGACCGGCGTCCGGGCCGGCACGGCCGCGCCCCGGACCCGCTCCACGATCTCGCGCAGATGCTCCGGCGTGGTCCCGCAGCAGCCGCCGACGAGCGCCGGCCCGTACTCCCGTACGAAGCGCTCCTGGGCGTCGGCCAGTTCGGCGGGCGACAGCGGATAGTGCGCGCCGTCCGAGGTCAGCACCGGCAGTCCGGCGTTGGGCATCACCGACACCGGGATCCCCGCGTGCCGCGCCAGATACCGCAGGTGCTCGGCCATCTCCGCGGGTCCGGTCGCGCAGTTCAGCCCGATCATGTCGATGCCGAGCGGCTCCAGGGCGGTGAGCGCCGCCCCGATCTCCGAGCCGAGCAGCATCGTCCCGGTCGTCTCCACCGTCACCTGGACGATCAGCGGCAGGTCGAGTCCGCACCACTCCAGTGCGCGGCGGGCGCCGACGACGGCCGCCTTCGTCTGGAGCAGGTCCTGCGAGGTCTCGATCAGCAGGGCGTCGGCGCCGCCCCGCACCAGCCCCTCGGCGTTCTGCCGGTACGCCTCGCGCAGCGGCTCGTACGTGATGTGGCCGAGGGTCGGCAGCTTCGTGCCGGGGCCCATGGAGCCGAGGACCCAGCGGGGCCGCCCGTCGCGGGCCGTGTGGGCGTCGGCGGCGGCGCGGGCGATCCGGGCACCGGCCTCGGACAGCTCGTAGACCCGGTTCTCGATGCCGTACTCGGCGAGGGCGGCCAGGTTCGCGCCGAAGGTGTTGGTCTCGACGCAGTCCACACCGACGGAGAAGTAGGCGTCGTGGACGGAGGCGACGATGTCCGGCCGCGTCAGGTTCAGGATCTCGTTGCAGCCCTCCAGGTTCTGGAAGTCGTCCAGCGTCGGGTCGGCGGCCTGGAGCATGGTGCCCATCGCCCCGTCGGCGACGACGACCCGGGTGGCGAACTCGTCCCGCAGCGACCACCTCATGACAACCCCCGGAGGTGACCCAGCAGTTCGGCCGTGCAGCCCATGCCGTACGCCGTCCTGATCCGGTCCAGGAGAGGTTCGCGGTGCAGCCGGTACTCCTGTGTCCCCACGTAGTCGAGGACGGTGGCGGCGACCGCGCAGCCCAGCTGCGCCGCGCACCGCTCGGGAACGCCCCACGCCGTGCCGGCGAGGAACCCGGCGCGGAAGCCGTCGCCCACGCCGGTCGGGTCGACGACCCCGGGCACCGGCACCGCGGGCACGGCCAGGGCGTCCCGGCCCGCGCCGCGGATCCGGACGCCGGCCTCGCCGTGCGTGGTGACCCAGGCGCCGACCCGGCGCAGGGTCTCCGCCTCCGACCAGCCCGACCTCTCGCCGAGGAGAGCCGTCTCGTACTCGTTGGAGAACAGCCACCGCGCGCCGTCCACCAGCTCCCGCACCTCCGCCCGGCCGAGCCGCGCCAGCTGCTGCGACGGGTCGGCGGCGAACGGGATCCCGAGTTCGCGGCAGGTGCGGGTGTGCCGGAGCATGGCCTCGGGATCGTCCGGCGAGACCAGGACCAGATCCAGACGCCCGGTCCGGGCGACGACCTCCCGCAGATCGATCTCACGGGCCTCGGCCATCGCTCCGGCGTAGAAGGTGGCGATCTGGTTCTGCGCCCGGTCGGTGGTACAGACGAAGCGCGCGGTGTGGAGCGACGCGCTGACGCGCACCGAGTCCGTGTCCACACCGTGGTCCTTCAGCCAGATCCGGTACGGCTCGAAGTCCGCGCCCACAGCGCCCACGAGGACCGGGCGCAGTCCGAGGACGCCGAGCCCGAAGGCGATGTTCGCTGCCACTCCGCCACGCCTGACCTCCAGGTTGTCGGCGAGGAACGACAGGGAGACCCGGTCGAGCCGGTCGGCGAGCAGCTGCTCGCTGAACCAGCCGGGGAAGGTCATCAGATGGTCGGTCGCGATGGATCCCGTGACAGCGACACGCATGCCCTCAGACCCCCTTGCCCCGGCTCGCCGCAGCCTTCCTCAGGGCCTCCACGCGGTCGGTCCGCTCCCAGGTGAAGTCCGGGAGTTCGCGGCCGAAGTGGCCGTACGCCGAGGTCTGGGCGTAGATGGGGCGCTTCAGGTCGAGGTCGCGGATGATCGCGGCCGGCCGCAGGTCGAAGACCTCGCCCACCACGTCCTGGATCTCCTCGTCCGGCAGCGTGCCCGTGCCGAAGGTCTCCACGAACAGACCCACCGGCTCCGCCTTGCCGATCGCGTACGCGACCTGCACCTCGCAGCGGCGCGCGAGGCCCGCCGCGACGACGTTCTTCGCGACCCAGCGCATCGCGTAGGCCGCGCTCCTGTCCACCTTCGACGGGTCCTTGCCGGAGAACGCGCCCCCGCCGTGCCGGGCCATGCCGCCGTACGTGTCGATGATGATCTTCCGGCCGGTCAGACCGGCGTCGCCCATCGGGCCGCCGACCTCGAAGCGCCCGGTCGGATTCACGAGCAGCCGGTAGCCGTCCGACTCCAGGTTGACGCCCTCCTCGGCGAGCGCCTTCAGCTCCGCCTCGACGACGAACTCCCGGATGTCCGGGGTGAGCAGCCCCTCGACGCTGATGTCGGCCGCGTGCTGCGAGGAGACCACCACCGTGTCGAGCCGCACGGGCCGGTCGCCGTCGTACTCGATGGTGACCTGCGTCTTGCCGTCGGGCCGCAGATACGGGACGGTCCCGCACCGGCGGACCTCCGTCAGCCGCCGGGCCAGCCGGTGCGCCAGCGCGATCGGCAGCGGCATCAGCTCGGCCGTGTCGTCGCAGGCGTAGCCGAACATCAGGCCCTGGTCGCCCGCGCCCTGCGCGTCGAGTGCGCCCGAGCCGCCCTCGACCCGGCTCTCGTAGGCCGTGTCCACGCCCTGGGCGATGTCCGGCGACTGCGCGCCGATCGACACCGACACGCCGCAGGATGCGCCGTCGAAGCCCTTGAGGGAGGAGTCGTAGCCGATGTCGAGGATCGCCTCGCGGACCAGCTGCGCGATCGGGGCGTACGCGGTGGTGGTCACCTCGCCCGCGACGTGCACGAGCCCGGTGGTCAGCAGCGTCTCCACCGCGACGCGCGCACCGGGGTCGTCGGCGAGCAGCGCGTCGAGGATGGTGTCGCTGATCCGGTCGGCGATCTTGTCGGGATGTCCCTCGGTCACCGATTCCGAGGTGAACAGGCGCCGGCTGCTCATGCCCGGCCCACCTCCTGGCGTGTGTCGGCGAAGAAGTGGGTCCCGATCGCGGCGAGGGTCCTGATCTCCTCGACCTCCAGGGTCTCCATCTGGATGGACCGGCCGCTCTCCTGCTCCAGCAGGAAGACGAACTCGACGAAGGACAGCGAGTCGATGAGACGGTTCTCGATCAGGTCGAGGTCGGGGGCGATGTCCTCGCGCTCGGGGTGGCGCTCCAGGATCCAGTTCTTCACCTGCTGCAGGCCGTCGGCCATGAGTGCTCTCCTTGTCAACTGCGGGGTACGGAAGGGGTGGGGGGCGCGGCGATGATCGGAGCGGCGACCGCCACGGCGTAGTCCACGTCGTGGCTGATGGACACCGTGATCTCGGTGATGCCGGTCTCGGCGGCCATCTCGGCCGCGCTCCGGTGCAGCTCCACGAGGGGCCAGCCGCCTTCGGAGCGCCGTACGACGATGTCCGGCCAGGGCAGGAACCTGCCCCTGACCCGGAGGGTCTTGAAGGCCGCTTCCTTGGCCGCGATCCGTCCGCACAGGCTCAGCACGTCGAGCCCGGTGGAGGTGCGGCAGTCGGCGAGTTCGCCGGGGGTGAGCATCCGCTCGAAGAACGTCTCGCCGTAGGCGGCGAGAAGCCGGCGGACACGGTTGACGGACACGATGTCCATGCCGAGGTTCGCCCAGCCCAGGCCGCCCGCCGGCGGGGCGGCAGGTCGGGCCGGCACGTCAGATCACCGGCCCGGCCGCCACGCTGACGTCACTCGCGTCGGCCCGCATCCGGGCGTTCGCGTCGAGGACCGCCCGGGTGGCCGCTTCCCAGCCGCCGTGGCGCCGGGTCAGCGCGGACAGCCAGCGTTCGAGGCCGAAGGCGACGCAGCTGGTGAACGCGGGTCCGCCGGTCGACGCCAGGGTGATGGCGCAGCGCTCGCCGAAGAAGTTGCGGTGGGTGTTGACCGAGGCGATCGCCAGGTCCTCGTACAGGAACTCGTGCTTCACCGGGGTGAGGCGCTGGAGCACCGCCTTGGATCCGCCCTTGTCGAAGAACGGGTCGCAGGCGGCCTCCCGGCGCAGCGGCAGGTCGAGCGCCGCCGCGAAGGCGTGGATGCGGTCGGTGAAGCCGGCGAGATGCGTCTCGGCGTGCTCGCGCCCGCCGATGGCGACGATCTCCCGCATCCGGAAACCGAGTTGGCGCCGCATGCCTTCGTAGTGGGTCTCCTTGCGGAAGCACCAGGAGCAGATGGTCACGAGGGTGTCGTCGGCGACCCGGCGGCCCTGGTGGTCGAGGTAGACGGCGTAGCAGGACGCCGAGGGCAGTCCGAGCGCGGCGGGTTGGAGCGCGTCGCACGGAAAGCAGCCGGTGTCGGAACAGAAGGCCGAGGTCTCGCGGCGCTCCAGGTCGAGCGGGGCGGCGACGACGGCCTGGTGGGGGAAGTTGTCGTAGTAGTCGAGCCGGGCCAGGTCGGCGGCGGGCAGCAGCGGGGGCATGGTCATCGGGCGGGCGCCCGCGGTCACTCCCCAGCTCTCGAAGGTGTCGTCGAGCAGCCGCAGCAGCGCGGTCGCCTCGGGGCCGAGGGACGGCAGTCCGCCCGCTTCCCCGGGGGCCCCGACGCTCGCGGGGGTCGTCACGGTCATGGTGGATTCACCTCTCGGGTGCGACGGTCCGGCGGCCGTCAGACGACGGGCAGGGTGTCGTCGGAGAAGATCCCGGTCTTCAGGAAGAAGGCGAGCGGCTTGCGGATCGCCTTGCGCTCGTACGGGCGGCGGCGCTCGTCGGCGACCAGCGCGTTGCGCAGGCCCAGCGGGTCGGCGATGCCGGCGTCGCGGTAGACGTGCGGGTTGTAGAGGGAGTTGACGCTGTAGACGACGTACCGCTTCAGATACGCCTCGACCTCGGCGACCCGCTCGGCGGGCACCGCCTCGCGCATCCGGCTGAAGAGCAGCGAGACGAGCTCGCGGCCGAAGGCGATGTGGCGGGACTCGTCCTGGTGGTGGATGCGGTTGACCTCGCGGATGGTGCGGCACAGGGAGTCGTCCCGCGCCATGCGCGTGTTGTAGTGGTCGACCAGCTCCTCGAAGAACAGGATGCGGGCGAAGACCAGGAAGTTCTCCACCTCCGGCTCCCAGGCGGAGTCGGCGCGCATGGCGGTGGAGCCGTAGATCTTGTTGCCGTAGCGGCGGCAGAACTCGGCGAAGAACCACATGTGTTCGTTCTCCTCGCCGATGAAGTGGTGGAAGAAGTCCGAGGGGACCTCGAAGCCCGGCATGTGGATGCGGCCGACGACCTCGATCAGGAGCTCGCGGATGCCGTGCACGTTGAGGCTGTAGAAGTTGATCGACTCCCACTTCGACAGCTTCCGGATCGTCTCCTCACCGAGCTCGTCGTAGTACGGGGTGCCGTGGACGGTGAGCAGCTCCGGCGTCATCCACAGCCGGTCCTCCTCCAGCCGGTCGGGCCAGTCGAACTGCTGGTAGGGGTTGTAGTACTCCTCGATGGAGCGGGAGCTGAGCCGCTCCAGTACGTCCATGAAGCGGTCGGTGACGGGCAGGGGGGCACTGACGCCCATGAGAGCTCCTAGGGACGGGGAAGGCGGTCAGGGCCGGACCTCGTAGACCGCGTTGACCGGGGTCTCGGTGGCACGGCGCCAGCGGGTGAAGCCGGCCTCCTCGGCGATCGCGCGGAACGCCTTCTCGCCGGAGTGGTTGCCGAGCGCGTGCGGGCCGCGCTGGGCGACCGCGACGGGCAGGCACATCACGGCGGACAGGGCCATGAACATGCGGGCGGCGGGGGTGTCGGTGTCGATGTCGGCGGGCGAGACGTTCGACTCGACGAGCATCCAGGTGCCGTCCGCGTCCAGGGACTTGTGGACGTGCTGGGCGGCGGCGACCGGGTCGCCCATGTCGTGCAGGGCGTTGAAGAAGCAGACCAGGTCGTAGCCGGAGCCGGGGTAGTCGTCGGCGGAGGCGACCTCGAAGACGACGCGGTCGGACAGGCCGGCCTCCTCGGCGAGCTGCCGGGCGAGGGAGACGGCCTCCTCCGAGTAGTCGAAGCCGTGGACGGTGGCCTCGGGGAACGCCCTGGCGATCAGCAGGGTGGTGTGGCCGACCCCGCAGCCGACGTCGGCGACCGTGCCGCCGGCGGCGAGCTTCTCCGTGACCTGGTGCAGGGCCGGCAGCCAGTCCGGGACGAGTCTGTGCTCGTACGTGGGCTGGAAGAAGGAGCCCATGCCGGTGTCGAGCGCGGCGTCGTGCTCGGCCCAGCCGACGCCGTCGCCGGTGCGGTACGCCTCGACGAGCAGGTCCTCGGTGGCGTACAGCGCCTTGAGGGCGGTGAAGAACCCGGCGGCGTAGGTGACGGCCCGCGGGTCGGCGAGGACCTCGACGTGGTCGGCGGGGAGCGTGTACGTGGCGGCGCTCGGGTGGCGCTCGACGTATCCGGCGGAGAGCTGGGCGTGCAGCCACTCCTCGATGTAGCGGGGGTCGGTGCCGGTCTTCTCGGCGAGCTGCCCGGAGGTGAGCGGGCCGGACTCGGCGAGGGCCTTGTAGAGGCCGAGCCGCTCGCCGAGGGCGACGGTCAGACCGCGGACGGCGGCGCCGGCGTCGGTGATGACCTTCTGGTGGAACGCGTGGGCGCTCATGCGGGAGTCTCCTCTCGGGCCGGCTCCGAGCCGGTGCCGGAGGCTCCCGGCAGGTCGCAGGTGAACAGGAAGGACCGCGGGACGCCCGGGACGTTGCGCGACGGGACGGGGTAGGGCCAGCGGTCGAAGTCGGCGCCTTCCTCACCGGGCTGCTTGACCTCGCGCACCTCCCAGCCGCAGGCGGCGAGCAGCGCCTCCGGGTCCTCGGTGCCGAAGAGCCACGGGTTGTCGTCCTCCCGCAGCGCGCTGAGGAACGGGCGCGACAGCGGGTTCTCCAGGGCGGCCCGGGAGATGACGTCGCCGAGGAGCACGGAGCCGGGCGCCGCGTGGGCGGAGAGGGTCGAGATGAGGGTCCTCACGGCCTCCTCGGGCAGGAAGAACAGCAGACCCTCGACCACCCACAGGACGGGCTCGTCGCTCTTCCAGCCGGCCTCCTTCAGAGGGCCGGTCCAGTCCTGGGTGAGGTCGACCGGGACGGTGATCCGGTCACGGCCGGCCGGCAGGGGCTCGTCCGCGAGCATCGTCGCCTTGGCCTCCAGGAGGGCGGGGCGGTCGAGCTCGTAGACGGTCACGCCGTCGGGCCAGGGCAGGCGGAAGAATCGGGTGTCCATGCCGGCGGCGAGGAACACGATCTGGCGGATGCCCCGCTCCTCGACCGCGCGCACGATGGCCCGGTCCAGGTAGGTGGTGCGGATGGCGAGGAACGGCACGGTGCCGGCCCCCGCGTAGCGCTCGAGCAGTTCGAAGCCGATCTCGTCGGCGACGATGCGCGCGTAGGGATCGGCGAACAGCCGGTCCTCGCGCTCGGTCTCCAGGGCGCGCGCTGCGGCGGTCCACTGGGCGGTGCGGGATACGGCCTCCACAGGAGGTCCCCCTTCATGTGATGGAGAGATGCGGACGGCCGTGTTCAGGCGCTGACGCGCGCACAGGCGACGGGGTCCTCGGCCGCGGGCATCGACGACGGACGGGCGGCCTCGGTACCGGCGGGACGGCGCCGGAAGATGCTGTGCAGGATCATGCTGAACACGGCCGTCCCGTCGGCGGCCACGAGCGTGCACCGCGGTGTGACGGTGCCGGTGGCGGGGTTGAACGGCGACGGGGTGGAGCCCAGGATCTCCACGCGGGCGGTGAGGACGTCCCCGGGTCGTACGGGACGGAGGTAGCGGACCTCGTCGATTCCGGGCGAGCCCATACAGGCGCTGTAGGCGAGCAGTCCGTCCACATAGCGCCGCATGAACATCGCCTGGGTGTGGAAGCCGCTCGCGATCAGCCCGCCGAACTGCGAGCGCGCGGCGAGTCGGGGATCCGTGTGGAAGGGCTGCGGATCGAAGCGCCTGCCGAACTCCTGCACCTCCTCCGTCGTGACGGTGACGGTGCCCAGTTCATGGACGTCGCCCGGCCGGAAGTCCTCGAAGTAGCGCATCCCGCGCCCCCCTTGACCTGAAGGTCGTTCCCTGACGTTCTCTGGCATCACCCAATCTACGAATGGCTCATTTATTTTGTCAACCCAAAAGAAGACTCAAGTGCGCCCGGCCGCCCGGCCCTTCACCGCCCGCCCAGCGCCTGCTCGATGTCGGCCCACAGGTCCTCGACGTCCTCGATGCCGACGGACACCCGCACCAGGCCGGCGGCGATGCCCGCCCGCTCCAGCCCCTCCGCGTCGAATTCCCGGTGGGAGGTGGACGCCGGATGGGTCACGAGCGTCTCGACCCCGCCCAGGGAGAGCGCGAGCCGGGCGAGCCGCACCCGCTCGATGAAGGCCCGGCCCGCCTCCCGGCCCCCCGCCGGCTCGAAGGAGAGCAGCCCGCCGCCTCCGGAGAGCACCGTGCGGGCGATGTCGTACGAGGGATGGCCCGCGAGCCACGGATGGTGGACGGCGGTGACGTCCGGGCGGGCCGCGAGCCGCTCGGCGAGAACGGCGGCGTTGGCGCAGTGCTCCCGCATCCGCAGCGGCAGCGTCTGCAGCCCGCGCAGCGTCAGCCAGGCGGCGAACGGGTCGGCGCAGGCGCCCAGTTCGACCGTCCGCGGCCACACGGCACGCCGCAGCCCGTCGTCGGCGAAGACCGCGGCGCCGCCGAGCGCGTCGGAGTGGCCGGAGAGGTACTTGGTGGTGGAGTGCACGACGATGTCCGCGCCGAGCTCCAGCGGGCGGCAGAGCACCGGCGAGGCGAGCGAGTTGTCGACGAGGGAGGTCACCCCGAGCCGCCGGGCGGCCGCCAACAGGCCCGGAAGCTCCGGGACATGCGCGGTCGGGTTGGCGATGGTCTCCAGGACGAGCAGCCGGGTCCCGGGCACGGCCGCCTCCTCGAACTCGGCGACGTCGTCACCGGAGACGTAGGCGACCTCGATCCCGTACCGCCCGGCGAGATCCGACAGGACCGCGTACGTGCCCCCGTACAGGCACCGCTGCGCCACCACACGGTCGCCGGGCCGCAGCAGGGCGAGCAGGACTCCGCTCACGGCGCCCATGCCGGAGGCGAAGGCGAGCGCGGACTCACCCCCTTCGAGCCCGGCCAGGGTCCGCTCCAGGGCGTGCACGGTGGGATTGCCGCGCCTGCTGTAGACGTACGGGCCGTCGGGGCCCGCCATGGCATCGGCGAGCGCGTCGGCCGAGGCGAAGGCGAAGGCGGAGGACTGCACGAGCGGCACGGAGAGCGGCCTTCCGCCCTCCTCCGGCGGCTCGTCGACGACGTGCACGGCGAGGGTACGGATGTCCATGGCTCTCTCCTGACTCGGATACGGGAAAGGGGCCGCCCGATGTCCTGGGGAACGGACACCGGGCGGCCCCTCGGTCGGCGCGGTCGCGCCTCACGCGGAGACCTTTTCCCCCTGCGGGGCGGGGGCGGGCTCGGCGGCGAGGGCCTTGTCGCTCTTCATGACGAGGAGCGTGATCACACCGCCGACGGCGGCGATGACCGCCGCGCCGACGAAGGCGGCCGAGAAGCCGTCGGTGAGGGCGGGCAGGTCGCCGATCCTGTCGGCCCCCTGGGACATGGCGACGGCGGTCAGCGCGGCCAGACCGAGGGCGGAGCCCACGTTGTACGTGGTGTTGACGATGCCGGAGGCGAGACCGGCCTGCTCCTGCGGGGCACCGGCCATCGCGGCGATCATCGCGGGGATGTAGGCGAGGGACATGCCGAGCGCGGCGACCAGCGAGGCGGGCAGGACGTCGACGAGGAAGCTGCCGGTCGGCGGGACGGCCGCCAGCCAGACGAGTCCGGCCGCGAGGACGAGCAGACCGCCGGCGATCAGCGGCTTGGCACCGAACCTGCCCATCAGCCGGGCGGTGATGGCCGTCATGAAGATCATCAACAGGACGGTCATCGGGAGCAGGGCGGCACCGGAGGCGAAGGCGCCGTAGCCGAGGACCTGCTGGAGGTAGAGGTTGAGGAAGTACCACATCGGGATCCACGCGGCTCCGAGCAGCGTCATCGCCAGGTTGGCCGAGCCGAGGCGCGGGACGCGCCACACGCTGAGCGGCATGAGCGGTTCGCGGACCGACTTCTGGATCACGAAGAAGAGGACGAGCAGGGCGGCGGCACCGGCCAGTTCCAGGATGGTGGCGGTGGCGCCCCAGCCGACCTCGGGGGCGCGGACGACGGCGAAGACGGCGAGTGCGAGACCGGCGGTGACGGCGACGGCGCCGAGGACGTCGACGGCGCCCCGGCGGGGCTCGACGGCCGGGAGCAGCTTGGTGGCGGCGAGGGTGGCCAGGCCGATCGGGATGTAGATGATGAAGACCCACTGCCAGCTCATCCACTCGGTGAAGACACCGCCGAGGAAGACGCCCGCGGTGCCGCCCGCGGGGGCCGCGGCGCCGTAGAGCGCCATCGCCTTGCCGAGCTCCTTCGGGTCGTGCATGAAGAGCATCATCAGCAGGGTCATCGCGGAGGGCGCGATGAGCGCACCGCCGACACCCTGGACGGCGCGGCCGACGATCTCGACCCAGGCGGTCTGCGCGGCGGCGGCGACGACCGAGCCGGCGATCATGACCGCCCAGCCGGAGACGAAGATCTTGCGGGCGCCGAGGAGATCGGAGAGGCGGCCGCCGAGCAGCAGGAGCCCGCCGAAGACGATGACGTAGGCGTTGAAGATCCACTGGAGCTCGCTCTGCGAGAAGCCCAGGTCCTTCTGCATCTCGGGGAGCGCGACGCCGATGATCGAGGTGTCCATGATCACCATGAACTGGGCGGCGGCGAGCACGGCAAGTGCCCACCAGCGCCGGGGATTGACGGTTGACATTGCCCTGCTCCTTCTCTCGCACATACCCCTAGGGGGTACCTTCGCGGAGCACCGTAGCATACCCATGGGGGGTATGTAAGAGCGCGCGGCGAAGGGAGCCGGAACGTGAGCCTCCAGGACGTCCGGGCGGCAGAATGCAGCCATGACCGAAGCCCAGGACCCCGCCCTGCTCCAGCGCTGGAACGCCACCCTGCGCGCCGCCCGCACCGGCCACGAGGGCCCCGACCCCGCCCCGTACGGCCGGAACCTGCTGGCCCGTTGGGCCGAGCCGCAGCGCAGGTACCACACCGTGGACCACCTGCGGGCGGTCCTCGACCGCATCGACGAACTCGCCGATCAGGGCGGCACGGGAGGGGAGTTGGAGCTGATCAGGCTGGCGGCCTGGTTCCACGACGCGGTCTACCGCCCGGAGCGCTCGGAGAACGAGGAGCGCTCGGCGACGCTCGCCGAGAAGGCCCTCGCGGAAGCCGGCCTCACCCCCCACGAGGTGGCGGAGGTGGCCCGCCTGGTCCGCCTGACGGTCACTCACGACCCTGCGGAGGGCGACGCCAACGGCGAGCTCCTCTGCGACGCGGACCTGGCCATCCTGGCGACGGACGAGGATACGTACGGGGGGTATGTGCGAGCGGTCCGCGAGGAGTACGGCTTCGTCCCGGAGGACGCCTTCCGCCAGGGCCGCGCGGCCGTCCTGCGCCAACTCCTCGCCCTGCCGCGCCTGTTCCGCACCCCCTACGGCGCCGCGGCCTGGGAGTCGCGGGCCCGCCGGAACCTGGAACGGGAGCTGGCGGGCCTGGAGCCCTGAGGAAGAGCTCTTCGATCTTCGTACAACTATTCGCCGTTTCGTGAGTCTCCTCGGGTGGCGCCTGGTGCGCCCGCATACTTCTGTTTCATCTGAGGGGGAACCTCACGTGCCTCACGCACGCTCGACCCGGCGTCGGCTCCTGGCCGCCGCCACCACCGTCCTGGCCGTCACGCTCGGGGCGGGCACACTGACCAGCCTCCCCGCGAGCGCCGCCGACACGGCGACCGGCGGGACGGCTTCACGGACGGACGCCACGAACGCCGCCGCGCCGATCCCGTTCCCGAAGGACGCCAGGCTGACGGAGGCCGGGCTGACCGGCTTCCTCTCGCGCACCCAGGGGACGTCCGACCAGCGCTGGACGCACTTCGCGGACGGTTCCTCGCAGGGCCTCGGATGGTGGAACCACCTGCGCTCCTCGCGGACCACGGACTACCTGGTCTCCGACGAGCAGAGGCTGGTCACGCTCAAGAACCTGAGCACCGACGCCACGCTCAAGATCCGCGTGGGGCTCGAAGCCGACGGCATCATGTACGCCGGCTCGGCCGGGCACGCGGCCTTCACCAGGTCCGCGAAGGGCACGGACCTCCGGATGCACCGGCTCGACACGGAGGGCGGCACGGTGAACGTGACCGGCCTCCCGGCCGACGCGACCAGCATCTACGTCACCCCCGGCACACCCGAGGACGCGCTCGTCACCTTCACCGACGGCACGGCGAAGAAGTGGGGCCTGCTCGACCTCGCCACCGGAACCGTCGACGAGATCCACGACCGGACCGCGGGCTCGGCGGGTGGCGACATCGCCGTCTCCGAGAAGCACGTCGCCTGGACCGAGGGCGATGACACCGGACTCCCGATGGTGTTCCTCCTGGACCGCGCCACGGACAAGGTCCAGGTGATCCCGATCGACACGGCCTGGACGAGTGACCTCCAGATCGGCCTGGTCGGCGGCTGGGTCGTGTACGGCGAGGCGGGCGGAATCTCCCACGGCGACGTCAGCCCGCTGTACGCCCTCACCGCGTACGACCCGGCGACCGGCGCGAAGGTCAAGCTCCTCGACCACCTGACCTCGTCCGCCGCCGCCCCCGACGGCCTGTACGTGCGCGGCGGCAGCGTCGCCCAGGGCGAGGGCCTCTACAAGATCACGGCCGGTGCGGACGGGGCTCCGACCGTCAGCCTGGTGGCGACCACGGGCGAGCCCACGCACGTCGTCATCGGCGCCAACGACATCCCCGCCACCGTCGACCTCGACCAGAACGGCGGAAAGGCGAGCTTCACCTGGGCGGTCTCCCGGACCAGCGTCGAGGTGGACATCACCCTGCGCCACGTCCGCACCGGGCTGACCCGCGAGTTCGTCCGGAGCCACCCGTACACCCCGAGCGTGACGGTCGACTGGAACGGCCAGATCGGGCCCGACTTCACCAGCGCCTACAACGGCGACTACACCTGGCAGATGACCGCGCGGCCGCTCAACGGGATCGGCCCGGCCACCAGCGCCTCCGGCACGTTCAAGGTCGTCCGCAAGGCCGCGCCGCACGACTACGACGACAACGGCTCCCCGGACATGCTCTCCCGGGACGCCTCCGGCACGCTGTGGCGGAGCGACACCTACTTCCACGAGGACATCGGCCAGCTGGACACCCGGTCGCGCACGTCGGTCAGCACCGGCTGGAACGGCCACACCCTGATCGAGGCCGCCGGCAACCTCGGCGGAGCCGCCCACGCGGACATCGTCGGCCGTGACACGGCCGGCGTCCTGTGGCTCTACCTCGGCAACGGCGACGGCACCTTCGCCACCCGGTACAAGGTCGGCTCGGCCTGGAACTACAACAAGATCGCCGCCGGAAGCGACCTGAACGGCGACGGCAAGGCCGACCTCGTCGCCACCGACTCCACCGGCGCCATGTGGCTCCACAAGGGCACCGGCGACTGGCGCGCCCCGTTCGAGAGCCGCGTCAAGATCAGCACCGGCTGGAACGGCTACAACCAGATCACCGCCACCGGCGACATCGCCGGAGGCACCGCCGGAGACCTCGTCGCCCGCGACCCCTCGGGCGTCCTCTGGCTCTACCTCGGCAACGGCGACGGCACCTTCGCCGGCCGGGTGCAGATCGGCTCCGGCTGGGGCGAGTACACGCACCTCGTCGGCATCGGCGACGGCAACCGGGACGGCCGCGCCGATCTGGTCGCCGTCGGCCCGAAGGGCCAGTACTTCTACCAGGGCACGGGCAACTGGCGCGCCCCGCTGGGCGGCCGGCAGCTCGCTTCCCTGCCGCACGTCGGCGACGCGGGCAACCACGTCGTCTGACGGCACCCGAGGCCGGTCCCGCCCCGCGGCGGGACCGGCTGTCCGTATCCCGAGACACCTCGTCCCGCGGGAATGTCAGGGACAAACCGCAGGTTGACGCATGTCATGCCGTCAACCTCCGCCGAGCGCTCCGCACCCCCGACCGCCCCCGCCCGCACCCGCATGCCGCTGGCCGTCTACATCCTCGGCCTCTCCGTCTTCGCGCTCGGCACGAGCGAGTTCATGCTGTCCGGCCTCCTCGAGGCGATCGCCGCCGACATGAGCGTCTCCATCCCCCGGGCCGGCCTCCTCATCTCCGCCTTCGCCATCGGCATGGTCGTCGGCGCCCCGCTCCTCGCGGTCGCGACCCTCCGGCTCCCCCGCAAGACGACCCTGGTGACGCTGATCACCGTCTTCGGACTCGGCCAGGTCGCCGGCGCCCTCGCGCCCAACTACGCGATCCTCTTCGCCTCCCGGGTCGTCAGCGCGCTCGCCTGCGCCGGCTTCTGGGCGGTCGGCGCCGCCGTCGCGATCGCCATGGTCCCCGTCGGCTCCCGCGCCCGCGCCATGGCGGTCATGATCGGCGGCCTGTCGATAGCCAACGTCCTCGGCGTCCCCGCCGGGGCCTTCCTCGGCGAGCACCTCGGCTGGCGCTCCGCGTTCTGGGCCGTCGGCGTGGCATCCGCCATCGCGCTCGTCGGCGTGGTGACCCGGATCCCGCACATCCCGCTCCCCGAGACCAAGCCCCGCCTCAAGCGCGAGGTGGTGATCTACCGCGACCGCCAGGTGCTGCTGTCGATCGTCATCACCGCGCTCGCCGCCGGCGGCGTCTTCTGCGCGTTCTCGTACCTCTCCCCGGTCATCACCGGCGTCGCCGGCATCGACGCCCGCTGGGTCTCCGCGATCCTCGGCCTCTTCGGCATCGGCGCGCTGATCGGTACGACGATCGGCGGCCGGGTCGCCGACGCCCACCTCTTCGGGGTGCTGCTCAGCGGGATCACGGCCTCCACGGTCTTCCTGGTCGCGCTGGCGCTCTTCGCCTCCAGCCCGGTCGCGGTGATCGCCCTCTCCTTCCTCCTGGGCGTCTCGGCCTTCTACACCGCGCCCGCCCTCAACGCCCGCATGTTCAACGTGGCCGGCGCCGCCCCGACCCTCGCGGGCGCCACGACCACCGCCGCCTTCAACCTCGGCAACACCGCGGGACCGTGGTTCGGCGGCACGGTCATCGACGCGGACTTCGGTTTCGCGGCGACCGCGTGGGCCGGTGCGGCGATGACCGTGCTGGCACTGGCGACGGTCGCGCTCTCGCTCCGGCTCCACAACTCCCACTCGCGCGTGGTGGCCTCCTCCACACCGGAGACGGGAGAAGCGCACGACGCCACGGTGACGTACGGGCGCTCGACCTCACACTGACGGACGGGGCGCTCGACTTCACGCTGACGGACGGGGCGCTCGACCTCGCCGGACGGGCGCTCGCCTCGCGCCGGCGGACGGCCGGGAGCCCCTTGGGCGCGTCCCCGGGGGAGGCGGCGCGACCCGAGCCGCTACAGCGGGTCGGACTCCGTCTGGCGTCGCGGGTGCTTCGGACGCCGCAGCCCCGCCTCGGTGATCCGCCGCACGAGCTCCTTGGAGCCGACCTCGACCGCGCCGGCCGCCACCGCGTCCGCGTAGCGCTCCGACGGGATGTCGTAGTGGTCGCGCTCGAAGGCGCGCGGCGGCGCGCCGATCCGCGCGGCGAAGTCGTGCAGCTCCTCGTGCGAGACGTCGCTGACCAGGTGCGACCACATCCGGCCGTGGCCCGGCCAGGTCGGCGGATCGATGAAGAGGGTCACCTGAGGGCCGCCGTCACGTCAGGCCGCCGACCGGGGCGACGACCACACCCGCCTGGCCGCAGACCCAGTGCGGGTCGGGGCCGAGCTCGGGTTCGACGTCCAGGGCGTGCGGATCGCCGGACGAGCAGACGGGGCAGATGGGCCACCGGCCGTAGCGCTCCAGGAGCGCGTCCTGCACGTCCTGGGCGACGAGCCCGGCGACGAACGTGATGCCCTCGGGCCACTGCTCCACCCACCACCGGCGATGGGTGACGGCGTCCTCGACCATCGACACGACCTCGGCCGCGGCCACGTCGCGGGCCGCCAGATCGGCGAGGACCAGGGCGCGGGCGGCGTGCAGTGCCTGCTCCAGTGGGTCGATGTCGTCCATGCACACATTGTCACCCGGCAAGCCTCCAGGACGAAGGTCCCTCCCGCATCCGGGACCTTCCGGGACCGAAGGGGTCTTGACGCGTCAAGGACCCGAAAATATCTTTCAGGTGTGACCAATGACGTGAAGGAAAGTTTCAGCGGTGGCCGGGTGATCGGCCGGCCCGGCGGGCCCACCCCCGGACCCGCCCAGGACGCCCCGCCGGCGCCCGCCGCCCTCGCGGCCAAGGTGCGCACCCTCGCGCCGTCCATGACCCGCTCCATGCAGCGGGTCGCCGAAGCCGTCGCCGGGGACCCGGCCGGCTGCGCCGCCCTCACGGTCACCGGCCTCGCCGAGCTCACCGGCACCAGCGAGGCGACCGTCGTCCGGACCGCCCGCCTCCTCGGCTACCCCGGCTACCGCGACCTCCGCCTCGCCCTCGCCGGCCTCGCCGCCCAGCAGCAGTCCGGCCGCGCGCCCTCCGTCACGGCCGACATCGCCGTCGACGACCCCGTGGCCGACGTGGTCGCCAAGCTGGCCTACGACGAGCAGCAGACCCTCGCCGACACCGCCGCGGGACTCGACACCGTCCAGCTGGGCGCCGCCGTCGCCGCCCTCGCCACCGCCCGCCGCATCGACATCTACGGCGTCGGAGCCTCCGGCCTCGTCGCCCAGGACCTCGGCCAGAAGCTGCTCCGCATCGGCCTCATCGCCCATGCCCACAGCGACCCGCACCTCGCCGTCACCAACGCCGTACAGCTCCGGTCGGGCGACGTCGCCATCGCCATCACCCACTCCGGATCGACCGGCGACGTCATAGAACCCCTCCGCGTCGCCTTCGACCACGGCGCCACCACGGTCGCGATCACCGGCCGCCCGGACGGTCCCGTGTCGCAGTACGCCGACCACGTCCTCACCACCTCCACCGCCCGGGAGAGCGAACTGCGCCCCGCGGCGATGTCGTCCCGCACCAGTCAACTCCTGGTCGTGGACTGCCTGTTCACCTGTGTCACCCAACGTACGTACGAGACGGCGGCCCCTGCCCTCGCGGCCTCGTACGAAGCCCTCGCCCACCGCCACTCCCCCCGCACCCGCTGAACGTCAACGACGACGCACCGAAAGAGCCGCACGTGTCCTCTACGTACTCCGAGCTTCAGGCGCAACTGGCCACCCTCAGCACCGAGGCGTTCCGGCCCGAGCTCGCGGAGATCGACCAGCTCCCGACCCTCGACATCGCCCGCACCATGAACACCGAGGACCAGACCGTCCCCGCGGCCGTCGCCGCGGTGCTGCCGGAGATCTCCGCCGCCATCGACGCCACCGCCGCCCGCATGGCGCGCGGAGGCCGGCTGATCTACGCCGGCGCCGGCACGGCCGGCCGGCTCGGCGTCCTCGACGCCAGCGAGTGCCCGCCCACCTTCAACACCGACGCCGGCGAGGTCGTCGGCCTCATCGCGGGCGGCCCCTCGGCCATGGTCAAGGCCGTGGAGGGCGCGGAGGACTCACCGGAACTCGCCGCCGCCGACCTCGACGCGCTGAACCTCGCCGCGAACGACACCGTGGTCGGCATCTCCGCCTCCGGCCGCACCCCGTACGCCATCGGCGCCGTCGAACACGCCCGCGCGGCGGGCGCGTTGACGATCGGCCTGTCCTGCAACGCCGACAGCGGACTGGCCGCCGCCGCGGAACACGGCATCGAGGTCGTCACCGGCCCCGAGCTCCTCACCGGATCGACCCGGCTGAAGGCGGGCACGGCCCAGAAGCTCGTCCTCAACATGATCTCGACGATCACGATGATCCGGCTCGGCAAGACCTACGGAAACCTGATGGTCGACGTCCGCGCCTCCAACGAGAAGCTCCAGGCCAGGTCGCGCCGGATCGTCGCACTCGCCACCGGAGCACCCGACGAGCAGATCGAGACCTCCCTCGCCGCCGCCGACGGCGAGGTGAAGACCGCGATCCTGATGATCCTCGCCGGCATCGACGCCAAGAGCGCCGACCAGCGCCTCACCGACTCACACGGCCATCTGCGCGCCGCCCTGCACGCGCAGCCCTGAACCCTCCCCACCCCCGCACAGCAAGGCACCACCGCACCATGAGCACAGACGACAAGAACCGCGCCATCGCCGCCGCGATCCTCCCGCTCGTCGGCGGCGCAGCGAACATCGGCTCCGTGGCCCACTGCATGACCCGGCTCCGGCTCGGTCTGCGGGACCGCTCGCTCGTCCAGGACGAGGCCCTGAAGGCACTGCCGTCCGTGATGGGCGTCGTCGAGGACGACACGTACCAGATCGTGCTCGGCCCCGGCACCGTCGCCCGCGTGACGCCGGAGTTCGAGGCGCTCGTCGCCGCCGCGGCACCGGCCCACAGCGCCGACGAACTGGCGGCACAGGGCGCGGCGATCAAGGCGGCGCGGAAGGCGAAGAACCAGACCCCGTTCAAGCTGTTCCTCCGCCGGATCGCGAACATCTTCGTCCCGCTGATCCCCGCCCTCATCGGCTGCGGCATCATCGCCGGTCTCAACGGCCTGCTCGTCAACCTCGGCTGGCTGCCGTCCGTCACCCCCGCCCTGGCGGCGATGGCGAGCGGCTTCATGGCGCTGATCGCCGTCTTCGTCGGCTTCAACACCGCGAAGGAGTTCGGCGGTACGCCGATCCTGGGCGGGGCCGTCGCGGCGATCATCGTCTTCCCCGGCGTCGCGAAGATCGACGCCTTCGGCCAGACCCTGTCGCCCGGGCAGGGCGGTGTCCTCGGCGCGCTCGGCGCCGCCGTGCTCGCGGTGTACGTGGAGAAGTGGTGCCGGCGCTGGGTGCCGGAGGCGCTCGACGTCCTGGTCACCCCGACCCTCACGGTCCTCGTCTCCGGCCTGGTCACGATCTTCGGCCTGATGTTCGTGGCCGGTGAGGTCTCGACCGCGATCGGCGACTTCGCCAACTGGCTCCTCGCCAACGCCGGCGCGGGCGCGGGCTTCGTCCTGGGCGGTCTGTTCCTCCCGCTGGTGATGCTGGGCCTGCACCAGGCCCTGATCCCGATCCACACCACCCTGATCGAGCAGCAGGGCTTCACCGTCCTCCTCCCGATCCTGGCGATGGCGGGCGCGGGCCAGGTCGGCGCGGCGGTCGCCGTCTACCTCAAGCTCCCCCGCAACGGCTCGATCCGCCGCACCATCAAGTCCGCCCTCCCGGCCGGTTTCCTGGGTGTCGGCGAGCCCCTGATCTACGGCGTCTCGCTCCCGCTGGGCCGCCCGTTCGTCACGGCCTGCGTGGGCGGCGCGTTCGGCGGCGGTTTCATCGGCCTGTTCAACATGCTCGGCGACAAGGTCGGCTCGACGGCCATCGGCCCCTCGGGCTGGGCCCTGTTCCCGCTGCTCGACGGCAACAAGGGCCTCGGCGAGACGATCGCGATCTACGCGGGCGGCCTGCTGGCCGGTTACCTGGTCGGCTTCGTCGCGACGTACTTCTGGGGCTTCAGCCGCGAACTCCTGGAGGAGTTCGACGTGGAGACGGAGCCGGTGGAGGTCCCGGTGGCCTCCGGTGGTCCCGCCGCACCCCAGGCGCCGGAGCCGGTGAAGGTCTGACCGGCCGCGGCTCCACGACGACGAGGGCGGCTCCCCGTGCCGGGGGGGCGCCCTCGTCGTTCGTGGGACCGGCGCCAAGGGTCAGGCGTTCAGGCGTTCAGCCGTTCAGGCGTTCAGGCGTTCAGGGCACGTTCGCCGTCGTCTCGCAGGACGGCGTCGCGACGTCCGTCCCCGCCTCGCCGTCGCAGGTGTCCGGGGTCCCCGCGCCCCCGTCGAGGACGTCTCTGCTCGGGCCGGCGAGCAGCCGGTCGGCGCCGGCGCCGCCTCTGAGCACGTCCCGCCCGCCCACGGTGCCGACCGTGGACTCGATGAAGAAGTCGGCGTTGTCGCCGAGGATCCGGTCCTCTCCGCCCCTGCCCTCCAGGACGTCGTCACCGGCGCTCGCGGGCGCGGTGGTGTCGACCGAGCTGTCCCCGAGCAGGATCTCGTTCGCGCTGCCGCCGACGATCCGGTCGTCCCCGGAGCCGGTGGACGTGCCCGTCGCCGCGTTGTGGTCGCCGATGGCGAAGAAGCCGCCGTCGGCGCCCAGGTCCAGGACGTCGTCGCCGCCGCTCCCCGAGGTGCTGCCCTGCGCGTTGCCGTCGCCGATGAGGATGTCGACGCCGGGGCCGCCCCGCATCACGTCGTCCCCGGCGCCGGAGGCGTCCGTGACGGTGGCGGCGGAGTCCCCGTTCATGTCGTCGTCGCCCGCCCCACCGTCCATCAGGTCGTTGCCCCCACCGGAGGCGCTGGTACCGCGGCTGTCCCCGGCCGCGACGTCGTTCCCGGGACCACCGAAGATCTGGTCGTTCCCGCCGCCGGTGGCCACGCCCGCGGGGGCGAAGCTGTCCCCGCCGAGCCGGTCGTCGCCCGGGCCGCCGAAGACCCGGTCGTCTCCCCCGCCCGTGGCGTCGCCGGCCAGGGCGATCACATCGCCGCGCACGATGTCGTTGCCCGCCCCGCCGTCGACCTGGTCGTCGCCCAGCCCTCCGGCGACCGAGTCGTTCCCGCCGAGCGCGCAGATCAGGTCGTTGCCGCCCAGGCCGTCGATGGCGTCGACGTCCTCGGACCCGACGATCACATCGCTGCCGGCCGTGCCCAGGACGGTGCCCGAACCGGTGATGGTCGCCGGGACACCGAAACAGGTCGGCGGGGCGGCGGACGCGACGCCCGTCGGGAGGCCGAGCGCGAGGAGCGCGGCCACGGTCAGCACGGTCGGGCCGAGGCGGCGGGGTGGTCGGAGCGATGACATACGAAACCTCCAGGGCGAGAGCGCCCCACGAGCCACATGTGTCACCCAGAGCGATCACATACGGGGCGATATGTCACGGAACGTATGACACCGCGTGTCGCCCGGCGACCGGTGATCGCATTCGGGTGAGCCGCCGCCCCGCTCCCCCGCGCAGGACCGCGCGGGAAGCGGGCCGGCGCCTCCGCCGGCCCCGGTCAGTTCGCGCAGTACGTGTCGGAGGCCGGCCGCTCGCCGGTCCGCAGAAACGTGGTGACGGCCCGGTCCCCGCACGCGTTCCCGTTCCCCAGGTACATCCCGTGGCCGCCCTGGTCGACGGTGACGAGGCGGGCCCGGTCGCCGAGGGCGCGCCGCATCCGCAGACCGGCGGCGTACGGCGTGGACGGGTCGCGCAGGCTCTGGATCATCAGGACGTTGGACGGCCCCCGGTCGGTGATACGGGTCGGCTTCTCGGCCGGAGCCTTCCAGAACGAGCAGGGCGTGATGTTCGCCGGGAGACCGGCCGTGAGCGGGTACCGGGCCCGGTCGGCCGCGACGGCCCGCCGGTGCGCCGGGACGGAACGCGGCCACGTCACGTCGTTGCAGATGACGCCGACCGTGATCGCGGCGTCCTCGTCGGACAGCGCGTCGGCGAGCATCGGCGGAAGCGTGGGCGTGCGTCCCGGAGCCTGGGCGTCCACCACCAGACGGGCGAACCCCGCGAAGGCGCCGTCGCTGTAGAGCGCGTTCTGGAGCGCCTGCCGCAGCACGTTCCCCGTCAGCGGCACGCCCGCCTTCGTCGACTCCTTCGGTTCCCGGTCCAGCCGCTCGGCCAGCGCGATCACCAGCGGACGCACGTCCTCAGGGCGCTCCGCCAGCCGCAGCCCCTCGTGCGCCCGGTCGGGGTGGGCCGCCCAAGCCGCGAAGTCCGGGAACCGGTCCTCCGCGCCCTGCCCCATGAACGCGAGCCATCCCCTCGCCACCCGCCCCGGGTCCGGGTCGTTGCTGCTGTCCAGCACCCAACGATCCGTCCGGTGCGGGAACTTCTGCGCGTACACGGCCCCGACATACGTCCCGTACGAGACACCCCACGCCGACAGCTTCTCCTCCCCGAGCGCCTGCCGGAAGCGGTCCAGGTCCCGCGCCTGGTTCGCCGAGGTCATGCTCCGCAGCACGTCGCCCCCGTTGCGCGCGCACGCCTCGGCGGTCCGCCGGGACCGCTCGACGTTCTCGTCGATCGAGCCGTCCGCCGCCGGCCAGGAGCGCAGCGTCACCATCCACCGGTCGCCCTCGTCCAGCCCGCAGCGCGCCTTCGCGCTTCCGCCGACCCCGCGCGGATCGAGCGCCACCAGGTCGTAGGTCCCGCCCAGCTCCGCGCGCAGGGCGTTGCCCTTCGTCGTCAGCCGCTGCACACCGGAACTCCCCGGCCCGCCGGGGATCACGGCCAGCGTGCCCCGCCGCTCCTCGGGCCGGTCGCTGCGGACCCGCGACACGGCGAGGCCGATCTGGGGCCCGCCGGGGTCGCCGTAGTCCACGGGCACGGTGAGCGTGGCGCACTCCTGCGTGGCGGGCCCGTCCTTCTTGGCGCAGGGCGTCCACGTGAGGCCCGGGGAAGCGGCGGAGCCGGTGGCCGCGCGGGCGACGGTGGGCAGGGAGACCGCGGAGAGGGTGGCGGCCACGGTGGCGGCGGAGAGGGCGAGAGCGATGCTGGTGCGTCCGTAAGTCGTCATGCCGCAAGCTTTGTTGACGGGCCATCACGATCACATCCGGCAGCCGGGACGGCACGGGGTGGGGGTAGCCCCCGAGTCTCACGGGGGTGGCCGCACCTCCCGCGGGGCACCGTGCGCCATACTCCGGGCCGGAAGATCCCCGGGAGCGACGCGTCGCCCCCCGCACGCCCCCGAGGCAGGAGAACGATGGAAGCGACCGTACGGAACCGCCTGCGCCGGCTCACCCGAAGACAACGCGCGCTGGGACTCGTCCTGGCGTCGGTGCTCCTGGTCCTCGCCGGGACGGCCGGCCGGTACGCCGCGAGGGACGGCGGACTGCTCGTGGTGGCGGAACTCTTCCACCACCCGCTGCTGTTCGCCCTGTTGACGGGGGCGGCGCTGACGACGGCGGCGTTCCTGGCCTTCCGCGGCCTGATCGTCCGCGTCCTCGTCGGGGCGCTGTCCGCCCTCCTGGCCCTCGCGGGCCTGCCCTTCGCCCTGTTCGCCCTCTTCGGGGCGGCCGAGGAGACGATGGACACGCCGGCCCCCGGCCGCACCGACCGGCACCTCGTCATCGAGGAGGGCGCGGCGCTGATCGACCCCCTGTGGTGGGTGTACGTCGACGAGGGCAGCGGCCTGACCAAGCGCCGCTGGCGCGTGGGCCACTTCAACGGCGACGACCCCGCCAACGCTCTGGCCGAGGCGTCCTGGGCGGGCCCCGACCGCATCCGCCTCGTCACCGGCGACCCCGAATCCGGGGCGGAGGACGGCGTAGACGCGCCACGGACCCACTTCATCGACCTCGTCCCCGAGACGGGCCGGCCGCTGCGCACGATCGAGTCGGGCTGAGCGAACCCCCGCTCCTCCTCGGCGGTCCAGGTCCCGCCGGTCGGGCCGGTCGGGCCGCGTTCGGCCTATGATCACGCGGATGCCGGCCCCGACCGACGGGCCGTGACGAGAGGGCGGACGGGACGATGTGGCCGCGGGTCGACGGAATGCGCGCGCTGGAGCTGGGATCCCCCGGGGCCATGCGGGACGAACTCAACGCCCTGGTCCTGGCAGGTGCCAAGACCGCCACGACCTGCCTGCTCGACGAGTACGCCGAGGAGACGGAGGGCCTGGAGTACGTCGGCGAGCGGCAGGCTCTCCTGGACAACGAAGGGCGGTGCGTCGCCACCCTGGTCGTCACCGGCGTGGACGTGAGGCCCTTCGGCGAGGTCACCTGGGAGCACGCGCGGGCCGAGGGTGAGGGCGACGCGTCCCTCGACGCCTGGCGCGAGGTCCACCGCCGCTTCTGGTCCGCGTCCGGCACGCCGGTCGACGACCGCACCGTCGTCGTCTGCCTCACCTTCCGGCGGGCGGACAGCTCCTGAGCGGCCCGCGGCCGAGGCGGCGGCCGTCGGCGCGGCGAGGCGGCGTCAGTAGCCCCCTCCGGCGCAGCTGAAGCCGCCACCGCTGTGGCCGCCGTCGCCGAAGCCGCCGCTGTGCCCGCCGCCGAAGCCTCCCGAGCCCCCGGTGGCGGAGCCGCCGGACGGGTTGCCCCGGGGGGCGGGGGCCGGGCGGGAAGGGGGTGAGGTGATCGTCCGGTAGTTCTCGTGGAACAGCTCCCGCCACCAGGCCCCGAAGCCGACACCGTCCAGCTCCCGCTCCGCCTCGGCGAGAGCGGCGCCGTCCCAGACGACGGTCGGGAGATCCAGGTCCATGAGCGCCTGCCGAAGCCCCGCCAGGTCCACGCGGGGGCTGGCGTGGAGGGGAGTCGTCAGGGGCGCCTCGTCACGGGCGACGTCATGGCGGAAGGCGTACGCGGCCCGCCAGCCCTCCTCGGTGACGACCGCCCAGCCCCAGAGGGGCCGTTCGGCGAGCCGCTTCCTCCGGCGCCGGGCCTCTTCCTCCCGGCGGGCCGCCTCGCGCGCCCGCTCGACGACCTTCCGCTTCTCGGCCTCGATCGCCTGCCCGATCTCCCGGCCGACGGGCGCGTACGCCTCACCGGCTTCCCGCATCTCCCGCTCGTAGCGCTGCCGCGTCTCCTCCCACGCCTCCACGGCGCGGCGCACGGCGAGGTACTTCCACCCGGGAACGGCGACGGCCCGACGATAGGCGGCCTCCAGCCGGGCGCTGGCATCGTCCACGGCGGTGGCGTACGCGACGGCGGCCTTCACCCACCGGTCGCATGCCTCCGCCGTGCACGGGACGAGGACCCCCGCTCCGTCGTGGAGCCTCGGTGTCCACACGAGAAAGAGGGAAGGCGCCCGCCGCCCGTCGAGCAGCCGGTGGAAGGAGTGCTCGTAGACCCGGACCCTCCCCCGCAGCGGGGCGACGCGATCGCGACGCGTCTGTCTCGGGAGCAGCTTCCCGTGATGAGTGAGGTGCAGCGGCTGCAACCGACCCATCGACCCACCCCCCGCGGTCCCGTTGCCTCAAGGATTCCCCCACCGACGACCCCCGAAGCGTTCGACCGGGGCAGGACGGCCGCCCCTCATCCGGGCCCGTCCTCCCGGTCGGGTCGTCTGACTCGTCCGTACATCACCATGTCCCGTCGTTCCCCGCCCACTTCCTGCCAGGACCGCAGCACCCCCTCCCGTACGAAGCCCGCCCGTTCCGCCGTCCGGATCGAGGCTTCGTTCCAGGGCTCCACGAGCAACTGGAGCCGTGGGATGCCCAGTTCGCCGAAGGCCCACTCGGTCACCGCCGACAGCGCCGCCCCGGCCGCGCCCTCGCCGCGGCAGGACGGGGCGATCCAGTAGCCGAGGGTCGCGCGGCCCTCGGGGAGTTCGCGGAGCCAGAGGCCGATCATGCCCACGGCCCGCTCGTCCCTGCGGCGGACGATGACGAAGGGGTAGCCGGTGGCGTGCTCCGCGCGGGCCCATTGGCGGCGGACGTACGCCTCGCCCTCCGTCTCCGAGTACACCGGCGGGACGGTGGTGATCAGGGGGATGTACGGGTCCGTCGACGCCTCCTCCAGGAGGGGCAGGTCGGCCCGCTCCCAGCGGCGCAGTGCGAAGGCCCCGGCCGCCAGCCGGGGGACGATGAGGCTCACATCGTCCGAAGGTACGCCGCCAGACGGTCGTACTCCTCTTTCACCCCGCCCTCCATCCCGGTGGCCAGCGCCTGGTCCCGGACCTCGGTGGACGGCCAGAGCGAGGTGCTGGTGAGGGCCGTGCCGCCGTCCGGCGTGTCGTCGAAGGTGAGGGTCACGTGCACGGGCGGGCCGGGCATCAGCTCGAAGTTCTCGGTGTAGACGAGACGCTCGTTCGGGACGATCTCCTCGTACGTTCCCGAGAAGACGATCTCCTGCCCGTCGGGGGCCTGCTGGCCCCAGCGCCAGGCTCCGCCGACCTTGAGGTCGATGTCGGCGACCGTCGTGGTCAGCGCGGCGATCCCGTACCACCGGCGGACGTGCTCGGGCCTCGTCCACGCCTCCCAGACGCGGGCGGGCGGGGCGTCGAAGGTTCGGGTGATGACCAGCTCGCGGTCGGTGGGTGTCGTCAGCAGCGTGATCATGGAACGCTCCCGCCGTGGGGGATCCGGCCGTGGGGACCGTCGGGGGTCCTCTCCCCAGCATCACCCCGAAGCCCCGGGCGCGGCACCCGCAGGCGGCACGGGCCCGGACAGCCCGAGGGCGGCACCCCCGGCAGGGAGTGCCGCCCTCGGTCGCTCGAAGCGAGTCGCGGTCCGCGCGTCGCCTCGGCGATGCGCGGTCCGCGAGGAACCGCCGATCCGGAAGGATCAGAAGTCCATGTCACCGCCCGGCATGCCGCCCGGAGCGGCCGCGCCGGCCTTCTCCGGCTTGTCGGCGATGACAGCCTCGGTGGTGAGGAACAGCGCGGCGATGGAGGCCGCGTTCTGCAGCGCGGAGCGCGTCACCTTCGCCGGGTCGATGATGCCCTCGGCGATGAGGTCCACGTACTCGTTGGTCGCGGCGTTCAGGCCGTGGCCGACGGGCAGGTTGCGGACCTTCTCCGCCACGACGCCACCCTCGAGGCCGGCGTTGACGGCGATCTGCTTCAGCGGGGCCTCCAGGGCCAGCTTCACGATCGCGGCACCGGTGCCCTCGTCGCCCGAGAGGTCGGCCTCGAGCTTCTCGAAGACGTTGGACGCCTGGAGCAGGGCCACGCCACCACCGGCGACGATGCCCTCCTCGACGGCCGCCTTCGCGTTGCGAACGGCGTCCTCGATGCGGTGCTTGCGCTCCTTGAGCTCGACCTCGGTCGCGGCACCGGCCTTGATGACCGCAACACCGCCGGCGAGCTTCGCCAGGCGCTCCTGCAGCTTCTCGCGGTCGTAGTCGCTGTCCGAGTTCTCGATCTCGGCACGGATCTGGTTGACGCGACCGGCAACCTGGTCGCTCTCGCCGGAGCCGTCGACGATCGTGGTCTCGTCCTTGGTGATGACGACCTTGCGGGCGCGGCCCAGCAGGTCCAGGCCGGCGTTCTCGAGCTTGAGACCGACCTCCTCGGAGATGACCGTGCCGCCCGTGAGGATGGCGATGTCGTTCAGCATGGCCTTGCGGCGGTCGCCGAAGCCCGGGGCCTTGACCGCGACGGACTTGAAGGTGCCGCGGATCTTGTTGACGACCAGGGTCGACAGGGCCTCGCCCTCGACGTCCTCGGCGATGATCAGCAGGGGCTTGCCCGACTGCATGACCTTCTCCAGCAGCGGGAGCAGGTCCTTCACGGAGGAGATCTTGGAGTTGACGATCAGGATGTACGGGTCGTCCAGGGACGCCTCCATACGCTCCATGTCGGTGGCGAAGTACGCCGAGATGTAGCCCTTGTCGAAGCGCATACCCTCGGTGAGCTCCAGCTCCAGACCGAAGGTCTGGGACTCCTCGACGGTGATGACGCCTTCCTTGCCGACCTTGTCCATCGCCTCGGCGATGAGCTCGCCGATCTGGGTGTCGGCGGCGGAGATGGAGGCCGTGGAAGCGATCTGCTCCTTGGTCTCGACATCCTTCGCCTGCTCGAGCAGGGCGCCGGAGACGGCCTCGACGGCCTTCTCGATGCCGCGCTTGAGGGCCATCGGGTTGGCGCCGGCCGCCACGTTGCGCAGGCCCTCGCGGACGAGCGCCTGGGCGAGGACGGTCGCGGTGGTCGTACCGTCACCGGCGACGTCGTCCGTCTTCTTGGCGACTTCCTTGACCAGCTCGGCGCCGATCTTCTCGTACGGGTCCTCGAGCTCGATCTCCTTGGCGATGGACACACCATCGTTGGTGATCGTGGGGGCGCCCCACTTCTTCTCGAGGACGACGTTCCGGCCCTTGGGGCCAAGGGTGACCTTGACGGCGTCGGCGAGCTGGTTCATCCCGCGCTCGAGACCGCGCCGTGCCTCCTCGTCGAACGCGATGATCTTGGCCATGTGAAGTGGTCCTCCCGGACATGGGGTGGATAACGCTCCAGGACCGCGCCGACGCCCGCGACGGACGGCCTGCGAGCCCTGTGGTTCCTTGCCCCACCTGGCCGCGGACCTCGTCTGCCCGATCCTCGTAAGCACTCTCACCTTCAGAGTGCTAACGCCAATGATTAGCACTCGGCCCATGCGAGTGCAAGCGACTCCCACAGATCGGGAGAGGTCCGGGCGCGCGCACCCCGCCCTTCCCGCACACGCGCGAGGGGCGCACCCCGCCCCTCCCGCACACGCGCGAGGGGTCCGCATCCTGGTCAGGATGCGGACCCCTCGACGTAGAGAACGCGTGAGTGCGTACGTGGTGGCCGATCGCGCCGTGCTCAGACGGCGAGCTTGACCATGTCCGCCTGCGGACCCTTCTGGCCCTGCGAGATCTCGAACTCGACCCGCTGACCCTCTTCAAGGGTGCGGTATCCGTCCATCTGGATCGCGCTGTAGTGGACGAATACATCCGCACCACCGTCGACCGCGATGAAGCCGTAGCCCTTCTCCGCGTTGAACCACTTGACGGTGCCCTGAGCCATGCCTAACTCCCCTATTACTGGCCCTTGCGCGGGACCGCACTTCGCGGACCCGGGTCAGACCCTGCGCCGGAACGCGTCGACCGCGGCTGAATGTATCTGTCCAACTGCCCTCTGCAACAGGTCAATCGGACGAGAAATCTGGGCACGCCAGAAAGGAGAATTAAGGAGAATTCACTGAATTCCGGGGCAAGTCGGGCCCGTCAAAGTGCGCAGAAGGTACACAACAGTCGAACACTTTGGCTGCTTCTTGTCGGGTGCGGACGCATTCTCATATGCGTCTGGCACAAGCAGCGAAGGGAAGTCAGGGGGGCTTCCCCAACTCTACCCCCCTCAACCATGCAGAATTGCCCCCTCCGCTTCTCCGGCGGAAGGGGCAATTCAGGTGACCGTGGGTAACTCAGGTGACCGTGGGTGATTCAGGAGTTCCCCGCGCGAGGCCGTTCCGACTCAGCAGCCGCCGGCGACGGCGGGGATGATCGAGACGCCGGCGCCGTCCGGGGTCGCCGTCTCCAGGCCCTGCTCGAAACGGACGTCGTCGTCGTTGACGTACACGTTGACGAAGCGGCGCAGCTTGCCCTGGTCGTCCAGGACGCGGGCGGCGATGCCCGTGTGGTTCTTCTCGAGGTCGGCGATGACCTCCGAGAGCGTCGCGCCCTCGGCTGCGACCTCGGCCTGGCCGCCGGTGTAGGTGCGGAGGATGGTGGGGATGCGGACCTTGACGCTCATGAGTGGTTCACCTTCGGGGCTTCGGTGCGGGGCTGGAGCCCCCCGGACGGAGTCCGGGGGTTCGGGGGGCCGCCGGGGCGCCGGGTCTCCCGGGCACCCCGTCGGTCGCGGACGTCAGCCCGCCAGGCCGGCTTCGCGGAACGCGTCCAGGCTCGGGCGGATCGTGGCGGTCGCCTGCGAGGTATCGGCCACCGCGTCCAGGGTCTTGAGGCCGTCACCGGTGTTGAGCACGACCGTGGTCAGGCTGGGGTCGATGAGACCGGCCTCGATCAGCTTCTTCGTCACGCCGACCGTCACGCCGCCCGCCGTCTCGGCGAAGATGCCCTCCGTACGGGCGAGGATCTTGATCGCCTCGACGACCTGCTCGTCGTTCACGTCTTCCACCGCGCCACCGGTGCGGCGGGCGATGTCGAGGACGTACGGACCGTCGGCCGGGTTGCCGATCGCCAGGGACTTGGCGATGGTGTCCGGCTTCTGGGGGCGCACGACGTCGTGGCCGGCCTTGAACGCCGTGGACACCGGGGAGCAGCCCTCGGCCTGCGCGCCGAAGATCTTGTACGGCTTGTCCTCGACGAGACCGAGCTTGATGAGCTCCTGCAGACCCTTGTCGATCTTGGTGAGCTGGGAGCCGGAGGCGATCGGGATGACGAGCTGGTCGGGCAGCTGCCAGCCGAGCTGCTCGCAGATCTCGTACGCGAGCGTCTTGGAGCCCTCGCCGTAGTAGGGGCGCAGGTTGACGTTGACGAAGCCCCAGCCCTCGCCCAGCGGGTCGCCGATGAGCTCGGAGCAGAAGCGGTTGACGTCGTCGTAGTTGCCCTCGATGCCGACGAGTTCACCGCCGTAGACGGCGGCCATGACGACCTTGCCCTGCTCCAGGTCGTGCGGGATGAACACGCAGGAGCGGAAGCCGGCGCGGGCGGCGGCGGCGCCGACGGCGCCGGCCAGGTTGCCGGTGGAGGAGCAGGACAGGGTGGTGAAGCCGAAGGCGCGGGCGGCTTCGAGGGCCTGGGCGACGACGCGGTCCTTGAAGGAGTGCGTCGGGTTGCCGGAGTCGTCCTTGACGTAGAGCTTGCCCGGCTCGACGCCCAGCTCGCGGGCGAGGTTGTCGGCCTGGACGAGCTTGGTCCAGCCCGGGTTCAGGTTCGGCTTCTCGGCGACGTCGGCGGGGACGGGCAGCAGCGGGGCGTAGCGCCAGATGTTGGCGGGTCCGGCCTCGATCTGCTTGCGCAGTGCCTCGGGGTCGCCGAGGGGCAGGTCGTAGGCGACTTCGAGCGGGCCGAAACAGAGCTCGCAGGCGAAGATGGGACCGAGGGGGAACTTCTCACCGCATTCACGACAGGAGAGTCCGGAAGCCGGACCGAGGTCGACCGTCGAAGTGGTGGTGGAAACAGTCTGTACAGCCATGGAGGCGAGGCCCTTTCTCCTCATCTTTCCCATGGCGAACGTCGCCATGAGACGGATTTGGCACCTTCCCTAGCCGGGAGCCTCGCGGGCGCTGTCACGAAGACTGCGGACGAGACCGACTGGAGGGTTGCCGGGGCTTCAACGGGCCGTTTCCCTCTGCCCCTCTGGATGAGCGGTATTCGGTTGTAGAACGCAGGTGGCACCCCGACATGCATCGGGCTTCCGCGTTGTTCAAGACTGTAACCGAAGGCATGGACGGGTGAGATGGTCGTCCGAACCGCGAGATGGAGATCACGTTGCTGGATGAAGTGGAGCGCTGGCTGGCCCGGCGGTCCTGGTCCGTGGCAGACCGTCCGAGGGAGCGGCTGGTGGCCGCCAAGCGGGGGACGACGGTCAGCGTGGTGCTGCCGGCCCTCGACGAGGAGGCTACGGTCGGGGACATCGTCTCCGTGATCCGCCGGGAGCTGATGACCGAGGCGGTGCCGTTGGTCGACGAGCTCGTGGTGATCGACTCCGGCTCCACGGACCGTACGGCCGAGGTCGCGGCGGCGGCGGGGGCCCGGGTGGTGGCGCGTGACGAGATCCTGCCGCGGATTCCGGCCCTCCCGGGCAAGGGCGAGGTGCTGTGGCGGTCACTGATGGTGACCAGCGGTGACATCGTCTGCTTCGTCGACGCGGATCTGCGGGACTTCTCCGCGGACTTCGTCACCGGCATCGTGGGTCCGCTCCTCACCGAGCCCGACGTCGACTTCGTGAAGGCGATGTACGACCGCCCGCTCGGAACCGAGGCCGCCGAATCCGGCAAGACGCCTGGTCAGGGGGGTCGGGTGACGGAGCTGGTGGCACGGCCGCTGCTCAATCTGCACTGGCCCCAACTGGCCGGCTTCGTCCAGCCGCTGGGCGGCGAGTACGCGGTGCGCCGCTCGCTGCTCGAACGACTCCCCTTCCCCGTCGGCTACGGAGTGGAGTTGGGGCTGCTCGTCGACGCGCTGCACACCGTCGGTCTCGACGCGCTCGCCCAGGTCGACGTCGGGGTCCGCAAGCACCGCCACCAGGACGAGCGGGCGCTCGGCCGGATGGCGGCGGCGATCTACCGGACCGCGCAGCTGCGGCTGTCCCGCGGACATCTGGTGCGGCCGCTGCTGACGCAGTTCGAGCGGGACGACTCGGGCCGGGGGAAGGGCTTCACGCCGCGGACGTACGCCGTGGACACGGAGGAGCGGCCGCCGATGATCGACATCGCGGAGTACGCGCGCCGCCGCGTGGCGTAACACCGAATGATGATGTTTTTTAACTAAATTCCCGTTTCATGCGGTTCAACAATCGGATGACCACACGGTCGGTGGCGCTCGTGCTCGCCGCCGGCGCGCTCGGTTCGCTGTCCCTCGCCGCGGCCGGTCCGGCCGCGGCGGACGTGGTGGAACCCTTCGGCAAGCGGTACGACGCCTCCCTGTACGGCGACTTCACGACCGTCGGCAACACGGTCATGGGCTGCCCCACCACCCCCGCCGATCAGGCCGCGCGGTGCGCCACCGCCGCCGACGGCCGGGGTGGTGACGACAACGACGCCTTCGCCATGACGCGGATCGACACCGCCTCCATGGCCGCCGGCTACGGCTCCAGCACGGGCCGGGTCGAGATCCCCGCGGGCGCCGAGGTCTCGTACGCCCGGCTCTTCTGGGGCGGCAACGACGGCACGTACCAGGGACCGGACGGGACGCGGCGCGAACGCTGCGACGTCTCCGGCGGCGAGGCGACGCCCTCGCCCGGCGACCCCGCGACGACCGCGCCGCGCCTCCGGGTCGGATCGGGGGCCGGGACGGAGGTCTCCATCGACTCCATGGTCACGGACCCGGAGGAGATCACCGGCCCGCACTACTACACGGGCGAGTCGGACGTCACCGCCGCCTTCGCCGAGGTGCCCGGCGGCGCCACGCCGGTCGCGGTGGGCAACGTCTGGGCGGCGAACGGCCCGGGCTGCGTCGCGGGCTGGTCCCTGACGGTCGTCTACGCGTACCCCGGCCCCGAGCCGACGCACGCGCCGGACCGCCGCCGCGTGTACGTCTACGGCGGCCACGTGCTCCAGCGCCCCACCTCTCCGGCGACGACCGTGACCGTCGACGGCTTCCACCGGACGGCCGGGCGGGCGCGGGCGGCCGTGACGGCGTACGACGGCGACCGGAACACACCGGGCGACATGTTCCTGGTGAACGGCGAGAAGGTCACTGTGCCCACCGGCGGCACCGACGGCTTCTTCGTCGGCGGGACCTCCGGCGCCGTCTCCCCGGACGCGGCCGACAGTCTGGGCATCGACGCGAGGTCCTTCGACCTCCCGGACGGCGCGGTCCCGGACGGCGCGGACTCGGCCGATCTGACCTTCAGGACCGCGGGCGACGCCTACGTGCCCTCCGCGCTGGCCTTCTCCGTACCCGTGCGGGACCCGGACGGCACGCGGCCGACCCCGACGCCGACCCCCACGCCCGCCCGGACGGAGGCGCAGGCACGGCCCGCGGCGGCCTCCGTGGCGCCCTCGGGGTCCCCCTCCCCGACGCGGCCGCCGGCCCCGCCCACGCCGGTCCCCGACCCCACCACCCACCAGGCCCGCCCCCCGGCGCACGGACCCGGCGGCTCGATGGCCGAGACGGGCGGCAACGGCGAGCGGCTGTGGCTGCTCGGCGGTCTCGCGCTCGCCCTGGCGGCGACGGGCGCGGTGGCGAAGGCGGCGATGCGCAGCCGGCACCAGCCCTGACGACGCCCGCCGGCACGGCTCCGACGCGCCCGCGCGGCGTGGATTCGCCACACTTGTATACGTACGTTTGAGCGTTTACGCGACGGGCTAGGTTCGGCACATGGCTTCTGTGCTTGTGGCGTCCAATCGGGGTCCGGTCTCGTACGCCCTCGCCGAGGACGGCACCCTCAGTGCCCGCCGCGGCGGGGGCGGTCTCGTCTCCGGGCTGAGCGCCGTGTCCTCCGAGGACAGCGTGTGGGTGTGCGCGGCGCTGTCCGACGGGGACCGGGAGGCGGTCCGCAGGGGCGTCTCCGAGCCGGGCGTACGGATGCTGGCCATCGAGCCTGAGGTCCACCACGACGCGTACAACGGCATCGCGAACTCGGTGCTGTGGTTCCTGCACCACCACCTGTGGGACATCCCGCGCGAGCCGGTCTTCGACGCGGAGTTCCGCCGCCGGTGGCAGTCGTACCGTGCCTACAACCGCGCGTTCGCCGAGGAGCTGGCGGCGCGGGCGGCCGAGGGCGCGGCGGTCCTGGTGCAGGACTACCACCTGGCGCTGGTTCCGGGGCAGCTGCGGGAGCTGCGGCCGGATCTGCGGATCGGTCACTTCACCCACACCCCGTGGGCGTCGCCGGAGTACGCGCGGCTGCTCCCGGAGGACATCCGCGAGGAGCTGCTCTGGGGGATGCTCGGCGCGGACGAGCTGGGCTTCCACACCTGGGAATGGGCGTCGTCGTTCATCACGGGTGCGCGCGTCGACGGCGCGGGCGGGGTGGCCGAGGGGGCCCTGCGCGCGGACGACCCGTGGCGCGGGGTGCACCATCACAGGGCGGGCGGATCGGCACGGCGCACCCGGGTCCACGTCTACCCCCTGGGGGTGGACGGCGACGAGCTGCGCGCCCTCGCCCACCGGCCGGAGGTCGAGGACCGGCTCGCCGCGCTGCGGGCCGAGGTCGGTGACCGCAGGACGATCGTGCGGGTGGACCGCACGGAGCTGTCGAAGAACGTGGTCCGCGGGCTGCTGGCGTACCGGGAGCTGCTGCGTGAGCGGCCCGAGTGGCACGACCGGGTCGTCCACCTGGCCTCGGCGTACCCGTCCCGCCAGGACCTGGAGGTCTACCGCGCGTACACGGCGGCGGTGGCGGACCTGGCGGGGGAGATCAACGCGGAGTTCGGCACGGACGCCTGGCAGCCGGTGCTGCTGTCGGTGAAGGACGACTTCCCGCGCTCCCTCGCCGCCTACCGGATGGCGGACGTGGCGCTGATCAACCCGGTCAGGGACGGGATGAACCTGGTGGCGAAGGAGATCCCGGTGGTGTCGGAGACGGGCTGTGTCCTGGTCCTCTCGACGGGCGCCGGGGCGTACGACGAACTGCGCGAGGACGCGCTGACGGTCAGCCCGTACGACGTCTCGGAGACGGCCCGGGCGCTGCACCGCGCCCTGACGATGTCCCCGAGCGAACGCGCCGACCGGACCAAGCGTCTGGCCGTGGCGGCGACGGCGCTGCCGCCACAGCAGTGGTTCCTGAAGCAGCTGGAGGCGCTGCGGGAGAACTGACGGCCGGGTCCGGCCGTCAGTCGCCGTCGCCGTCGCCGGGACGTTCGCCGGATTCCGGCCGGATCCGCTCGGCCAGGGCCGAGAGGAACCCCACCACCGCGCCCGGACCCGGGACCGACAGATCGGCCCGGTCGCTGAGTTCGGGGACCTCGGCGGAGCCGCTGCAGACCAGCAGGCCCGGGGTGCCGTTGGAGCGGAGCTTCTCCACCGCGGCGAAGGCCGGCAGGTCGCCCAGGTCGTCGCCCGCGTAGAGGACGGATCCGGCGCCCACCTCGCGTACGTACTCCGCCAGGGCCACGCCCTTGTCCATGCCCGGCGGGCGCAGTTCGAGGACCATGCGGCCGGGCTCCAGGACGAGGCCGTGCCGGGTGGCGAGGTCGGCGAGGGGCGCCTTGAGGGCCTCGAAGGCGGCCTGGGGATCGGTGGAGCGGCGGGTGTGGACAGCGACCGCGCGGCCCTTCTCCTCGATCCAGGTGCCGGGCCAGGCGCCGACGCTGTCGAGGAAGCCGGGGAGTTCGGCGCGGACGGAGGCGACGCCCGGGTGGACGGCCGAGGCATGGACGGTGCCGGTGATCGCGTCCCAGCGTTCGGCGCCGTAGTGGCCGAGGACGACGAGGTGTTCCAGGCCGGGGACGCCGGCGAAGCCGCCGTAGCGGACGGCGACACCCGCGGGGCGTCCGGTCACCACCGCGACCGAGGCGACCTGAGGGGCGAGCGCGGAGAGCGCGGCGACGGCGCCCGCGTGGGCGCGGGCCTGTTCGGGGTCGGGGACGATCTCGGCGAGCGTCCCGTCGAAGTCGAGGGCGACGACGGCCTTGTCCGGCCGCGCGAGGAGCGCGGCGAGGCCGTCGCGGCCTGCGGGTGTGGTCGGGTGCGGAAGGCTGCTGACCATACGACGACCCTACCGACGCGGGCTCAGCGGCGCTGCTCCTTCTCGGCACGGACCCGGCGCAGCCGGTTGACGGTCACCGGGTCGTGTTCGAGTGCGCGCGGGTCGTCCAGGAGCGCGTTGAGGAGCTGGTAGTAGCGGGTCGCGGAGAGGCCGAGCTGTTCACGGACGGCTCGTTCCTTGGCGCCGGGGCCGGGCCAGGAACGGCGCTCCACGGCGAGGACGGCGCGTTCCCGGTCCCCCAGGGCGCCGCGCTGTCCCCGTTCCTCTTCGTTGGTCATACGAGCCAACTTATTCCGCGTTCTCCGCCTCCGTCGCCTCGCGGGCGAGCTTCGACAGGACGTCGGCGGGCCGCTGCCCGGGCGCGACGGCCTTGCCGATGTTCTGCTTGACGTTCTCGCTGACCTTCGCCCAGGACGTCTTGCCGACCGGCGGGAGCTGTGAGTTCGGCAGCTCCTTGAGGAACTCGCGGAGGTTCTTGTGCTCCTCCTCGCTCTGCATGCGGGAGTACGCGCTGACCGTCGGCGGCAGGAGGTCGTTGCCACCGGCGAACTTCAGCACGTTCTCGTCGCTGAAGACGAAGTCGAGGAACGCGCCGATCTCCTTGCCGTGGCCTTTCTGCTTGAAGCCCATGATCCAGTCGGCGACGCCCATGGACGCCTTGGCCTTGCCGTTGGCGCCGGGCAGTGCGACCTTGCCGACCTTGACGCCCTTCTTCTCGGCCTCCTGCATGAGCGAGGGGTGGCCGTTGAGCATCCCGACCTCACCACGCGAGAAGGCCGCGAAGGCGTCCTTCCGGTTGAGCTTGCCGGGGGCTATGGGGCCGGTGAGCTCCTTCTCGACCAGGTTCTTCTTCAGCCAGTCGAAGGTCCGGACGTTCAGGTCGGAGTCGATGCGGTAGCGGTCGCTGCTGTCGGTGTAGCCGTCGCCGCCGCTGAGCAGCCACATCATCGTCTCGGCCTGCGCCTCCTCCGGGCCGAGCGGCAGCGCGAAGGGGTAGGGGACGTCGTCGTCCTTCAGCTTCTCGGCGGCGGCGGCCAGCTCGTCCCAGGTCGTCGGGGGCTTGGTGATGCCCGCCTCGTCGAAGAGCTCCTGGTTGAAGAAGAGGAGCCGGGTGGAGGCGGCGAACGGCAGGCCGTACTGGGTGCGCCTCATCTCGCCGGCGGAGACGAGCGGGGCGAGGAAGTTGGCCTGGACGGGGATGGAGAGCAGTTCGTCGGCGGAGTAGAGCTCGCCGGCGGCGGCGTAGTCGGCGTAGGCACCGATCTGCGCGATGTCGGGGGCGTCGCCGGCCTTGACCATCTCGGCGACCTTGCGGTCGACGTCGTTCCAGGACTCGATCCGGACGTCGATCGTCACGCCGGGGTGCTCGGCCTCGTAGGCGGCGGTGAGCTCGTCCCAGTACTTCTTGGTGGTGTCGCCGCCGGTGAGGTCGTAGTCGGCGGCGACCAGGGTGAGGGTCACGTCGCCCGAGTCGGCGCCGGTGAGGCCGCAGCCGGAGAGCGCGGCGGTCAGGCCCATCGCGGCGATGGTCGCGGTCAGTCCCAGGATTCGCCGCTGCACAGCGCTGCCCCACCCTCGTTGGCTCGTCGTCGAGCTGTGATTTTCACAGGAGGGAAAGCATAAGGTCTACACCACTCGGGTATCGCTTCCGCATCGCACCCCGGGGCGCGGCACGGCCCGCCGGTAATTTGTATGCCCGCGCAACAATATCGGCCAGTGGACTAGACCTTTCGGGCGTTCACGCGCGAGACTGTTCCCGTGAGACACGTCATCGCCCTCGATGTGGGCGGCACCGGCATGAAGGCCGCCCTCGTCGGCACGGACGGCACCCTGCTCCACGAGGCACGGCGCGCCACCGGACGCGAACGCGGCCCCGAGGCCGTCGTCGAGACGATCCTCGGCTTCGCCGCCGAGCTGCGCGCCTACGGCCTGGAGCGGTACGGCGAGCCCGCCGCGGCCGCCGGCGTCGCCGTCCCCGGCATCGTCGACGCCGAGAACGGCATCGCCGTCTACGCCGCCAACCTCGGCTGGCGCGACGTCCCGATGCGCGCCCTGCTCAGCGAGCGCCTCGACGGCATCCCCGTCGCCCTCGGCCACGACGTCCGCACCGGCGGCCTCGCCGAAGGCCGCATCGGCGCGGGCAACGGCGCCGACCGCTTCCTCTTCGTGCCCCTGGGCACCGGGATCGCCGGCGCCATCGGCATCGGCGGAGCCATCGAGGCGGGCGCCCACGGCTACGCCGGCGAGATCGGCCACATCGTCGTCCGCCCCGGCGGCGCCGAGTGCGGCTGCGGCCAGCGCGGCTGCCTGGAGCGGTACGCCTCCGCCTCCGCCGTCTCCCTCGCCTGGGCCGCCGCCTCCGGCGACCCGGACGCCGACGCCGCCGACTGCGCCAAGGCCGTCGAGTCCGGCGACGCCCGGGCCGTACGGGTCTGGCAGGACGCCGTCGACGCCCTCGCGGACGGCCTGGTCACGGCGCTCACCCTGCTGGACCCCCGCACCCTCATCATCGGTGGCGGTCTCGCCGAGGCCGGGGAAACCTTGTTCACACCGCTGAGGGCCGCGGTGGAGGAACGCGTGACGTTCCAGAAGCTGCCCGCCGTCGTCCCTGCGGCCCTCGGGGACACCGCCGGATGCCTGGGCGCGGGCCTCCTCGCCTGGGACCTGCTCTCCCTCGACTCGGAGGTATCCGCCTGATGGCCGTTTCCACAGTTCTCGCCGGAGCCCGCGTGGTCCTGCCCACCGGCGTCGTCGAGAACGGACGGGTGATCGTCGAAGGCGGTCGCATCGCGGGCGCCGCGCCCGCCGACGCGCCCGCGCTCGACCTCACCGGCCACTGGGTCGTCCCCGGCTTCGTCGACATGCACAACCACGGCGGCGGCGGGGCCTCCTTCACCTCCGGCACCGTCGACGACATCCTCACCGGTGTCCACACCCACCGGCTGCACGGCACCACCACGGTCGTCGCCTCGTTCGTGACCGGCGAGATGGACTTCCTGAGCCGACGCGCCGGACTCCTCTCCGAACTGGCCGAGCAGGGCGACATCGCCGGCATCCACTTCGAGGGGCCGTTCATCTCCCCGTGCCGCAAGGGCGCCCACGACGAGTCCCTGCTGCGCGACCCCGACCCCGCCGACGTCCGCAAGCTCGTCGACGCCGCCCGCGGCCAGGCCCGGATGGTCACGCTCGCCACCGAACTCCCCGGCGGCATCGACTCCGTACGCCTGCTCGCCGAACACGGCGTGATCGCCGCGATCGGCCACACCGACGCGACGTACGAGCAGACCGTCGAGGCCATCGACGCCGGCGCCACCGTCGCCACCCACCTCTACAACGCGATGCCCGCCCTCGGCCACCGCACCCCCGGCCCGATCGCCGCGCTCCTGGAGGACGAGCGCATCACGGTCGAGCTGATCAACGACGGCACCCATCTGCACCCGGCCTCGCTGGAGCTGGCGTTCCATCACGCGGGGCCGCGGCGGGTCGCGTTCATCACCGACGCGATGGACGCGGCCGGCTTCGGCGACGGGCGGTACGCGCTCGGCCCGCTGGCCGTCGAGGTGAAGGACGGCGTCGCGCGCCTCGTCGAGGGCGGCTCCATCGCGGGCTCGACCCTCACCCTGGACCGCGCGTTCAAGCGCGCGGCGACCGTCGACGGCCTGCCCGTCGAGTCGATCGTGCAGGCCATCTCCGCCAACCCGGCCCGGCTGCTCGGCATCGACGACACGGTCGGCTCACTGGAGCCGGGCAAGGACGCCGACCTCGTCGTCCTCGACGAGAACTTCGACGTCAGGGGCGTGATGCGCAAGGGCACCTGGGTGGTTGACCCCCAAGTGGCCTGATTTCGCCGACCGTAGCGCACGGCGGTTGGTCCGGGGACTGGGCCAACCGCCTTCTGTTTGGCATGATCGGGGCGCGTTCCACGGCTGTTCCAGCAGGTCCGGCCGGTCCACGATCCATCGACGGCGTACGGGGGTTACGGCAGGTGATTCTCACAGTCACCCTCAACACGGCACTGGACCTCACCTACCGCGTCCCCGCTCTCACCCCGCACGCCTCACACCGCGTCACCCAGGTGATCGAGCGCCCCGGCGGCAAGGGCCTCAACGTCGCGCGCGTGCTCACCACCCTCGGGCACGACACGGTCGTCACCGGCTTCACGGGCGGCGCGACCGGCGAGGTCCTGCGCGCGCACCTCGCCGACCTGCCGCTGACCGACGCGCTCGTCCCGACCGCCGGGCCCACCCGTCGTACCGTCGCCGTCGTCGACACCGCGACCGGCGACACCACCCAGCTCAACGAGCCCGGCCCCACCGTCACCCCCGCCGAGTGGTCCGCGTTCACCGGCCGCTACACCGAACTGGTCGGCGGCGCCGAGGCGGTGGCCCTGTGCGGCAGCCTGCCGCCCGGCATCCACGTCGGCGCGTACGCGGAGCTGATCCGCATCGCCCGCGGCGCCGACGTCCCGGTCCTGCTCGACACCAGCGGCGAACCCCTGCGGCGCGGCATCGCGGCCCGTCCCGACTTCGTCAAGCCCAACGCGGACGAGCTCGCCCAGCTCACCGGCTCACGCGAACCGCACCGCGCCACCCGCGACGCCCGCCGCCGCGGCGCGCACACGGTCGTCTCCTCGCTCGGCCCCGAGGGAATGCTCGCCGCCACCCCGGACGGCCTGTGGCTCGCCGCCCCGCCGGCCCCGGTGCGCGGAAACCCGACCGGCGCCGGCGACTCGGCCGTCGCGGGACTGCTGTCCGGCCTCGTCGACGGGCTCGCCTGGCCGGACCGGCTGACCCGCGCGGTCGCGCTGTCGGCGGCCACGGTGCTCTCCCCGGTCGCGGGCGAGTTCGACCGGACGGCGTACGAGGAGCTGCTCACCCGGGTGAAGGTGACGGAGCAGCCCGAGGCGGCGTGACGCCCACGGCATGACGAAGGCCCCGCGGAACGAGGTTCCCCGGGGCCTTTCGCGAGCCGTACGGCTCAGATCTCGCCCTTGCTGATCTTCACCCAGTCGAAGATCACGTCGCACTGGTTGCCCGCCGCGCACGACAGCATGATCGTGTTCTGACCCTTCTCCAGCGAGACCTGGGACCAGGTGGTCTGCCAGTTCTTCTCCGGGTTCGGGTCCGAGGAGCCGATGAAGTTCTTGAGATTCATCGGGTTCGTGTTGGCCTTGCCGTTGACGGTCACGGTGGCGTTGGCGTCCTTGGCGGGGATCGCGTACCGGACATACATGCGGTACGTGCCGGCCTCGGGCACCTCGGTCTGCCAGGTCACGGAGGATCCGACCGAGTTGAACCCGGCCACGTACAGCCCGTCCGTGCCCTCGGCGCCCTTGATCTGCTTGTCGAGGGCCGCGGTGCCGCCGAGCTTGAGCGTCGCCGCGTCCTGCTGCGGCAGCGCGGCCGGGGTGTCGTCGGCGCTGGGCTTGGTGGAGGGGGTCTCCTGGACCTGCGTCGAGCCGCCGGTCGGCTTGCCGCCGGCCTTGCCGCCGTCGGTGTTCTCGTCACCGTTGTTGCTGATGACGGCGGCGGTGATTCCGATCACCACGACCGCGACGACCGCGATCGCGCCGATCAGCAGACCCTTGGTGTTGGGCCCGCGGCCGCCGCGCTGGGGCGGGAGGGGCGCCTGCCGGGTCCGCTCGCCACCGGGGTACGTCTCGGGCGCGGCGTACTGCGGGTTCGCCTGGCCGTACTGCTGGCCGCCGTAGTTCTGCTGCTGCGGCACGTGCGGCTGGCCGCCGCCGTACTGGCGCTCGCCGACCGTCCTGACCTGGTTGTACGAGGTTCTGGGGACACCCGGCTGCGCGGCCGGACCGGGGTAGCCGTAGCCACCGGCCCCGGGCGGCTGGGCACCTGCCGCCTGGCCGTCCGCGTACAGGTAGCCGAACGGATCGTCGTCCTCGGGCGTGTTCGCGCCGTCGTTACCGGCAGCCATCCCTGGTCACTCCTATCCATGCTCGCCAGCCGTCGCCGACCGGCCGAGCCTACCCCGAATGGACCACCCGCCGATCCGTCCCTTGACCGCACGGCAGGTGACCCGCGGGTAACGGAGGGGGCGCGGCAGGGGCCGACGCCGGGGAGATCCGGGCTATCCGGCGCGGCGGTGGATCTTCGAGCGGGAGCGCTTCTCTATGTACATCCGCTGGTCGGCGGAGTTCAGGACCTCTTCGACGGTCATGCCGCACTCGGCCCAGCCGATGCCGAAGCTCGCCCCGACCCTGACCGCCCGTCCGTCGACCCGGATCGGCGGAATGATGGCGTTGCGCAGCCGTACCGCGAGGTCGGCGGCGTCCGCCGAGCCGAGCCCGTCGGCGAGGACGACGAATTCGTCACCCCCGAGCCGGGCGACGGTGTCCCCGTCCCGTACGCCGGTGGTGAGGCGGCGGGCGACCTCGATGAGGACCGCGTCGCCGGTGTGGTGCCCGAAGCGGTCGTTGATCGACTTGAAGCCGTCGAGGTCGCAGAAGAGGACGGCGAGCCCCTTCGTCCCGTCGTCGACCTCGCCGCCGGCGGGCGCGACGCTGTGGACGTGGTGGTCGTACGGTCCGCCGGGGCCCGGCCCCGAGTCGAAGCCGAAGTTGTGGCCGTGCCCGTACGGGGCGTCGTAGTCGGTCTCCGGGGTGGCGTGCGGGCGCTCGCAGATCCGGGCGCTGAGCCGGGAGCGCAGTTCGGCGCTGTTGGGGAGGCCGGTGAGGGCGTCGTGCGAGGCGCGGTGGGCGAGCTGGAGTTCGTGGCGCTTGCGCTCCTCGATGTCCTCGACGTGGGTGAGGAGGAAGCGCGGGCCGTCGGCGGTGTCGGCGACGACGGAGTTGCGCAGGGAGACCCAGACGTAGGTGCCGTCGCGGCGGCCGAGGCGGAGTTCGGCGCGGCCGCCCTCGGCCGAGGTGCGGAGCAGGGTGCCTATGTCCTCGGGGTGGACGAGGTCGGCGAAGGAGTAGCGCCGCATCACGGAGGCGGGGCGGCCGAGGAGGCGGCAGAGGGCGTCGTTGGTGCGCAGGAGCCGGCCGTGCTGGTCGCCGCCCATCTCGGCGATGGCCATGCCGGAAGGGGCGTACTCGAAGGCCTGCCGGAACGACTCTTCACTGGCGCGCAGGGCCTGCTGTTCGCGTTCGAGGCGGACGAGGGCGCGCTGCATGTTGGCCCGGAGCCGGGCGTTGCTGATCGCGATCGCCGACTGGGAGGCGTACATCTGGAGGGCTTCCTGGCCCCAGGGTCCGGGGTGGCGGCCGTTGCGGGGCCGGTCGACGGAGATCACGCCGAGCAGTTCGCGTTTGGAACCGGAGGCGTACATGGGGGCGTAGAGGCGGTCGTGCGGGTGCCACTCGTCCTCGAAGCGGGGGGCGGGGCCCTCGGTGTGCCACTGCGGGACGTCGTCCTCGATGAGGACCCAGCCCTCGGTGTGCGGGATGAACCTCAGGTCGCCCCAGGCGACACCCATGGAGAGGCGGCGTTCCCAGGACTCCCGGGGACCGACGCGGCCGGTGATGAGCGCTTCGGCGGCGGGGCTGCCGGCGAAGGCGGCGACGACGAGGTCACCGTCGGGGCGTACGAGGTTGACGCAGGCCAGTTCGTAGTTCAGGCCGGCGACGATGCCGTCGGCGACGGTCTGCAGGGTGTCCGCCAGACTGCGGGCTGTATTGAGGTCGGCCACGACCTGATGCAGCTGCCGCAGGGTCGCAAGACGGACGTACGGCTCCGACTCGGTCTCCATCGCTCGCTCTCCCCGAGACCTCGACAGCAACTCCAGGGTTCTCATCGGCACTCGTGCTGCATTGTCCTTGCCACTGAATCACAGCGAGCGTTGCACCCGGTACACAGGGTCAACAAATACTGAGCTCTGTGACTCAAGTCACACCAGGTCATGAAGCGTTGCGAGAGGTGTCGGAAAGCGCTCCCGTTCTTTCGTGAACGCAAAGAGAACGGTGCGGCAACGACGGTGGGAGGCGGCTCCGGACGGTACGGGAGACGTCCCCGGCCAAAGGTCCTAGGACCGGCGAGGGGGCGCGGGCTGGTCCCCCGGCCCGATGCCGCGGGCGGGGGGCGGAGCTAGCGTGCGGAGTGTGCTGACGACGACCCCCGCCCCGCCCCCCGCCTCGGATCTGGCGATCCCTCATGCTGAGGGGGTGAGCAACGACGAGTTCCGGGCGGCCATGTCCCGCCTCGCGGCGGGCGTGGTGCTGGTGACGGCCCACGACCCGGACGACGGTCCGCGCGGGGAGGACGTCGGCATGACGGCGACCGCCTTCATGTCCGTCTCCCTCGACCCGCCGCTGGTGCTCGTCAGTCTCCGCAACGGCTCCCGCATGGACGACCTGCTGGACGAGGTCCCGGTCTGGGCGGTCTCGGTCCTCTCCGAGAGCCAGCGGCACATCGCGGGCCGGTTCGCGATGAAGGGCCGGGTGAGCGACCGGCTCCTCTTCGAGGACGTGCCGTACACCCGCGGCTCGGAGAGCGGCGCCCCGCTGGTCAGCGGCGCCCTGGCGACCCTGGAGTGCCGCACGGAGAACCGCGTGGTGGCCGGCGACCACACCCTGGTCGTCGCCCGGGTCCTGACGGCCGACTTCCCGTCCTCGGACGGCGCCCCCCTGACCTACTTCCGCGGCAAGTACCGCCGCCTGGCCTGACGAGGACTCAGCCCCAGTCGCGCCCCTGGCGGCCCCGCTTCGTCTCCGAGCGCTGCTTCTTCACCCGCAGCCGGCGTTCGTTGATGCCCCGGGGGATCTTCGTCGCCCGGCGCGGCTTCGGCGGCGGCGCCGTCGCCTCCGCGAGGAGCGCGGCGAGACGGACGGCCGCCGTCTCGCGGTTGCGCCACTGCGAGCGGTGCTCCGACGCGCGGACCGTCACGACCCCGCCGACCATGCGCGGGGCGAGCCTTTCGAGCGCGCGCGCCTTCCAGACCTCCGGCAGCGCGTCCGTCGACGCCAGGTCGAAGCGGAGCTCCACCTGCGAGTCGCTGGTGTTGACGTGCTGCCCGCCCGGCCCCGACGACCGCGAGAAACGCCACATGAGCTCGGCCTCGGGAAGCGAGACGGAGCCGCGGATGACATAGGGACCGGACATGTCATCCATGTTCCCCGGAGTGCCTCCGGCACGTCATCCTGTTTTCGCGCCGATCCCGCACCGTGGAACCGGCGAGCCGTCGCCGGCGTTATCCCGGGTGACGACATCACGAAGGTCACGAAGAAAGGCACTTCCCATGGCTGTAAGCCTCTCCAAGGGCGGCAACGTCTCCCTGACCAAGGAGGCCCCGGGCCTCACCGCCGTCACCGTGGGCCTCGGCTGGGACGTCCGTACGACCACCGGCACCGACTTCGACCTCGACGCCTCGGCCATCGGCGTCGACGGCGCGGGCAAGGTCGCCTCCGACGCGCACTTCGTCTTCTTCAACAACAAGGCCACCCCGGACCAGACCATCGTCCACACCGGTGACAACCGCACCGGCGAGGGCGGTGGCGACGACGAGCAGATCAACGTCAACCTCGCCGCGCTGCCCCCGAACGTCGACAAGATCGTCTTCCCGGTCTCCATCTACGACGCGGTGAACCGCTCGCAGAACTTCGGCCAGGTCCGCAACGCCTACATCCGCATCATCAACCAGGCCGGCGGCGCCGAGATCGCCCGCTACGACCTCTCCGAGGACGCCGCCGTCGAGACCGCCATGGTCTTCGGCGAGCTGTACCGCAACGGCGCGGAGTGGAAGTTCCGCGCGGTCGGCCAGGGCTACGCCTCCGGCCTGGAGGGCATCGCCCGCGACTTCGGCGTCAACCTCTGACGTACGCCGCGACGGCGGAGCCCCGGCGCGATCCCCGCGCCGGGGCTCCGGCGGTCCTGGCGCGTGCGGGTCAGCGCTGGCTCAGGGGCAGAGCGACATCGACGACCTGGTGGGCCGAGGGGAAGGCGCCGACGAGGGTGGCGCGTCCGTTGAGGACGTCGACCCTGTAGAAGCGCTGCCTGCCGTCGGTCGTCAGGGCGGCGAAGCCGTGATTGGAGCCGTCGGATGCCTTGTAGTAGACGTCGAATCCGGCGGACGGCCCGGCGTTCACGCCAAGGTTGCCCGTGGGTGCGAGGGTGCCGGCGTTGGCGGGCGACTGCAGCGAGACGCGGTCGTTGGCCGTGTCGATGTCGAACAGGGTCGTCGCGGTCGCCGCGTCGAGGTCGTTGTTCGTGTAGCCGGCGCCGGTGACTCCGAGGGCGGTGGCGGGCGGCATCGTGGGGTTGGTCAGAGTCCCGTCGGCGACGGTGGTCGTCGGCGCGGCGGGGTCATCGATGTTGTGACGCAGGTTCTGCCCCGTGTCGGAGATGACGCGCAGCCGGTTCGCGGCGGGGTTGAAGTCGACACCGAAGTGCCTGCCCTGGAGGGCGACGGTCAGCTGCGAGACCTTGACGGCCCTGGCTCCGCTGTTCAGCGTGTAGACCCCGCCCCGGTCACCGACGCCATAGAGCTTGCCGTTCTGTACACGGAAGTCGATTCCGACGAGCCTGCTGTCCCCGCTCAGGCCCTGGATCCGGCCGAAGGACCAGGTGTCGCCCGGGTCCGCCGTACCGAAGCCGACGAGGCGCTGGTCCGCGGTCAGGCCGACGCTGATCAGCCCGGCGTGCCGTGCGTGGCGGGACCCGAACGGGCCCGCACCGTCGGCGTCCGCCGAAGCCGAACCGGGAGTGAGCACGGAACCGCAGACTGCGGCGGCGAGGACGGCGACTGTGGCGAGACGAATGCGCACGAGGCTTCTCCGATCGGTGCACGGCCCGCGCTCGGCATGAGGCGAGTCCACCGATGCTTCGAAGCCGGCCCTCCGCAAGGATGGCCGAAACGTCGCCAATCACTCGTTGGGCCTATGCACGTCCCCCCTGTCCCGCCCACGCGTTGACCAGGGCCGGAGCACTCGCCAGGCCGGTGGCACCCGCGCGCGACACCACCGCACACAAAGGGTGTTGCAGAAGGCTTCGTTCTGGGCATTTTGCCTGTATGGGTGGGGTGTTGCGGGCTGAGCCGGTGTGGGTGGAGACGTTCACGGGCTTGCGGATGGACCGGTTCGCGAAG
>NZ_JBEZNW010000046.1:0-52364 GCF_040653355.1 Streptomyces sp. NPDC047971 | reverse complement strand
CGCCGGGGGCTGGGCGGCGCCGCCGCGGCCCGGCGGCGCGCCCCGCCGCCGGGGCGCCGGCGGGCGCCCCCCGGCGGGCCCGGCCCCCCCCACGGCGGGGTCCTACGGCGTCGGCGGGGCGGCCGCCGTCGACAGGTCGAGGGACGCCGCCACGCGGACCGCCACCGCCTCCGCGTACACCGCGTCCGGGCGTTCGAAGGAGGGGCGTGAGCCGCCGCGCAGGAAGGTCACCGCGCCCACCGTCCGGCCGCGGCTGCGCAGCGGCAGGCACAGCGCGTGGACCGCGTCCCGGGGCCAGTGGCGTTCCGCCGCCCACTCCTCCGCGCTCTTCGGGCCGGCCACCGTGGCCGACGCGCGCACCGGGCCCGTACGGGACACCGCCTGGAGGACCGGGTGACCCGCCGGGTACCGCACGGGGATGCCGCCGCCCGCGACGGGGGCGACCGGGCCGGGCTGGCCGGCGGGCGTGGCCGCCACCCGGACGAGCCTCCGCTCGCCCGCCGCCACGTCGACCAGCGCGTGGTCGGCGAACCCGGCCAGCGCGAAGTCCAGCAGGACGGTCGCCGCCTCCCTCGGGTCCTCGCACTCGGCCGCCGCCACGCCCGCCCGGTGCAACTGGCTGTACCGGAACCGCAGTCGGTCCGCCTCCTGCTCCGCGAGCCGCTCCTCCGTCACGTCCTGGAACAGCCAGCCCACTCCCAGTGGCACCGGCTCCTCCGCGAGCGGCGACGACAGCCGCACGAACCCGCTGCGCCAGCAGCGCCGCCGGTCGCCCTCCGCGGTCCGCAGCGTCACCCACACCTCCGCCAGGGCCCGCGGCGCGCCCTCCGCCAGCACGTGCTGGAGCGCCCCCTCCAACTCCTCGACCCCTTGCGCGATCAGCTCGCCGAGCGGCCGGCCGAGGAGCGTGGTGCGGCCCCCGCCCATCGCCCGGGCGGCATGTCCGTTGACGGTCGTGGGCCGCAGGTCCACATCGACGAGGACGACGCCCCAGGACGCGTCCTCGAAGAGCGCCTCGCTGAGTGCGATCGAGCGCTCCAGGTCTATCTGCGCATGCACCTCGCTGAACGCGCAGTACACCCCGGCGGGCTTCCCGTCCGCGCCCCGCACCCCGGCCGACTGCGTCCGTACGAGGACCCGCCCGCCGTCCTTCCGCACCAGCGCGAGCTCGTGCACCAGCCGCCCCGGCGCCTCCATGGCCGCCATCAGCCGGTCCAGCGCCTGGGCCGCGTCGGCCCGCCGCGCGGCCCACCCCTCGAACCCGCGCCGCCCGACGGCCTCCCCGGCCGACCAGCCGAGTATCCGCTCGGCCTCCTTGTTCCAGTGCGTGACGGTGCCGTCCGCGTCGAACGCGCAGAGCGCCGCGTCCATCCCGTCGAGCAACGCGGCGAGCAGATCGTCACCCGGCACGGACGTGGTCTCGCTCCTGGCAGCACTCATCCCGGCACCCCCTGCAGGACGGTGTACGCGCGTGCACCCGCACGCCCCCGATCATTCAACTTGAACGTGACGCAGGACACACCCGGTTCCATGAAATCGTTGCGTCCCGGAAACGAACACGGGGCGGCCTCCGCCGGTCGCGACGACCGAGGCACGGATCGACGCCTCGGTGGACGGCGTGAACGGGGCGCCCGGCAGGATGGCGCCATGGAATCCCTCGTACGGCAGTGGAGCCGACGCGTCGGCGTGGAGGTCGCCGTCCGTGTGGACGACGAGTTCGTATACGTCCACGACACGGGGCGCGGCGTCCCCCTGTGCCTGCTCCGGGAGACCGCGCATCCGGAGTTCTGGAGCTTCGCGCCTGCCCGCGGAGGGCGATACGTCGACGGGTGCCTGCCGTCCGGGGCCTGGACGGGGGGCGCCGAGGACATCCTCGACCACGCCTGGACGTACCGCGTGACCGAGCCGCCCATGCCCGACCCGCTCTCCTGCGCCGGCGTCGTGCACGCGCTCGTGGAGGCCGTTCCGGAGCTGCGGGAGGATCTCGACCTCCACATCTTCAACGAGCACGAGATCCTGTCCCACGTCTTCGTCCACCTCGACGTGACCCCTTTCGTGCTCGACGCCTGGGCGCGGGGGGACAGGGAGCTCGTGGGGCGCTGTCTGGCGTTCCTGGAGCGGGCGATGACCGCCGAGGATCCCGACACCCGCGCCCTCGTCGGAACGTCCTTCGTCCCGCCGGTCCGTCCCTGGGATCCCGCTGTGGCCGGCTTCCTGGCGATCTGGCCGCCCGCGCTGGCCCGGCAGGCGCGGCGCGAGGTCGGTGAATAAATGGCTTGAGGCTCTGCGGAAGGGTTCCTAAGGTGTGGAGCACACGCGAAAGGAGGTGATCCGAGAACATGGTTTCTTTTCGGATTCGTGAGGTGACTGCGGGCTAACGGCCTGCCGTCGCACTCTGTGCACCTCGGCAGGCCACCTGCCGAAACCCAAGCAGTCACCCGACCCGTGGGCCGCCGGTAGTCCGGCCGGCTCCCGTCCGAACTCGAGCGGACGGGACCAAGGCCCACGGGTCGTCTGCGTTCTCGCTCCGCGGGTCAGCCGCCTCCCGGCTCCAGGGCCCGGGTGCGCAACGCGAGCAGCGCCTCGAAGCGGAAGCGGGGGTCGCTCAGCCGGTCGCCGAAGAGGGCGTCGAGCCGGCGCAGCCGCTGGCGTGCCGTCTGCGGATGGATGCCGAGGGAGTGCGCCACCTCGGGCGCGGTGCGCCCCCAGGACGTGAGCAGGGCGTCGAGGGTCTCGGCCAGCCGGGCCGCGCGCCCGTCGGGCAGTCCCTCGAAGGCGTCGAGGACCCGGCGCCCCAGGAGACGGCCGATCGGCGCGCCGCGCAGCAGGTGGAGCCGCGCGAGGTCGTCACCGGCGCGCACCAGCGGATCGCCGGGAGCGGGCGCGCGGTCGTCCAGGACGAGGCGCGCGCACAGCAGCGAGAGCCACGCCTCCGGCAGGTCGACCGTGGGGCCCGCGACGGCGACCCGGTCCCGTGCCGCGTCCCCGATCCGGTCGAGCAGCCCGCCGGCCTCCGGTTCGGGCACGAGCAGGACGACGTCGTTGCCTCGGACGACGGTGAGCAGACGGTCCTCCGCGCCGGGCACCGTGAGCCGGCCCGCCGGGCGGACGACGGCGCAGGCGACCGTGGCCGGCAGCGGCCAGTGGGCGCGTTCGGCGAGCGGGCCGAGCGTCGCACGGTCCTGGCCGCCCGGATTCTCGCCCCGGGGCTGGTCGAGGAGGCGTTCGGCGAGGACGCGGCGGGCGCGCCGTATCTCGCCCTCGGAGCGGAGCTGGGCGGCCAGGAAGCCCTTGACGGCCTCGTTGGAGAGGGCGTTGATGTGGATGAGGACGGCTTCGTGGAGCGGGACGACGAGCTGTGGGGGCAGCGCGGCCTCCTGCAGGATCTCGGCGTAGCGCCTGCTGCCGACGCGGGCGCCGATCCGGAAGGCGGCCTGGATGCCGTCGGTGGTGCGGCCGTTGAGGTACTCGATCCGGCCCAGGTGGCGGAAGTGGCCGCTGTGACCGTCCTGGAGGCTGTCGGGGTTCTCGATCAGCTCGGTGAACTGCCACAGGGCCCGGCGGATCGCCTCGGTGAGGTCGCGGCCGACGGCGGAGTCGAGGGGGCGGCGGTAGGCGGGGACCTCGGCGCGGATCGCGTGGCCCATTTCGGCGACGATCGCGTCGATCCGGGGGCGGATCAGCTCGGCGAGCACGGCGGGGAGTTCGTGCCAGGGCCGGCGGGAGAAGGGGTCGGCCGGTGACGCCATCGCGGTTCTCCGTATCGGGGGGCGGCGGGGGTGGGCGGGACTGGTGGCGCGGGTGGGAGTGCGGGTGCGAGTGCGGGTGCGAGTGCGGGTCTGAACGGTCGGGGCTCGGACGGGGGTGGGTCGGGCTGGGACGGCGGACGTCCGGGCGGGGCGGACGTCCGGGCGGGGCGGACGTCCGGGCGGGGCGGGCATCTGGGCGGAGGCTCGGGCGGCGGGGCTGGTGGCGCGGGGCCGGGCGGCGGGTCGCGGCGGCGCGGGTCTCGGCGGCCGGGGCTCGTGGCCGGGGGCTGGGTGGCAGTCCGGCGCACTGTGGAGCGTGGGCGCTGACGGCCGTGAGACCGGGCCCTTGAAAGCTGTCACGCCCATGACATCTTCCGGGACCGGCTCCGGCTCCCGCTGGTACGGCTCACCAGCCCGGCGCCACTGTGGACCAGACGTTACGCGCCGGTAGCTTCCGTGTCCCGTCCTTGTGACGAAGTGTTACGGGCCTCTCCGGCGCTCCCCCACCGAGCACGGCAGAGGAGATTCACCATGCGCATCTTCCGGACGGGACGCCCTCCGCGCCGCCCGCGTGTTCTGACCGCCGCCGTCACCGGCCTCGCGACCGCGGCCTGTCTGGGCCTCGCCGGGACCGGGACCGCGCAGGCGGTGCCCACGGAGACGGCGACGACGCGGGCGGCGGTCGACCCCGTCGGCCCGCCCCAGGACGGCTTCCTCGCCGCCCTCGGATACTCACTGCTCCACCCGACCGCCGTCCCCACCGGCGCGAACGACTGGAGCTGCCGCCCGAGCGCCGCCCATCCGCGTCCGGTCGTCCTCGTCCACGGCACCTTCGAGAACCGGTACGCCAACTGGGCCGGCCTGGCTCCGAAGTTGAAGGCCGAGGGGTACTGCGTCTTCGCGCTCAACTACGGCGGGGGCTCGGGTCCCGTGATGGGCACCGGGGACATCCCCACGTCGGCCGCGCGGCTCGCGGGGTTCGTCGACGAGGTGCGGGCCGCGACCGGCGCGGCCGAGGTCGACCTCGTGGGCCACTCCCAGGGCGGAGTGATGCCGCGGTACTACATCAAGCACCTCTCCGGAGCCGGGAAGGTCGGCCGCCTGGTGGCCCTGTCCCCCACCAACCACGGCACCTCGCTGTGGGGTCTGGGCCTGCTCGCCACCGCGTTCCCCGGCGGGGAGGACCTCCTCGGTCTCGCCTGCGCCGCGTGCGCCCAGCAGGTGACCGGCTCCGACTTCCTCAAGGAGCTCAACGCGGGCGGCGAGACCCACCCCGACGTCTCCTACACCGTGATCGCCACCTGGTACGACGAGGTCGTCACGCCGTACACCTCGTCCTTCCTCGCCCCCGGGCCCAACGTCGTCAACCAGCGGGTCCAGGACTTCTGTCCGCTGGCGTTCACCGAGCACCTCGACATCAACTACCACGACGTCTCCGGCCGGCTCGTCCTCAACGCCCTCGACCCGGCCCACGCCCGGCGCCCCGCCTGCTGAGAGCGAGGAGAAGGGGCCGGGTCCCCGGGGCGTGTCCTGGCGTCTACGCCAGGGACAGCCTCCCCGTCCTCCGGGACCTGGCCTCGCCCACCCGCAGGATCACCGCGGCCGCGCCGAGCAGCAGGGCGCTCAGGGCGCCCAGGCCCAGGAGCACCGGGGCGAGTTCCGTCAGGGTGCGGTGTTCGAGGAGGGCTCCGCGGACGGCGATCAGGCTGCCCGTGAGCGGGAAGACCGCGCCGACGATCTGGATCGCCGCGGGCAGCGCGAAGTGCGGGAGGCGGACACCCGAGACGAACCAGAGGGGCTCGTCGAGGATCGTGTACAGGAAGGCGGAGTCGCGGGAGAAGACCAGCAGGCTGTTGAGGAACGCTCCCCAGGCGACCGCCGGGACCAGCAGGGCGAGGAGGACGACGCCGTACATCCACCAGGCCGAGACCGACAGCGCGCCGAAGCCGGTGAGGGCGGCGACGGTGAAGCAGGTCAGCAGCCAGGCGTTCTGGAGCAGGGCGCCAGCGCCGTTGGAGAGCATGAGGGTGAGGCGTCCGGCCGGGGAGAGGAAGAGGAGTTCCAAGGTGCCGGTGGTGCGCTCGAAGGAGAGGTGCCAGGCGCTCTGGACGAGGGAGAAGAAGAAGGCGTACGCGAGGGTGCCGGTGGTCAGGAAGGCGAGGAGCCGTTCGGGGTCCGCGGCCAGCGGCCAGTTCGCCGCGGCCGGGGAGGCCGTGGCGACGGGTCGCAACGTGTAGTAGGTCGTGGCGAGTTGGAGGACGGGCCAGACCAGCATCGAGAACACGACGAGGGGCTGCCCGAAGAGGCGGCGGTGCTGTTTCAGGGCCTCCGCCGCGAAGACCCGCGCGGCGTGCTTCATACGAGGGCCTCCCGGCCGGACTCCGCGAGCGCCAGGATCGCGTCCTCCAGGCTCGCCTCGGCGATCTCCAGGCCGCCGATCGAGCCGCCCGCCCGGACGATCGCGGCGGCCAGCGGGCCCGCCATGTCGTCCGGGTGGCGCAGGGTGATCAGCTCGGCCCCGGCGGGCAGGGGTTCGGAGGTGGCGCCGAGCCGGGCGGCCACCGCGGCCGTCGCCTCGCTCGGGTTGGTGACGGTCAGGCGGATCGTGCGGTGGCTGCCCGTGGCCCGCTTCAGCTCCGCCGGGCTGCCCTCCGCGAGGTGGCGGCCGGCGGAGATCACGTACACATGGCCGCAGAGCTCCTCGACCTCGGCGAGGTAGTGGGAGGTCAGCAGGACGCCCGTGCCCTCCTCGGCGAGGCGGGCGACGACGCGCCGCAGGTCGCGGGCGATCGGGGCGTCCAGGCCGAGGGTGGGCTCGTCGAGCAGGAGGTAGGCGGGCCGGTTGATCAGCCCGCGCGCGATGGCGAGCCGCTGGGTCATGCCGCGCGAGTACCGTTCGACCAGGGTGTCCGCCGCGTCCGACAGGCCGACGACGCTCAGCAACTCATCGGTACGAGCTCGCAGTTCCCGCTTCGGGACGTCGTAGAGCCGGCCGAAGTACCAGAGGTTCTCGGCTCCGGTCATCCGGGTGTAGACCATGCGCTCGCCGCCCGCGATGAGGTTGATGCGACGGCGTACGGCGCGGGCGTCGGCGACCGTGTCGAGTCCGTCGACCGTGACCGTCCCGGAGGTCGGGCGCAGCAGGGTGGCGAGGACCTTGATGGTGGTGGTCTTGCCGGCGCCGTTGAGGCCGAGGAGGCCGGTGATCCGGCCGGGCGGGATGTCGAGGTCGAGTCCGTCGACGGCCCTCGTGAGGCCGCGGGGGCCGAACAGTCCCTTGTCGCGTACGGGGAAGTCCTTGCGCAGCGCGCGCACCTGGATGCCCGTCATGTCAGTACGTCCTTTCCACGGCGCGGGCCTCGGCCCGCGGCAGGTATCTCAGGCCCAGGAACAGGTGGGCTCCGCTGAGCGCCGCGCAGACGGCCAGCCTCGGCAGGAGGTCGGGCAGCGACTGCCCTCCGGTGGTCACGGCGTGCAGGACGTCCGTCGCCGCGGTGGTGGGGAGCAGTTCGGCGAACCACTGGAGGGGTGCGGGCAGATAGGCGCGCGGGAAGGTGAAGCCGCCGACCAGGCCGAGGACGATGAAGACGGTGTTCTGGGAGATGTGGGCCTCGCCCGCTGCGATCATGAGGCCGCCGAGTCCGACGGAGAGCGCGAAGACGGAGCCGATCAGGGCGAGGGCGCCGAGGAGCAGGCCGGGCACGGACGCCACCGGGACGGAGATCCCGAGCAGGGCGACGACGACCCCGAGGACGAGGAACTCGACGAGGCTGCTGAGGACGGCGAAGGCGGTGAACCCGGCGAGGTAGGGGAAGCGGCCGGCGGGAGCGATGAGGAGGGCGCCGAGGGTGCCCTGCCGCTCTTCGGTGATCAGGGCTTTCGCGGACCAGAGGATGAGCCGGACGGTGAACTGGAAGGCGGTCGCGCCGACGACGACGTAGGCGAGGTAGGCGGTGGTGCCGCTGCTTTCGGTGAAGTCGTCGGCGACGGCTCCGCCGCCGACGGCGTGGTAGCCGAGGTGGGCGAGCGCGATGGCGAGCGCGGCCGGGAGGACCGTGCCGACGGCGTAGGTCCATGGATAGGCGCGGCGGGTCATCCGCCAGGTGCGCAGGACGGTTGCCCAGGCGATGGGCATGCGGGCGTTCCCCTCCCCGTGGTTCGATGAGCGTCCAGAGGCGAGTTCCCTTTCGGAACTCACAGCGAGTTTCTATCGGGAACTCACTCGATGACGCAAGATGGTGCGGTCGACCGACCGAGGAGGAGACCATGGCCCGAGCCGTGCCCGAGCGTGACGCCGACTGCGCGATCGCCCAGGCCGCCGCCGTCGTCGGCGACTGGTGGAGCCTGCTGCTCGTCCGGGAGACCGCCCGCGGCCGGCACCGCTTCGACGACCTCCAGCGCGAGCTCGACATCTCCCGCAAGGTCCTCGCCGAGCGGCTGACCCATCTGGTCGGATGCGGCGTGCTCGACAAGGTGCCCTACCAGGAGGGGCCGGTGCGGTACGAGTACCGGCTCAGCCCCTCGGGCCGCGCCCTGCTCCCCGTCCTGGTCGCGATGCAGGACTGGTCCGACCGCTGGCTGCTCGGCGACGGCACCCTCACCGCCTCGGCCGACGAGCACAGCGCCGAGGCCCACCGCGTCCACGAACTCCCCGGCACCCGGCTGCCGCGCCTCACGCTGCCGGCGCACACCGGCGAGGAGCGGGACCCGGTGGATCCGGACGCCGCCGCCACGGTGCTCTTCTGCTACCCCGCGACCGGGCGGCCCGGCCCGCTGCCCGAGGGCTGGAACGACATTCCCGGCACGGTCGGCTGCACGCTGGAGAACCGGCTGTTCAGGGACGCGCACCCCACGTTCACCGCGGCCGGTGTCGCCGTCCGCGGGGTCTCGACCCAGCGCCCCGACGAACAGCGGTCCTTCGCCGCCGCCGAGGAGATCCCCTTCCCGCTGCTGTCCGACATGGACGCCCGGCTCTCGGCGGCGCTCCGGCTGCCGACCTTCCGCGCCGGCCAGGCCCTGCGGCTCAAACGCGCGGTCCTGGTCGTGGACCGGGAGCGGACCGTACGGCACGTCCAGTTCCCGGTCACGGACATCCCGCATGCCGTGGAGACGGCGCTCACGGAGGCGACGAAGGCGTCAGGGTGAGAGGCGCTCCACACGCCAGCCGTCGCCGTCCCCCGCCCGCACGTACCGCAGCCGGTCGTGCAGCCGGTTCTCGTGGCCCTGCCAGAACTCCACCGTCTCCGGGACGACCCGGAAGCCACCCCACTCCGGCGGCACGGGCACCTGCTCGTCGTCCGGATAACGCGCCGCCAACTCCTCGTAGCGGGCGAGGAGTTCCTCACGGGACTCGATCACCGAGGACTGGTGGCTGGCCCAGGCGCCCAGCTGGGAGCCGTGCGGGCGGGTGCGGAAGTAGGCGACCGTCTCGTCCCGGCCGGTGCGCACCGCCCGCCCCCCGACGATGACCTGGCGGGCCAGCGGATGCCAGGGAAAGAGCAGCGAGACGTACGGATTGGCCGCCAGCTCGGTGCCCTTGCGGGAGCCGTAGTTCGTGTAGAAGACGAAGCCCGCCTCGTCGAAGTGCTTCAACAGCACCGTGCGGGAGGACGGCCGGCCGTCGGGGGTCGCGGTCGAGACGACCATCGCGTTCGGCTCATGGATCGCCGGATTGGTGGCGGTCTCCTTGAACCAGCGCGTGAACTGTTCGATCGGTTCGGGGGCGAGGTCGGCCACAGTCAGCTCCGTGGTGCGGTACTGCTCGCGCATGTCGGCGGGATCGAGAGCGTCAGTCACAGGGGCCATCCTGCCGCAGAGACGCAGTCTGCCCGGCACGGCAGCCCGCTAACCCTTCCTCGCCGGATCGGCGGAGTGTGCCGGATGTCACGCTTCCCCGCATCATCGGAACCGTACAGACTCTTCCGCTGGATGACTGTTGATTCCCGACCAACACCCGGATGATTGATCATCGATAGAGGAGCCGCCTGATGTCCGACTTCGTACCCGGACTCGAGGGAGTCGTCGCGTTCGAAACGGAGATCGCCGAACCGGACAAGGAGGGCGGCGCTCTTCGGTACCGCGGCGTCGACATCGAGGATCTGGTCGGTCACGTCTCGTTCGGCAACGTCTGGGGCCTGCTCGTCGACGGCGCCTTCGACCCCGGTCTGCCGCCGGCCGAGCCGTTCCCGATCCCCGTGCACTCCGGCGACATCCGCGTCGACGTCCAGTCCGCGCTCGCCATGCTCGCCCCCGTGTGGGGCCTCAAGCCGCTCCTCGACATCGATGCCGAACAGGCCCGCGAGGACCTCGCGAGGGCCGCCGTCATGGCGCTGTCGTACGTCGCCCAGTCGGCGCGCGGCCAGGGTCTGCCGATGGTGCCGCAGAGCGAGATCGACAAGGCCGAGTCGGTCGTCGAGCGGTTCATGATCCGCTGGCGCGGCGAGCCGGACCCCAAGCACGTCAAGGCCGTCGACGCGTACTGGACCTCGGCCGCCGAGCACGGCATGAACGCCTCCACGTTCACCGCGCGCGTCATCGCCTCCACCGGCGCGGACGTGGCCGCGGCCCTGTCCGGGGCCGTCGGCGCCATGTCCGGCCCGCTGCACGGCGGCGCCCCGTCCCGCGTCCTCGGCATGATCGAGGAGATCGAGCGGACCGGCGACGCCCAGGCGTACGTCAGGCAGGCGCTCGACCGGGGTGAGCGTCTGATGGGCTTCGGCCACCGCGTCTACCGCGCCGAGGACCCGCGCGCCCGCGTGCTGCGGCGTACGGCCAAGGAGCTCGGCGCACCGCGCTACGAGGTCGCCGAGGCGCTGGAGAAGGCCGCTCTCGAAGAGCTGCACAACCGCCGCCCCGACCGCGTCCTCGCGACGAACGTCGAGTTCTGGGCCGCGATCATGCTCGACTTCGCCGAGGTCCCGGCGCACATGTTCACCTCGATGTTCAGCTGCGCCCGTACGGCCGGCTGGTCGGCGCACATCCTGGAGCAGAAGCGCACGGGCCGCCTCGTGCGGCCCTCCGCGCGCTACACCGGCCCCGGCCGACGCGACCCGCAGGAGATCGCGGGCTACGCCGACCTGGCGGCGTTCGCGGGCTGAGTCCGCCGACGCAGGTACACCGGGGCGAGCCCGCACAGCCCGCCCCGACCGGCCCGGCACCGCGACCGCGGTGCCGGGCCGCGCCGTGTCGGACACCGCTCCGAGCCGGGCACCACGTCCGGACCGGCGAGCCCGTGCGACGCCCGCCGCGGCGGCGCCTGCGGGCGTCCGGGGCGGCCGGCGGTCAGCCCGTCGCCCGCCCCGGTTCTCGCGTGGTCAGGCCGTCGCGAGCGGACGCTCGTCCGCGCCGAGCAGGTCTCCGTGGTGGCGGGCCGCGGCCAGCGGGTGGGCGCGCAGCTTGCCCTTCAGCTCGTTGCGGCCGTACTCGGAGAACAGCGGGTTCGCCGGGTCCGTCGTGATCCCGGGCGCCGTCGAGGCGTGCGGGAACGGCAGCGGGGCGATCCGGGCGTCGAGCCGCGGGTTGTAGAAGAACGGGACGGAGTACCGCTCCGTCGCTCCGGGCGGCGAGACCACCCGGTGGTTGGTGGCGATCAGATAGCCGTTGGTCGCCACTTCCAGGAGCTCGCCCAGATTGACGACGAAGGCGCCGGGCAGCGGCGGCACGTCGTGGAAGGCACCGTCCTCGCGCTCCACCTGGAGGCCGCCGACCTGGTCCTGCAGGAGCAGCGTCAGGAAGCCGTAGTCCTTGTGCGCGCCGACGCCCTGGTCCGCGCCGTCGCCGGCGCTTCCCGGGTAGCGCACCAGCTTCAGGTGCGGGTGGGCGCGGTCGCCGAACACGTCGTCGTAGAAGCCGGTGGGCGCGCCGATCGAGGCGAGCAGCTCGTGCAGCAGCCGCTCGGCGACCCCGCTGAGCCGCTCGACCCAGTTCAGGGCGGCGAGCCGCAGTTCGGGGAGGGCGGCGGGCCACTGGTTCGGGCCCTGCAGCCACCAGTACGGGGCCTCGCCCGGGCCCGGCACGTGCGCGGGCCGCTCGGCGCCGATGTCGAGCTGGTCGCGCCAGTCCCGCGAGCCGCCGGTGCGCTCGTCGCCGATGCGGGTGTAGCCGCGGAAGTGCGGCGAGTTGGTGGTGTCGAGGGCGATCCGGTCGGCCTCCGGCAGCGCGAAGAAGGCCCGCATGGCGGAGGTGAGCGCGCGGGTCTCGGTCTCGGTCACACCGTGCCCGACCAGCTGGAAGAAGCCGACGTCGTGGGCGGCGCTGTGGAGCTGCGCGTGGAGGAGTCGCCGGGCCTGGGGGCCGCGGTCGGCGGCGGCGAGGTCGACGATGGGGAGCTGGGAGCTGTACGAGGTGTGCGTCATGGTGTGCGTCCGCTGGGTGTACGGGCCCGGGCGCGCCGCCAGGGGTGGGGCGGGGGCGCGGGTGCCTGAAGAGGAGGGGGTCCCCGGACCGGGTCCGGGAGGGCTTGGAGGTCAGGCGGAGCGCCGACAGCCCATGCTCGTGACGCGGACGAAGTCCACGTGGCGACGGCGTACGAGCGAAAGCATGGGACCAGCGTACTGCGGGGCGCGCGAGTCGTATGTGGCGCCGGTCACGCCGCCGGGTGACCATGGTGTACGGACCGGTCCGGGGGCCAGGTGTTCAGGGAGGCACCCGTGGCACGCACCCGTACAACCGACGTACTGATCGCGGGCGCCGGCCCCGTCGGGCTGAGCGCCGCGGCCGAACTCCGCCGCCGCGGAGTGCGCTGCCGGCTCGTCGACCGGCTGCCCGCCAGGCTTCCGTACGCGAAGGCGGTGGGCATCCAGCCGCGGACCCTGGAGATCTGGGACCGCATGGGTCTGGCCCGTGCCGTGCTGGAGGCCGCCGTCCCGCTGCGCGGACAGTCGATCCTCATCGACGGCCGGGAGGTCGCGCGGATCGAACTCGCGCTGCCCCCCGAGGTGCCGTACGGATTCGCCGCGCTGCCGCAGTACGAGACCGAGCGCCTTCTGGAGGAGTACGTCGCGGGCCTGGGCACGACCATCGAACGCGGCACCGAGCTGCTGTCCTTCGCCCAGGACGCGGACGGGGTGACCGCCCTGCTGCGGAACGCCTCCGGCGCCGACGAGGAGCTGCGCACCCGCTATCTGATCGGCTGCGACGGCGCGCACAGCACCGTCCGCAAGGGCCTCGGCCTGAACTTCGAGGGCGGGGCCTTCCCCGAGGAGTACATGCTGGGCGACCTCGAGGCCGACTGGGACCTGCCGTACGGCTACGGCCTGCGGTCCCTGCACCACGCCGAGGACGGCTCGACCGACGACGCGCTGGTCGCCATCCCGCTGCCGGGGACCGGGCGCTACCGCATGTCGATGACGGTCCCGCCCGAGCTCTCCGCGCGGGCCGCGCGGGGGGACGAGGTGGCGCACGGGCTGGAGGGCGGCCGGGCGCCGGAGCTGTCCCACATCCAGGCCGTGGTCGACCGGCTGGCCCCCACCCCCACCCGGGTCTCCACGCTGCGCTGGTCCTCCGTCTTCCGCATCAGCCACCGGATCGTCGACCGGTACTCCGTCGGCCGGGTCTTCGTCGCCGGGGACGCCGCCCACATCCACCCGCCCACCGGCGCCCAGGGCATGAACACCGGCATCCAGGACGCCTGCAACCTGGCGTGGAAGCTCGCTCTCGTCCTCGACGGGGAGGCCGGGCCGGCCCTGCTGGACAGTTACGACGCCGAGCGCCGACCCGTCGGCGAGGAGGTGGTGGGCCGCACCGTCCGGCATGCGCGGCAGGGCATCGAGTCCGACCCCGAGGACCCGGGCACCCTGATGCTCCGGGAGGCCCAGCTGCTCGTCGCCTACCGGGACGGACCGCTCGCCGGCAGCCCGTACGGGCCCGAGGACGCGCCCCAGCCCGGCGACCGGGCCCCCGACTGCGGCGGGCTGACCGTGCCCGTCGCCACCTACCCCCTGCGGCTGCTGGACGTCCTGCGCGGACGCACCGGGCACGTGCTGCTGCTGTACGCGAGCGACCCCGCCGACCTGGCCAGGGCGGCGGAGGCGGGCGCGGTGGTCGCCGCCGCCGTCGGCGGGCGGAAGGCGCCCGGCGCGGAGCCCGCGGCCCTCGGGGGGCTCTCCGGGCCCGGGTTCCCCGGAGCGGGACCGTCCGGACCCGACGGGCAGGACCCCGGGAGCGGCCTGCGGACGGTCGCGGTGCTCGCCCGCGAGGCGGCCTCCGCCGCCGACTTCGGTGCCGGGTACGTCGACGCGGCGGGCGAGTTCGCGCGGACCTACCGCACCGACGGTCCGACCGGGTTCCTCGTGCGGCCGGACGGGCAGCTCGGCGCCCGCTTCCCGCTGGCGGGCACGGCCGCGGCGCTGACCGGCTATCTCGGCGCGCTGTCCGTCCCGTCCTGAGCGTGCCGACGCCCGCGGGAGGGCTCAGCCCAGGACGTCGTCCAGGATCGTCGACCACTGGGCCACGATCCTGTCGCGACGGGCCCTGTCGTCGGTCAGCAGGGTGGCGAGGCCCAGGCCGCGGGCCATGTCGAGGAGGCCCTGCACCGTCTCCCGTACCCCGGGGACGGACTCGTCCGCGGCCAGGAGGGCCACCGCCATGCGGTGGGACTCGCGGCCGACCCGGGCTTCCAGCTCGGTGACCCGTGCGTGGAGCTGGGGCTCGTGGGCCGCGGCCACCCAGAGGTGCAGGGCGGCGCGGAAGAGCGGCCCGGTGAAGAGGTCGACCAGGGCGCCGAGGGCCTCGCGGCGGTCGCGCGCCGGGAGGGTGCGCAGGGCGTGGGAGCGTTCCTCGGCGACGTACTCGACGGCCGCGGTGAACAGGTCCTCCCGGGTCGGGAAGTGGTGCTGCGCGGCGCCCCGCGACACCCCGGCGCGCTCGGCCACCACGGAGACGGTGGAGCCCGCCCAGCCGTGTTCGGCCAGGCAGGACACCGCCGCCTCCAGGAGCCGCTGCCGGGTGGCGCGGCTCCTGTCCTGCTTCGGGCCGGTCAGAGCCGCCATTCAGGGTCCCGTCGTTCGAGGAAGGCCGTCATCCCTTCGCGTGCCTCCGCGGAGGCGAAGAGCGAGGCCGACCTCTGCACCAGGTCCTCCGCGTCGCGTTCGAAGGTCTCCAGGACTCTAGCCGTGACCAGGCGCTTCGACTCGGCCAGCCCCTGCGGGGATCCCTTGCGCAGCCCGTCCAGGATCGCCTCCAGCTCGTGCTCGGTGGCGGTCACCAGACCCATCCGTACGGCGTCCGCCGTGCCGAACCGCTCCCCCGTCAGGTAGTACCGCGCCGCCGCCCGCGGCTCCAGCCTCGGCAGCAGTGTCAGGGAGATGACGGCGGGCGCGACCCCGATCCGCACCTCCGTGAGCGCGAAGTCCGATTCCTCGGAGGCGACCACGACGTCGCAGGCCCCGAGCAGCCCGAGGCCGCCGGCGCGCGCGTGGCCGCGCACCACGCCCACCACCGGTTTCGGCAGTTCCACGATCTGCCGGAGCAGGTCGACGAAGGCGTACGGACTCGGTGGGGCGTTCAGGTCGGCGCCGGCGCTGAACGTCGAGCCGGTGTGGGTGAGGACCACCGCCCGTACGGCCGGGTCGGCGCCGCACTCGGTGAGCGCCTCCGCCAGCTCGGCGACCAGGGCCGCCGAGAGGGCGTTGCGGTTCTCCGGGGAGTCCAGCGTCAGCGTGGCGATGCCACGGTCGAGCTTCACGTGTCTGCTCCCTGTCGGTTCACGCGCGGTCCCTCAGTTCGCGGCGCAGGATCTTCCCCGACGCGGCGCGCGGCACCCCGTCGATGAACTCCACACGCCTGATCTTCTTGTACGGGGCGACCTTGCCCGCCACGTACGCCATCACGTCCTCGCCGTCCAGGTCGGCCGCGCCGGCCTGCCGGACGACGAACGCCTTGGGGATCTCGGTCCCCTCCTCGTCGTGCACACCGATCACGGCGGCGTCGGCGATCCCCTCGTGGGTGAGGAGCAGCGCCTCCAGCTCCGCCGGGGCGACCTGGAAGCCCTTGTACTTGATGAGTTCCTTGACCCGGTCGACGACGAAGAGCCAGCCGTTCTCGTCGACCCGTCCGATGTCGCCGGTGTGCACCCAGCCGTCCGCGTCGATCATGTCGGCGGTGGCGTCGGGGCGGCCCAGGTAGCCCTTCATCACCTGCGGCCCGCGGATGGCGACCTCGCCCTCCGCGCCCGGCTCGGCGTCCCGTGCCGGGTCGTCGAGGGAGAGGATCCGCATCTCGGTGGAGGGGAGCAGCCTGCCGACGGCGCCGGGCGGCGGGTTCACGGCGTCGAGGGGGACGACGTGGGTGCCGGGTGACAGCTCCGTCATGCCGTACGCCTGGCGGACCGGCGGCAGCTTCAGCCGGGCCGAACACGCCTCGGCGAGGGAGGCGTCGAGAGGGGCGGCGGCGCTGACGATGTACTCCAGGGAGGACAGGTCGTAGTCGGCGACGGCAGGGTGCTTGGCGAGCGCGAGGACGATCGGCGGGGCCACGTACAGGCCGTTGATGCGGTGGTCCTGGACGGCGGCGAGGAACTGGTCGAGCTCGAAGCGGGGCAGGACGACGACGGTCGCGCCCCTGCGCAGCGGTGCGTTCATCAGGGCGGTCAGCCCGTAGATGTGGAAGAAGGGCAGGACGGCGAGGATGCGGTCGCCCGGGCCCATGGGGATGAAGGGTTCGAGCTGGGAGAGGTTGGTGGCGATCGAGGTGTGGGTGAGCATCACGCCTTTGGGGACCCCGGTGGTTCCGGAGGAGTACGGCAGGGCGGCGATGTCGTCGTCGGGGGCGAACTCCAGGGCCGGTTCGGGGGCGGTGGTGGCGAGCATCGACTGCAGGGAGCGGATGCCGGACCCCTCGGGTGCCTGGTCGCAGACGAAGATCTCCTCGATCCCGCCCGCGAGTTCGGCGGCCCGTCGGGCCGGTTCGAGGAGCGGGGAGACGGTGACGATCCAGCGGGCCGAGGAGTCGCGGAGCTGCTTGGCGAACTCCTCCGCCGTGGCGAGCGGATGGACGGTCGTGACGGACGCGCCGGCGCGGGTGGCGGCGTAGAACGCGACGGGGAACAGGACGGTGTTGGGGCTGTGCAGGGCGAGCACGTCGCCCTTGCGCACCCCGGCCTCGGCGAGCCCGGCGGCGACCCGCCGGTGGAACGCGTCGACCTGGGCGTACGTGAGGGTGAGCCCACCGGCCCCGTCGATCAGCGCGGGGGCGTCGCCGAACTCGGCGGCCCGGCCGAGGACGGCCTCGTGGATGGGGAGGGAAACGGTGGGAACGGCCTCGTACTCGCTGTGGAACACCATGCAAGCCCCCTGGAGAGGTGGAAGGTGGTCGCCAGGATCGCGTGTGTCGGTACGACTTGGGGAGACCTTGTCAGCACTCCGGGGAAACAATCAAGCGTGCCTGCATGATTCGTGGGCGGGGGTGCGGCGCGCACCGAACCGCCGAAGATCGTCCACAGGATGTTCACGACCGGTTAGCCTGCGGGCATGGTCTTCAAACGTCTGCTGGGCAAGGGCGGCGTCCCGCTCGAGATCGACACCCTCGTACAGTCCGAACCCGCGCTGCCGGGGGGACTTCTGACCGGAGAGGTGGTGCTGCGCGCCCCCGAACGCAGGGTCGAGGTGAAGGCGATACGCCTGAGGCTCGTCACCGACGCGCCGGTGGCGCACAAGGGGGACGGCGACGGCGAGAGCGGCGACACCTTCGACTACCCCAGCGTGAGCGGCTACTTCACCCTGGAGAAGGGCGAGGAGCGGCGCGTGCGCATCCGGCACCGGCTCAAGTGGGAGACCCCGCTGACCGAGGTCAAGGGAGACAAGCTGGGCGTGCACCTGGGCCTGCACACCGAGGTCGAGGCCGAGGGGATCAAGGCGCAGACGGACGACGACCTCGTGCACATCGCCGCGCTGCCCCTGCACGAGACGGTCCTCGACGCCTTCGCCGCCGAGGGCTACGGCTGCGAAGGGTCCAGGATCGTCCGCGGCGACATCCCCCGCACCGAGTACCACGTCTACCGGCGGCAGAGCCTCCTTCTGGTCGACCGGCTGTCCGGCCACGAGCGGCCGCGCGAGCTGGAGTTGAACTTCCACACCAACGCGGTCGGCTGCGAGATCTTCCTCCGCAAGGCCGCCCTCCAGGAGGGGTACTGGAAGAGCAAGCCGCCCGCGCTGCGCTTCGTCGCCGCCCATCACGAGGTCGGACGGGCGGACTTCGGCGCGGAGGTGCGGCGGTGGATCGGCGAGGTGTCCCTCCTGAGCGACAGCCACGCCGCCGACGACGACGAGGACTGACCCCGCCGCCGTCCGGACCGCCCTCGGATCAGTACGACTTGGGGAGCCCCAGGGTCTGGTGGGACACGTAGTTCAGGATCATCTCCCGGCTGACGGGGGCGATCCTGGCCACGCGGGACGCGGCGATCAGACGGGCGAGGCCGAACTCGCGGGTCAGGCCGTTGCCGCCGAGCGTGTGCACGGCCTGGTCGACGGCCTTCACACAGGCCTCACCGGCCGCGTACTTCGCCATGTTCGCCGCCTCGCCCGCGCCGACGTCGTCACCGGCGTCGTAGAGCTGGGCGGCCTTCTGCATCATCAGCCGGGCCAGCTCCAGTTCGATGCGGGCCTGCGCCAGGGGATGGGCGATGGCCTGGTGGGCGCCGATCGGCGACTTCCAGACCTGGCGCTCCTTGGCGTAGGCGACGGCCTTGTCGAGGGCGTAGCGGCCCATGCCGATCGCGAAGGCGGCCGTCATGATCCGCTCGGGGTTCAACCCGGCGAAGAGCTGGAGCAGGCCCGCGTCCTCGTCGCCCACCAACGCGTCCGCGGGAAGGTGGACGTCGTCGAGCGTCAGCTCGAACTGCTTCTCCTGGGCGTCCAGTTCCATCTCGATCTGCCGGCGCCCGAAGCCGGGGGTGTCGCGGGGGACGACGAAGAGACAGGGCTTGAGGTTGCCCGTCCGGGCGTCCGACGCCCGGCCGACGATCAGGGTCGCGTCGGCGATGTCGACACCCGAGACGAAGACCTTGCGGCCGTTGAGCACCCAGCCCGCCTCGGTCCTCGTGGCGGTCGTGGTGATCCGGTGGGAGTTGGAGCCCGCGTCGGGCTCGGTGATGCCGAAGGCCATCGTGCGGCTGCCGTCCGCCAGACCGGGCAGCCAGGTCCGCTTCTGCTCCTCCGTGCCGAAACGGGCGATGACGGTGCCGCAGATCGCCGGCGAGACCACCATCATCAGGAGCGGCGCGCCGGCGGCCCCGGCCTCCTCCAGGACGGTCGACAGCTCGGCCATGCCGCCGCCCCCGCCGCCGTACTCCTCCGGCAGGTTCACCCCGAGATAGCCGAGCTTGCCCGCCTCGGCCCACAGGGCGGCCCGGTCGAAGCCGGGACCGTGGCGGTGGCCGAGCGCGGAGACGGCGGCACGGAGCGCCGTGAGCTCTTCGCTTTCGATCATGGTGCTCATACGGTCTGGTCCTCCTGTGCATCGGTCTGTACGACGGCGAGCAGGGCACCGACCTCGACCTGGCGGCCGGGGGCGGCGTGGAGCGCGGTGAGCGTGCCGGAGGCGGGGGCGATGACGCGGTGCTCCATCTTCATGGCCTCCAGCCAGAGCAGCGGCTGCCCGGCCGTGACCCGAACGCCCGGCGCGAGGCCGTCGGCGACCCGGACGACGGTGCCGGGCATGGGCGCCAGCAGGGAGCCGGGTTCCCGCTGGTCGGTGGGGTCGGGGAAGCGGGGCCGCACGGCGAGCCGGTGCGGGCCGACGTGGACGGTGTCGCCGTGCCGGGCGACCTCGTAGTCGCGCACGACCCCGTCGACGTCGAGTCGTACGCGACCGGGGGCGACACCGACGGCCCGGACGCCCTCGGGGGCGGAGACGGCGTACCCCTCCCGGGTGGGCCGGTAGCGGACCTCGTGGTCCCCGTACGTCCTGGCCTGGTCCTGCGACGCGAGGTTCCGCCACCCGCCGCCGAACCGGCCCCGGTTCTCCTCGGCCTCCGCGAGCGCGGCGGCGACGGCCGCGTACGCCGCTCCGGGCGGGGCCTGGGTGAGAGCGTCGAGGTTCCGGTCGTAGAACCCGGTGTCGAGACGGGCGGGGTCGCCGAACTCCGGATGCCGAAGGCTCGCGACCAACAGGTCCCGGTTGGTCACGGGCCCGTGGATCCGGGCCCGCTCCAGCACGTGGGCGAGTTTGCGGACGGCCTCCGCGCGGGTGGCCGCGTGGACGACGACCTTGGCGATCATGGCGTCGTAGTGCACGCCGATGGTGTCCCCGGAGAGGTAGCCGGTGTCGACGCGGGGACCCGACGGGAGGTCGAGCGTGTGCAGCGTGCCCGTCTGCGGCGTCCAGCCCGACGCCGGGTCCTCCGCGTAGAGGCGGGCCTCGATCGCGTGGCCCTCCGCCTTCGGGGGCTCCGGAGGCAGCGCCCGGCCCTCGGCGACCGACAGCTGGAGACCGACCAGATCGACCCCGTGCACCTCCTCCGTCACCGGATGCTCCACCTGGAGGCGCGTGTTCATCTCCAGGAAGTGCGCCCGGCCCTCCGCGACCAGGAACTCGACCGTGCCGGCGCCGACATAGCCGACCGCCTTCGCGGCCGACACCGACCGGTCGTGCAGCTCCGCGAGCAGCGCCGGCGGCAGACCCGGCGCCGGGGACTCCTCGATCACCTTCTGGTGGCGGCGCTGGAGCGAGCAGTCGCGGGTGCCGAGCGCCCAGACCGTGCCGTGGCCGTCCGCGAGGACCTGGACCTCCACGTGGCGGCCGTTCTCCACGTACGGCTCGACGAACACCTCGCCGTCCCCGAAGGCGCTCGCGGCCTCCGCCGACGCGGCCGCCAGCTCCCCCTCCAGCGCGGCCAGTTCGCGGACGACCCGCATGCCACGCCCGCCGCCGCCCGCCGCCGCCTTCACCAGGACCGGCAGGTCGGCCTCCGTGACGTCGGCGGCGACCAGCGGGGCGATCCCGAGGAGTTCCTTCGCCCGCGTCTTGGAGGCCATCGCCTCGATCGCGGCCGGCGGAGGGCCGATCCACACCAGGCCCGCGTCCAGGACCTGCCGGGCGAACTCCGGGTTCTCCGAGAGGAAGCCGTACCCCGGGTGGACCGCGTCCGCCCCCGCGGCCAGTGCCGCCTTCACCACCAGGTCCCCGCGCAGATACGTCTCCCCGGGCGTCGCGCCCGGCAGCCGCACCGCCGCGTCCGCCTCCCGCACGTGGAGGGCGGAGGCGTCCGCGTCCGAGTACACGGCGACCGTCTCGACGCCCAGCTCACGGCACGTACGGAACACCCGGCAGGCGATCTCGCCCCGGTTCGCGACCAACAGCCTGGAGATCATCACTCGCCTCACATTCGGAAGACGCCGAAGCCGCCGCGCGCGCCCTCGACCGGTGCCGTGTGGATCGCGGACAGGCACAGCCCGAGGACCGTGCGCGTGTCGCGGGGGTCGATGACGCCGTCGTCGTACAGCCGCCCGGACAGGAACATCGGCAGGGACTCCGACTCGATCTGCGCCTCGACCATCGCGCGCAGCCCCGCGTCCGCCTCGTCGTCGTACGGCTGCCCCTTCGCGGCGGCGCTCGCACGCGCGACGATCGACAGGACCCCGGCGAGCTGCTGCGGCCCCATGACGGCCGACTTGGCGCTCGGCCAGGCGAAGAGGAAGCGCGGATCGTAGGCCCGGCCGCACATGCCGTAGTGCCCCGCGCCGTACGACGCGCCCATCAGTACCGACAGGTGCGGCACCCGGCTGTTCGACACCGCGTTGATCATCATCGCGCCGTGCTTGATGATGCCGCCCTGCTCGTACTCCCTGCCGACCATGTAGCCGGTGGTGTTGTGGAGGAAGACCAGCGGAATGTCGCGCTGGTTGGCGAGCTGGATGAACTGCGCCGCCTTCTGCGACTCCGCGCTGAACAGCACGCCCTGGGCGTTGGCGAGGATGCCGACCGGGTAGCCGTGCAGCTCCGCCCAGCCCGTCACGAGGCTCGGCCCGTACAGGGGCTTGAACTCGTCGAAGTCCGAGCCGTCCACGACACGGGCGATGACCTCGCGCGGGTCGAAGGGGGTCTTCAGGTCCCCGGGCACGATCCCGAGCAGCTCGTCCTCGTCGTACTTCGGCGGCTCCGCGACGGCCGGATCGGGCAGCGCCTTGCGGTGGTTGAGGCGAGCGACGATCCGCCGCGCCTGACGCAGCGCGTCGGCCTCGTCGACGGCGTAGTGGTCCGCGAGTCCGGAGACGCGGGCGTGCATCTCCGCGCCGCCGAGCGACTCGTCGTCGCTCTCCTCGCCCGTCGCCATCTTCACCAGCGGCGGACCGCCGAGGAAGACCTTGGACCGTTCCTTGATCATCACCGTGTGGTCGGACATGCCGGGGACGTAGGCACCGCCGGCCGTCGAGTTGCCGAAGACCACGGCGATGGTGGGGATGCCGGCGGCGGACAGCCGCGTCAGGTCGCGGAAGAGCGCCCCGCCGGGGATGAAGATCTCCTTCTGGGACGGCAGATCGGCGCCTCCGGACTCCACGAGGGAGATGACCGGGAGCCGGTTGGCGTACGCGATCTCGTTGGCGCGCAGGGCCTTCTTGAGCGTCCACGGGTTGGAGGCGCCACCGCGCACGGTCGGGTCGTTGGCGGTGATCAGGCACTCGACGCCCTCGACGACGCCGATGCCCGTGACGATCGACGCGCCGACGGGATAGTCGCTGCCCCAGGCGGCGAGCGGCGACAGCTCCAGGAACGGGGTGTCGGGGTCGAGGAGCAGCTCGATCCGTTCGCGGGCGAGCATCTTCCCGCGCGCCCGGTGCCGCGCGACGTACTTCTCTCCGCCGCCCGCGAGCGCCTTGGCGTGTTCGGTTCCGAGGGCCGCCAGCTTGTCGAGCATGGCGGCGCGATGGGCCGCGTAGTCGGGTCCGCCCGTGTCGAGGGCGGAGGCGAGGACGGTCACAGCAGTTCCTCCGGTACGTCGAGTTCGCGGGCGCGGAGCCATTCGCCGAGGGCCTTGGCCTGGGGGTCGAAGCGGGCCTGGGAGGCGACGCCCTCGCCGAGGAGGCCGGTGACGACGAAGTTCACCGCGCGCAGGTTCGGCAGCAGGTGGCGTACGACCTCCAGCCCGGCCGTCTCCGGCAGGAGGTGCCCGAGGCGTTCGGCGGTGAGGGTGTGGGCGAGCCAGCGCCACGCGGCGTCCGTGCGGACCCAGACGCCGACGTTCGCGTCGCCCCCCTTGTCGCCGCTGCGGGCCCCGGCGACGCGCCCGAGCGGCACCCGCCGCACCGGGCCGGGCGGGAGGGGCTCGGGCAGCGGGGGCGTGCCGACCGGCGTCAACTCCCGCGTGCGCCCGGGTACGGGGAGGGTGACGCGGCCGCCGTCGGGGAGGACGGCCGTGTGCGGGACGTCGGCGGCCGGGACGGGCCGGGTCTCGAAGACGCCGTAGGGCGCGCCCCTGCCGGGCGGGGCGGTGACGTGGAAGCCGGGGTAGCTCGCGAGGGCCAGCTCGATCGCGGCGCCGCTGAGGGCGCGTCCGACGGGCTCGGGGGCCGGGTCGCGGACGACGAGGCGCAGCAGCGCGCTCGCGGTCTCCTCGGTCGCGGCGTCCGTGTGATCGGTGCGGGCCAGCTCCCACCGCACCTCCGCGGGGCGCGACTTGGTGCGCGCGAAGGCGTCCTCGACCTGCTCCCTGACCAGCTCGGCCTTGGCCTCGATGTCGAGCCCGGTGAGGACGAGGACGACCTCGTTGCGGTGGCCGCCGATCCTGGTGAACCCCGCCTTGAGGGTGGGTGGCGGCGCCTCGCCCCGTACGCCGTCGATCCGGACCCGGTCCGGCCCGTCCTGGGTGAGCCGTACGGTGTCGAGCCGGGCGGTCACGTCGGGCCCCGCGTAGCGCGCGCCCGCCGTCTCGTACAGGAGCTGCGCGGTGACGGTGCCGAGGTCGACGACGCCGCCGGTGCCGGGGTGCTTGGTGATGACGGCGCTGCCGTCGGCGTGGAGTTCGGCCAGCGGGAAGCCGGGGCGGCGCATCGTGCGCCGGTCGTGTTCGGCGAAGAAGGCGTAGTTGCCGCCGGTGGCCTGGGTGCCGCACTCCAGGACGTGTCCCGCGACGACCGCGCCGGCCAGCTTGTCGTACTCCTCCGCTCCCCAGCCGAAGTGCCACTGCGCGGGGCCGGTGACGAGGGCGGCGTCGGTGACGCGGCCGGTGACGACGACGTCGGCGCCGGCGTCGAGGCAGGCGGCGATGCCGGTTCCCCCGAGGTAGGCGTTGGCGGTGAGGGCGCCGTCCTCGGCGGGGAGGCGGTCGCCCTCGACGTAGGCGATCCGGGCGGGGACGCCGAGCCGCCGGCTCAGCTCGCCGAGCGCCTCGGCGAGGCCGGCGGGGTTGAGGCCGCCGGCGTTGGTGACGATGCGGACGCCGCGCTCGTGGGCGAGGCCGAGGCCCTCCTCCATCTGGCGCAGGAAGGTCTTGGCGTAGCCGGTGGCCGGGTCCTTGAGGAGGTCCCGGCCGAGGATGAGCATGGTCAGTTCGGCGAGGTAGTCACCGGTGAGGACGTCGAGTTCGCCGCCGGTGAGCATCTCGCGGACGGCGTCGAAGCGGTCCCCGTAGAAGCCGGAGGCGTTGCCGACGCGGAGGGGGTTCACCGGTCCCCCCGCGGTGCGCGGCCCGTGCCCGCCGGGCCCGCGAACGCCTGGGCGATGGTGAGCCAGTGGGCGGCGTCGGGGCCTTCGGCGGTGAGGGCGGTGTCGTCGGGGTGGACGCGCTGGGTCACGAGGAGGCAGAAGTCGAGGGCGGGCCCGGTGATCCGCTGGGCGGCGTCCTCGGGCCCGTAGGCCCATTCCTCGCCGTCGGGCCCGGTGAGCCGGACCCGGAAGGGGGCCGACGGCGGGGTGATCCCCCGGACGAGATAGGCGTAGTCGCGGGCGCGGATGCCGATCCAGGCGACGTGGCGCAGCCGGGCGGTCGGTTCGCGGACGACGCCGAGGGCGTCGGCGATGTCCTGGCCGTGTGCCCAGCTCTCCATGAGCCGGGCGGTGCCCATGGAGACGGCGCTCATCGGCGGCCCGTACCAGGGGAATCGGGCACCGGGCGGTGCCGTGCGCAGGGCGCTCTGCAGCCGCTCGCGCCCGACGCGCCAGCGTCCGAGCAGCTCGGCGGGCGGGAGGGCGGCGCCCCGGGCCGCGCCGTCGTCGACGAACGTGTCGGGCGCGGCGAGCGCCTTCTCGGCCTCGGCGGCGAACGCGTCGGGGTCGGTGGCGGCGAGCAGGGCCGCCCGGTCGGTCCAGGCGAGATGGGCGATCTGGTGGGCGATCGTCCAGCCGGCGGCGGGGGTGGGCGCGGCCCATTCGCCGTCGCTCAACCCCCGTACGAGGAGGTCGACTTCCTCGCTCTCACTGCGCAGATCGTCGAGGACGACGGCAGGGTCGGACACGGTGCGCTCCCCTCGGGACACGGGCGTGTGCCGAGGAGCATGGCAGCGGACGGAGAAACAATCAAGCGCGCTTGCTTTAGTTCTTGACGCGATCGCGCGAGCGCTCCGCCGCCACGGAGGGGGTGCGACCGGGGGCGCGCGCCTGGCGGCGCGGCGCGCGGCCGGGGCGCGCCGCCCGGGTGCGGGACCGGGCACGCGTCGCCCAGGCACGGGACCGGGCACGCGTCGCCCGGGTACGGGACCGGGCACGCGTCGCCGGGGTACGGGACCGGGCACGCGTCGCCCGGGTACGGGACCGGGCACGCGTCGCCGGGCCGGGTCGCCGGGTGCGCGCGACCGGGCCGCGCGTCGCCGTTACCGCTCCTGGCGGCGGAGGCCCGACAGGAGGCCGTCCAGGGCGTTCATCGTCAGGTCCAGCCCTGCGGGTGTGCCGCCGCGGGCCAGCCAGAGCGCGGCCTCGTTCATCGCGCCCGACAGCAGGCGCGCCAGGGGTTCGACCGGCTGCTCGGCGACGATCCCGGCGTCGATCAGGGCCGCCAGGGCCTCGGCCAGATGCCGGGCGGAGGACTCCTCGTCCAGGGCCCGCCACTCCTCCCACCCGAGGACGTTCGGCGCGTCGACCAGCACGATCCGCCGTACGGCCGGGTCCGAGCCGGCCGCGAGGAAGGTCCGGCAGCCGGCGCGCAGCTGCTCCCAGGGGTCGGCGTGCCCCTCCGCCGCAGCCGCGACCCGCTCGCCCAGTTCGCGCTGAACCTCGGCGACCACGGCCCGGAAGAGCCCCGCCTTGCTCTCGAAGTGGTGGTAGGCGGCGCCCTTGGTGACCCCGACGGCCTGGGCGACCTCGGCGAGGACCACGCCGTGGTAGCCGTCCTCGGCGAACCGCCGCCGCCCCTCGGCCAGCAGCGCCCGCCGGGTTGCCGCCCGCCGCTCCGCCCTGCTGCCCGCCGCCCGCTCGTCCGCCATCGCCACGCACCGCCCTTTCCCGCTTCACATACCCCGGGTATGCTAGCCGGACAGTTCACATACCCGAGGTATGCGAAACAGAGCGCACGCGCAGAGGAGTCATGCCATGAGAACCGGGCTCGACAGCTTCTACCCCGTGATCTGCACCCGCGACGTCGCCGCGGCACGCGACTTCTACACCCGCCATCTCGGCTTCACGCCGACCTTCGAGGCCGACTGGTACGTGAGCCTGCGCCGCCCCGACGCGCCGCACTACGAGCTCGCGCTGCTCGACCACAGCCACCCGACCCTCCCCGAGGGCCATCGCACCCCCACCCAGGGCGGCCTGCTGCTCAACTTCGAGGTGGAGGACGTGGACGCGGAGCACCGCCGACTGGTCGGCGAGGCGGGGCTGCCCGAACTGCTCCCGCTGCGCACGGAGGACTTCGGCCAGCGGCACTTCATCGTCGGGGCCCCGGACGGGGTGCTGATCGACGTGATCACGACGATCCCGCCGACCGCCGAGTACGCGGATCAGTACACGCCGGATCAGGGCGCGGCGGCGCAGGGCGCGTCGGCGCAGGGCGCGGCGGATCGGCACACGCCCGCCGACTAGACCTCCGGCGGCAGCGCGGACACCCGCTTCATCTGCGTGCGCACCGCACCCATGCTCGCCGCGATGACCAGGGCGATCGCCAGCGCGTCCGTCAGGGCGAGCGCCTGGCTCAGGACGAGGAAGCCGGCGGTCGCCGCGATGGCCGGTTCCAGGCTCATCAGGATCGCGAAGGTGGGCGCGGGCAGCCGGCGCAGGGCGAGGAGTTCGAGCGTGTACGGGAGGACGGAGGACATCAGCGCCACACAGAGGCCGAGGCCGATCGTGGAGGGGACGAGCAGCTTGTCGCCCGCCTCGACGATGCCGAACGGCAGGCTGATCACCGCACCGAAGGCCATCGCCAGCGCGAGTCCGTCCGCCTGCGGGAAGCGCCGGCCGGTGCGGGCGCTGAAGACGATGTACGTCGCCCACATCGCGCCCGCCGCGAGCGCGAAGGCCGCGCCCACCGGGTCGAGCCGGTCGAAGCCGCCACCGCTGAGCAGGAGGACGCCACCGAGGGCGAGGGCCGCCCACAGCAGGTTCACCAGCCGGCGCGAGGCGACCACCGAGAGGACGAGCGGGCCGAGGACCTCCAGGGTCACGGCGGCGCCGAGCGGGATCCGGTCCGCCGCCTGGTAGAAGAGGATGTTCATGCCCGCCATGGCGGTACCGAAGGCGACGACGGTGCCCCAGTCGGCACGTCCGTAGCCGCGCACCTTGGGGCGGCAGACGATCAGCAGGACGGCCGCGGCGAGGACCAGGCGCAGGGTGACGACACCGAGGGCGCCGGCGCGGGGCATGAGCAGCACGGCGACGGCCGACCCGAACTGCACGGACAGACCGCCGGCGACGACCAGCGCGACCGGGCCGAGGCGCGTGGCGCGGACCGAGGCACCCGGCGCGGCGGTCGACGCGCCCGCGCCCGCTCCCCCCGCCGCCGTCGCCCCGGCGGCGATGTCCTTGACCGGGCTGTCCACCGGCTCACTCCCTCGCACAGTTCATCAGACTGGACTATCAGTCCAGAATACTGCACCCGTCAACCGGGTTCCGCCTCTCACGTTACGAACCGCCGCGCGGCAGGTGAAATGCCGATTGGGCTGCGGTTATGCTCCGGACGCATGAGCCGCACGAGCATCGAGCTGCGCCATCTCCGCTGCTTCCTCGCCATCGCCGAGGAGGGCAATGTGACCCGGGCGGCGGCCCGCCTCCATCTCACCCAGCCCGCCGTCTCCCGCACGCTCGCCGCCCTGGAGAAACACCTCGGCACCCGGCTCGTCGACCGCTCCACCCACCACCTGTCGCTGACCGCCGAGGGCCGCGCCTTCCATGACCGGGCCGCCGCGGCCGTCGCCGCCTTCGACACGGCCCTGGATCCCGAGCGACTGCGCCGGCGGCCGCTGCGGCTCGGGCACGCGTGGTCGGCCTTCGGTCCGTTCACCACTCCCCTGCTCCGGCGCTGGGAGCGGGACCACCCCGAGACCCCCCTGGAACTGCTGCGCATCGACGACCGCACCGCCGGTCTCGTACGGGGCGAGGTGGACGCGGCGCTGCTGCGCGGGCCGGTGGAGGCGCCGGGCCTGGCGACGGAGGAACTGGCGACGGAGGGCAGGGTCGCCGCGGTCCCCACCGACAGCGGGCTGGCGTCCCGTACGTCGCTCACGCTGGCGGACCTCGCCGACGGGACGGTCGTCCTCAACACCGTCTCCGGTACGACGACCCTCGATCTCTGGCCCCCGTCGCGCCGTCCGGCGACCACGCTCACCGTCGGCAACACCGACGACTGGCTGACGGCGATCGCGGCGGGCCGGGGCGTCGGCGTCTCCTCGGCCTCGACGGCCGCCATGCACCCCCACCCGGGCGTGGCCTACCGCCCGCTCCCGGACGCGCCGCCGGTCCATGTCCTGCTGGCCTGGCGCGACGCGTCCCCCCACCCGGCCACGGCGCTGCTGGTGGCACTGGCCCGGGAGATCGCCGGGGAGTCGTGAGGACGCCGCGTCACTCCGACGCGCGGTCGCACCCGGCCGGCTCGCGCGAGGCGGCGGCCCGTCGGGCGGGGCATGACCGACACCCTTCAGAGCACGGCCTCGTCACCCGCGGGGAACGGCGCGCCGTGACCGGGGACGATCACGTCGGACGCCTTCAGGACACGGAGGCGGTTGTCGCGGAGCAGATCGCGGTCGGGGGCCACGGGGTCCTCGGCCGGGCCGTCCGGGCGCCACCACAGGTCGCCCACGAAGGCGACGACGCCTTCGGCCGTGCCCGCGAGGAGCGTGATGTCCTCGGGGCTGTGTCCCGGGGTGCGGATCAGACGCAGGGACGGGGTCAGTTCATACCCCTCGGCGTCCCGGTCGGTCCACTGGTCGCCGAGGTACTCGGCCTTGTGGTCGTGGACGCGCGCCGAGCCGAACAGGCCCACGTTCATCGTGTTGTCGGGGTGGTGGTGGCTCAGCACGACATCGGTGATGTCCTCGGGGCCCAGGCCCAGTTCGGCGAGCGGGCCGAGGATGCGGTCACGGCTCGCGACCATGCCGGGGTCGACGATCACATGACGGTCGCCGTCGGAGACGTACGAGACGGTGGCGGCGACGCCCGGGCCCGTGGAGGTGGTGTAACCGGTGGTCAGGACGGTGAAGGTGGCGGTGTTCCCGCGCGGCTGGTCTGTCATGTCCCCAAGCTTCGCCGGACGAACGACCACGGACGAGTGGCCGTACTGCCACCCATCGCGGGTTTTGTGCCACACTCCCCGCGCGGCCGCTCCCCGGCGTGCCACACTCCGCCTCATGCCGCCGTTCCTGAACGTCGCCGCCTACGCCCCGCCCCGCGTCGGGATGCTCGCCGTCGGCCTCGTCTCCGAGGTCTTCAGCGCTCCCCCCGCGAGCCTGCCGCGCTTCGACTTCGCGCTCTGCTCCGACCGGCCCGGGCGGGTCCCGACCGACCTCGGCGTCCCGCTCACCGTCGAGCACGGGCTCGACCGGCTCGCCGCCGCCGATCTCGTACTCGCCCTGCCCTGGGCCGACTTCCGCGTCCCGCCGCCGGCTCCCGTGCTCGACGCGCTCCGCACCGCCCACGCGCGCGGCGCGCTGGTCGGGTCGCACTGCGTCGGCGCCTTCGCGCTCGCCGCCGCCGGTCTGCTCGACGGGCTCCGGGCCACCACGCACTGGCGGTTCGCCGATCTGCTCGCGAACCGCCACCCGTCCGTGACCGTCGAGCGGGACGCGCTCTACGTCGACGAGGGCCGGATCATCACGGGCGCGGGCGCGGCGGCCGGATTCGACCTCTGTCTGCATCTGCTGCGCCGGGAGTACGGGGCGGCGGCCGCCAACGCGGTCGCCCGTGACCTCGTCCTGCCGCCGCACCGCGACGGCGGTCAGGCCCAGTACGTCACCGCTCCCGTCCCCGAGGACTGCGAGGACGAGCGGCTCTCCGGCGTCCTCGCCTGGGCCCGCGCCCACCTCCACGAGCCGCTGCCCGTGGCCGAACTGGCCCGGCGCGCCCTGATGAGCCGCCGCTCCTTCGCCCGCCGCTTCGCCGCCGCCACGGGGACGACACCCCACGCGTGGGTCCTCGGCCTGCGGCTCGGCCGGGCGGAGGAGCTCCTGGAGACGACCGACCTGCCGGTGGAGGAGATCGCCCGCCTGGTCGGATACGGCAGCGCGGCGGTGCTGCGCGAGCAGTTCGTCCGCCGACGGGGCGTACCGCCCCGGACCTACCGCCGCACGTTCACGAGAACGGAGACGGCAGGCGCCGGGGACGTGGCCCAGGGCGTTTCCTCCGGATCGGGCCGAGCGCGGCAAGATCCGGAAGGGACGCCCTAGCCCTCGCGGCCCGTGGTGGAGCCGAAGCCCAGCCAGGTGTGGCGGTTGCCCCACCAGCACCAGCCGACCTTCGGGGCGTCGCGCCGCTCGCGGCCGTCCCTGCCGGTGCCGTTGCTGATCCAGATCGCGGGGGTACGGGCGTCCAGGGTGCCGTTGGCCTTGCGCAGCCGGGAGCCGATGGTCATGAAGCAGTTGTTGCGCTCCAGGACCTCCGGCTGCTGGAGCACCCAGTGGATGCCCTCGGTGAGCAGCATCGGGCTGCGGCCCTGCTCGGTGAGGGCGGGCAGGGCCTCCTCCGGGCTCCAGTTGGCCATGTGGTCGCCGCGGTCGGGGCCGGTGACGAGGTAGAGCGGGGTGTCGGGGAGTTCGATCCCGCCGGACGGCGCGAAGTCGTCGACGTCGGGCATGTCGACGACGACGAATCCGGGTCTGCCCTCGCGGCGCAGCAGCGGCGCGAGGGCGGAGGCGGGGGCCCGTTCCGGGTGGACGGCGAGCAGCGCGCCGCCGTGCGCGTCGTCGGCGCCCGCGGCGAAGGCGCGCAGCTCCTCGGCGGTGATCCCCGCGAGCTCGTGCACGCCGAGCTCGATCAGACGCTCGGCCTGGGCGGCGAGCGGCGGCAGCGGGGTCACGGTGGCGGGCGGGACTGATGTGGACAACGGGACTCCTCGGTCGGTGATGCGCGGCTGTGGACCCGAGGGAAACGCGGTAGTCGAGCGGAACGTTCCCTTCACCTGGAGGGGGTGGTCTCGCTCCACTGGCGTCCGATGTCGCGCATCAACGGCGGGTAGACGATCAGGTGCCGGAAGGGGCCGATGAGGGCCATGTACGCCTTGCCGAAGAGGCCGTTGGGCTTCACGAGGACGGCCATCTGACCCCGGTATCCGCCGGAGCCGTCGGGGACCCAGCTGATGTGCATCACTCCGTGGCAGGTCCGGTTGGCCATCTCCGCCGCCCACTCGTCGTCCCTCAGGTAGACGGACGTGAAGGGCAGCCGGTCGAACTCCGGGCCGGCCGGGCCGTCGCGGAGGTCCTGCGGCAGCCGGTCGCGGAGGGTCGGCACCCGGGAGCCGAGGCCCTTCTCCCTGTCGTCCCAGCCGAGCAGCGCGCCGAGCTTCCAGCGGATCGCGAAGAGCAGACGGGCGATCCGGGAGGAGTTCTCGCTCGTGTCGCCGCCGGCGAAGTTCCGTATCAGGCGCGGGAAGTCGTCGGGACCACCGGGCGTGGGCAGCGCCCAGACGTCGTAGACGCGGAAGTCAGGCGTTATCTCGTGGATCCGCCAGGGGCGGGACGTGTGCGCGGACTGGGGGAGTTCCATGGCTTTCCTCCTGCGGTGCGTTCCGTACAGAGGGGTGCGTGGTGCGGGGGTCGAGCCCGAGGGCTCCCGCGGCCGCCGCGACGACGAGGGACACGTCGTCGGGCACACGGCCGGCGAGGGCGATCGAGGTTCCTTCGAGCGCGCCGACGTAGGCGAGCGCGACGTCCGCGGCCGGCGGTCCGTCGGGGATCGTCCCCGCCGCCCGCCCGGCCTCGACGAATCCGGTGCAGAGGTCGAGGAGTTGGCGGTAGCCGGTCTCCACGACCTGTCCGATCGGGTGGTCCTGCCCGGAGAACTCCAGACGCAGCGCGACAGCCACGCGGGCGATGTCGCGACGGCAGAAGACCGTGTGGGCGCGGGCGAGCGTGAGCAGCGCGGCGAGCGGATCCGGCTCGCGCCAGACGTGCTGCCCGACCTCCTGGTCCCAGAACCGGAAGACCCACTCGGAGACGGCGAGGGCCAGGTCCTGCTTGTCCTTGAACTGGTGGTAGAGCGCGCCGCGCGTGTAGCCGGCGTCCCTGGCCACCTGCTCGAGGACGAGGTTGCTGTACCCGTGCCGGGACAGCCCCCGGGCCGCCGACTCCAGCAGCGCGCCGCGCGTCCGCTCCCGCCGCTCGGCCTGGGTGGAACGCCGCGGACGCGACGAGCCCGGCTCCTCACGTACATTCATGAATGTATGTTACCGCTCCCGCAGCGCCTCCGCGAGGACTTCCGCCAGATGACGGGCGCGACGGCCCGTCAGATCGTCCAGTTGGGTACGGCAGGAGAAGCCGTCGGCCAGGAGGACCGCGTCGTCGTCCGCCGCGCGGACCGCCGGGAGGAGCTGGTCCTCCGCGCAGGCCACCGAGACCTCGTAGTGGCCCGGCTCGAAGCCGAAGTTGCCCGCGAGACCACAGCAGCCGCCGCTCAACTCGCCGACCAGCCCCATCCGTTCCCGCAGGCGCCGGTCCGCGCCGTCCCCCAGGACCGCGTGCTGGTGGCAGTGGGTCTGGCCGGCCACCGGGTGGTCGAGACGCGGGGGCTCCCACGCGGGCGCGAACTCCTCCAGCGCCTCGGCGAAGGTCCGCACCGACGAGGCCAGCGTCCGGGCCCGGGGATCGTCCGGGAGGAGTTCGGGGAGGTCGGTCCGCAGGGTCGCCGCGCAGGAGGGTTCCAGGACGACCACCGGATGGCCCAGCTTGGGCTCCATCACGTCGAGCGTCCTGCGCATCGCCTTCCGAGCCCGGTCCAGCTGGCCCGTCGACACGTAGGTCAGCCCGCAGCACACCCGCCCCGGCGGCAGCCCCACCCCCAGACCGGCGGCGTGCAGCACCCGCACCGCCGAGCGGCCCACCCCGGGCGCCAGGTGGTTGGTGAAGGTGTCCGGCCACAGCAGCACGTCCACGGCCTCCTCCAGCCGCGCCCCGAACCAGGACACGAACGTCAGCGCCGCCACCCGCGGCAGCTTCCGCTCCGGAGTGACACCCGCGAACCGCGCGGGGAGCATCCGCGCGATGTTCAGCGCCGGGCCGAACAGCCTCAGCCACTCCGGCAGCCGGCCCATCGTCAGATGCGAGCGCGGCCGCCGCCGGTCCGCGTAGTGCCGATCGAGGAACTCCGCCTTGTACGCGGCCATGTCCACGCCCACCGGACAGTCGCTCCGGCACCCCTTGCACGACAGGCACAGGTCGAGGGCCTCCTTGACCTCCTCCGAGCGCCAGCCGTCCGTGATCACCTCGCCCAGCGCCATCTCGTGCAGCAGCCGCGCCCTGCCCCGCGTCGAATGCCGCTCCTCCCCCGTCGCACGGTACGAAGGGCACATCACCTCCGGCCCCGACGTCGGCCCCTCCACCCGGCACTTGGCCACCCCCACACAGCGCGCCGGCTCCCGGCCCACCAACGGCAGGCCCTGGAAGCGCAGGTTCGTGTCGAGCGGCGCCGGCCGCACCAGCATCCCCGGGTTCAGACCGCCGTCCGGGTCCCACACGTCCTTGACCGCGCCGAACACCGACACCAGCTCGGGCCCGTACATCCGCGGCAGCAGCTCCGCCCGCGCCTGTCCGTCCCCGTGCTCCCCCGACAGCGAGCCCCCGTGCGCCACCACCAGATCCGCCACCGCCTCGGAGAACTCCCGGAAACGCCCCACTCCCTTCCCGGTGTAGAGGTCGAAGTCGATCCGGACGTGGATGCAGCCGTCGCCGAAGTGGCCGTACGGGGTGCCCCGCAGACCGTGCTCGGCGAGCAGCGCGCGGAACGCGCGCAGGTACGCGCCCAGCCTCGCCGGCGGGACCGCGCAGTCCTCCCAGCCCGGCCACGCGTCGCCGCCCCCGGGCATCCGCGTCGCCGTGCCCGCCGCGTCCTCCCGGATCCGCCACAGCGCGCGCTGCCCCGCCGGGTCCGTCACCAGCGACGCGTCCAGCGCGTCCGCCGCGGCGATCAGCCCACGCGCCGCCGGCTCACCGTCCATCTCCACGAACAGCCAGGCGCCACCGCGCGGCAGCCCCGACGCGCCCCGCACCAGATCGGCCGCCATCCCCTCCACCGTCAGCGGGCCCAGCGTCAGCAGCCCCGCCGCCGCGTCGGCCGCCGCGCTCTCGTCCGCGTATCCGAGGACCGCCAGGACCGGCGAGGCGGGCAACGGCACCAGCCGTACCGTCGCCTCCGTCAGCACCCCCAGCGTGCCCTCGCTGCCGCAGTACGAGCGGGCCACGTCCGCGCCCCGCTCCGGCAGCAGCGCGTCGAGCGCGTAGCCGGAGATCCGGCGCGGCAGCCCGGCCGGATAGCCCGTCCGCAGCAGGGCGAGCCGCCCCTCCACCAGCTCCCGCAGCCCCGCCGGCGCGCCCTGCCATTCCCGGCCGAGGCGCAGCCGCTCGCCCCCGTACGTCAGGACGTCGAGCCCGCGCACGTTGTCGGCGGTCGTCCCCCACGCCACCGAGTGCGCCCCGCAGGCGTTGTTCCCGATCATGCCGCCGAGGGTGCAGCGGCTGTGCGTCGACGGATCGGGGCCGAAGGTCAGCCCGTACGGGCGCACCGCGTCCCGCAGCCGGTCCAGCACCACCCCCGGCTGGACGACGGCCGTGCGCGCCGCGTGGTCGACGGAGACGACGGCCCGCATGTGACGTGTGAAGTCGAGCACGACGCCCGTGCCGGTCGCCTGGCCCGCGATCGACGTGCCGCCGCCCCGGGCGACGACCGGCACCCCCCGTTCGCGGCAGACCGAGAGCACCGCCGCCACGTCCCCGGCGTCGCGGGGGGCGACCACACCCACCGGCACCCGGCGGTAGTTGGAGGCGTCCATCGTCGTCAGGGCCCTGGCCGTGGCGCCGAAATCGACGTCTCCGGCCACCTCCGCACGGAGGGCGTCCTCCAGCTCGGACCGCTCATGGTGTTTTCGCACGAGGTCAGGATGTCTCACCTGTCGTCTCATCCGGCGGACATCGTTCCGCCGTGGCCCTTCCGACCGGATACGCTCCGCCTCGTGGCTGAGATCCGGATTCCCGCTGACATCAAGCCCGCCGACGGCCGTTTCGGCGCGGGCCCCTCCAAGGTGCGTACGGAGGCGCTGGACGCCCTGGCCGCCACCGGCACCTCCCTCCTCGGCACGTCCCACCGCCAGGCCCCGGTCAAGAACCTGGTCGGCGAGGTACGTGCCGGAGTGCGTGACCTCTTCTCGCTGCCCGAGGGCTACGAGGTGATCCTGGGCAACGGCGGCTCCACCGCCTTCTGGGACATCGCGACCCACGGGCTCATCGAGTCGAAGTCGCAGCACCTCAACTTCGGCGAGTTCTCCTCCAAGTTCGCGAAGGCCGCGAAGCTGGCCCCCTGGCTGGCCGAGCCGACCGTGATCTCCTCGGACCCGGGCACCCACCCGGAGCCGCAGGCCGAGGCGGGCGTCGACGTCTACGCGTTCACGCACAACGAGACCTCCACCGGTGTCGCGGCCCCGGTCAAGCGCGTCGCGGGCGCCGACGAGGGCGCGCTCGTCCTGGTCGACGCGACCTCCGGCGCGGGCGGCCTGCCGGTCGACATCACCGAGTCGGACGTCTACTACTTCGCCCCGCAGAAGTCCTTCGCCGCCGACGGCGGTCTGTGGCTGGCGGCGTTCTCGCCCGCCGCCCTGGAGCGCGCCGCCCGGATCCACGCGTCCGGCCGCCACATCCCGGAGTTCTTCTCGCTCCCGACGGCGATCGACAACTCGCTGAAGAACCAGACGTACAACACCCCGGCGCTCTCGACCCTCTTCCTGCTCGCCGAGCAGCTGAAGTGGATCAACGGCCAGGGCGGTCTGGACTGGGCCGTGGCCCGGACGAAGGAGTCCTCCCAGGCGCTGTACGGCTGGGCCGAGGAGTCCAAGCACGCGACGCCGTTCGTCACCGACCCGGCGAAGCGTTCGCAGGTCATCGGCACGATCGACTTCTCCGAGGACGTCGACGCGGCGGCGGTCGCCAAGGCGCTGCGGGCCAACGGCATCGTGGACACCGAGCCGTACCGCAAGCTGGGCCGCAACCAGCTGCGGATCGCGATGTTCCCGGCGATCGACCCGGCGGACGTGCGGGCCCTGACGGCCTGCATCGACTACGTGATCGAGAACCTCTGACCTCCACGCCTCCGAAGGGCCCGGCACCGGCGACATCCGGTGCCGGGCCCTTCGCGTGGCCGGCGCTCACCCCGCCTGCGCCTTGACGTGGTCGATCACCGCGTTGAACTCGGCGGTCGGCGAGAACTCCACGACGTCGACGTCCTCCAGCGCCTCGGGGGCATGACCGGGTCCCCAGTAGTAGGCCTGGCCGGCCTCGTAGATCTCCTCGCCCGAGGCGGTCCGCATCCTGATCCGGCCCTTGAACAGGTACCCCCAGTGGGGGCACTGGCACAGGTCGCCTTCGAGCCCCTTGAGCGCGGGCGCCATGTCGGTGCCCTGGGGAAGGTGGATGAAGGCGACGGTCATGTCGCCTCCGGCCTCCCGCATCCGGAAGTCCAGGCCGCCGCCTTCCATGACGACCGGGGTGCCCTCACGGGTGAATCCCGTCATGATCCCTCCTGGCCTCGTCGTCCCCCGCTCTCCTTCCAGTCTCTGCCTCCCGCCCCGCCCGGTCGACGCGGGAGAGGAACCTCCGGTCAGCGGCTGAGCCGCTGGAACCTGCGCACGGCCAGCGGCAGGAAGACCGCCGTCAGGAGCACCGGCCACAGGACGGCCATGAGGATCGCGTGCTGCTCCACCCAGCTCCCGCCCGCCGCGCCCGGATTGCCGAACAGCTCGCGGGTGGCGGCGACCGTCGAGGAGATCGGGTTCCAGGCCGCCACGGGGGCCAGCCAGTCGGGCATCAGCGACGGGGCCACGAACACGCTGGAGATCATCGTGATCGGGAAGATCACCCCGTAGAGCGCGCCGGCCGCCTCGGTGTTCGGCAGGACGAGACCGCACCACACCCCCACCCAGATGAGGCTGAACCTCAGCAGGAGCAGCAGGGCGAAGGCGAACAGCGTGCCGCCCGCGCCACCGTCGGAGGTCCAGCCGATGGCGAGCGCGGTGGCGGCGAGGATGCCCAGTTCGGCGGCGGCGATCAGCAGGTCGGAGGCGCCCCGGCCGGTGGTGACGGCGGAGGGGGCCATCGGCATGGACCGGAACCGGTCCATGACCCCCCTCCCCGCGTCGGCGACGACGGCGATGGCGGTGTTCATGAGACCGAAGGTCATCGTCATGGTGAACATCCCCGGCATGAGGAAGTCCTTGTAGTCGCCGCCTCCGGGCACCTGCATCGCGCTGCCGAAGACGAAGCCGTAGAGGAGGACGGAGACGATGGGGAATCCGAGCTGCCAGAGGATGGCGACGGGCTGACGTCGGTAGTTGAGCAGGGTACGGAGGACGAGGGTGGCGCAGTCGGCCAGCGCCCAGTAGGCGCGGCCGCGGGTGGCGACCGGGGCGCGGTCCGTCGTGGCGGCGGTCGTCATGCGGCTGCGACTCCTTCGGCACCGGCACGGGTGGCGCCGGCCTCGTCGGTGGTGACGTCCGCGCTCGGGCGGCCCGTCAGGGTCAGGAAGACGTCGTCCAGGCTGGGGCGGCGAAGGCCGAGGTCCTCGACGGGGATCCGCTCGTCCCGCAGGGTGCGCGCGACCTCGGTGAGGGCGGCGACCCGGTCGGTGACGGGGGCGTGGACGCGCCTGTCCCCCTCGTCCACGGCCGGTTCGGCCGCCGCGACCCGGGCGAGGGCCTTCCGTACGGCCGGCAGGTCGGCCGCGTCCGCCACCACGACCTCGATCCGGTCGCCCCCGACCCGGTTCTTGAGCCCGTCGGGGGTGTCGTCGGCGATGGCGCGGCCCCGGTCCATGACGGTGATCCGGGAGGCCAGCCGGTCGGCCTCGTCGAGGTACTGCGTGGTGAGCAGCACGGTCGTGCCACCGGCGACGAGGGCGCGGACGGCGTCCCAGACCTCGCCGCGACCGCGCGGATCGAGTCCGGTGGTCGGCTCGTCGAGGAAGAGGACGTCGGGGGTGAGGATCATCGAGGCGGCCAGGTCGAGGCGGCGGCGCATCCCGCCGCTGTAGGTGCCCGCGTTCCGGTCGGCGGCCTCGGCGAGCTGGAAGCGGTCGAGCAGTTCTCCGGCGCGGGCACGGGCCCGGCGGGCGCCGAGGTGGAAGAGGCGGCCGAAGATCTCCAGGTTCTGCCGGCCGCTGATGCCCTCGTCCACGGCGGCGTACTGGCCGACGAGACCGATGCGGGCGCGGACGGCGCGCGGGTGGCGGGCCACGTCGACGCCGGCGACCTCGGCACGGCCTCCGTCGGTCTTCAGGAGGGTGGCGAGGACGCGGACGGCGGTGGTCTTGCCCGCGCCGTTGGGGCCCAGGAGGCCGTGGACGGTACCCGGGCGGACGGCGAGGTCGAAGCCGTCGAGGGCGAAGGCGCTCCCGCCCTTGCCTCCGTACCGCTTGCGCAGGTCCTCGGCGAGGACCGCGTGTTCGTACATGGGACATCCTCCGATCCAGGAAACTGAGTACACCGTACCCGATTCAGAGTACGGTGTACTCAGTTTTAAGGTGAGGCCATGAAGGACGCGACGACGAGCAGCCTGGAACTCCTGTGGGGCACGGGCGACCGGCCCAGCCGAGGCCCCAAGCCGGGCCTCACCCTCGACCGGATCGTCACGGCCGCGGTCGGGGTCGCCGACACCGAGGGGCTCGACGCCGTCTCGATGCGGCGGGTGGCCACCGAGCTCGGCGTCGGCACGATGTCGCTCTACCGGTACGTCCCCGGCAAGACCGAGCTGCTCGACCTGATGCTCGACCGCGTCCAGGGCGAGTCGTTCGAGGGCGACCCGCCGCCCCCCACGCACTGGCGGGACACCGTCGAGCAGCTCGCGCGCTCCTACCGCGAGCTGTACCGGTCCCACCCCTGGCTGCTCAGGGTGAACCAGGCCCGCTCGGTCCTCGGACCGAGCACCCTGCGCGGGCTCGATCTCTGCCTCTCCGGCCTGAAGGGGCCGCACGGGATGGGGTTGAGCGACCCCGAGACGATCGGAGTGATCATCGCCGTGCAGAACTACGTCGTCGGCGTCGCCCGGATGGAGATCCAGGCCGTCGAGGCCGCGAAGGAGACGGGCGTGGACGACGAGGAGTTCTGGAAGAGGCAACACCCCTTCCTGGAACGGGCGATGGCCTCGGGCGACTATCCGCACATGGCGGCACTCGCCGAGGACACCTTCTCCCACGACGTCGACCACTTCGCCTTCGGGCTCGCACGTCTCCTCGACGGCTTCGAGGTGCTCGTCAGCGGCGGCGCAGGAGGCGCTTCCCGCCGATGACCAGGGCGGTCGCGGCGCCGAGGACGATCACGCCCACGGTGAAGTTCCCGCGGTCCTCCGCGGTGGCGGACGCGTCCGCGTCCGGGGCCTTCGGCGGTGCGCCGGGGGCCGAGGTCGAGGGACGCGGCGCCGGGGACCGGTCGACACGGACGACCTTGCTGTTCGCCCCCTCCGATCCGAACATCAGCGCCTCGCCGTCCCCGGAGTACGTCACCGACTCCGCCTGTCCCTGGAAGGGCGCCCCCACGCTCGTTCCCTCGTCACCGAGGCGCCCGTCCTTCCAGGCGTACTCCTTCGCGGAGAAGTAGCCGCGCAGGGTGAGCCGTTCGCCGTCGGGCGAGAAGGCGCCGTCCGTCACCCAGGGCACGTCGTCGACGCGCCGGAAGACGTTCGTCCTCCCCGAGGAGAGCCGCTCGGGGCCCGCGTAGAGCCCGCCGCCGTCCTGGTTCTTGCTGGCGATGTAGACCCGGCCGGTCTTCGGATGGACCATCAGGGCCTCTGCGTTGCGGGGCCCGTCCGCGTACGTCACGTCGTACTGCTGCGCCGTGACGGTCTGGTCCTTCAGCCGCTTCGGCTCGGGGAAGCGGTAGATCCAGACGTGGTCCCAGGTGCCGTCCTTGTTGTCGCCGATGTCGCCGACGTAGATGTCGCCGTCCGGGCCGACGGCGACGGCCTCCATGTCACGGGGCGTGCCGACGCCCTTCATGGTGAGCGTCGCGACCGTCTCGCCGGTCCGCGAGTCGATGCCGTAGATCAGGGGCGCGTCCTGGTCGTTGTGCGTCCAGTAGACGCCCGGGTGGGCGTGACTGGCCGCGAGGCCGCTGGACTCGGTGATCCGCGGATCCTTGATCGTGAAGTCCTGGTCGGCGTCCGCGGCCACGGCCGGGCCCGCCGCCGTGAGGAGGACCAGGGCGGCGGCACCGGTGACGCGCAGAAGCGATCGCATGGACCAAGCCTGCCACGGGGCCGAGGGGTGGCCGGGATCACGTCGCAGCCGCCGCTCGGGCTCCGCGATGATGTGACCATGCGTTTTATGTTCGTCGGCGACAGCATGACCATCGGACGCGCCGGCGACTACACGTGGCGCTACCGGATGTGGCAGCACCTGGAGACCGCGCTGCCCGGGCGGTACGAGATCGTCGGGCCGCGCACCGAGCTGTACGACACCGCCGCCGACGCCCCGCTCTCGCACGACTACGCCGACCCCGGCTTCCCCGCGCCCGCCCGGCGCCATCTGGCCGGCTGGGGCGAGGGCTGGCTGCACATGGCGCCGCTGATCGGCGAGGCGGTCGGGACGACCCGGGCGGACGTCCTGCTGGTCTCCCTCGGCCTGATCGACCTCGGCTTCTACACCAACAGCGACCAGACCGCGGAGAACACCCGCGCGTTCGTCGCCGCGGCCCGCGCGGTCAACCCGCGCGTCAGGACCGTGGTCATGCCCGTCATCCCGAACGTACGGGCCGAGTACGACGCACCGTTCGCCGCCGAGTGCGCGCGCTTCAACGAGCTGCTGGCGAAGGCCGTCGCCGACCTCGACACGGCGGCGTCGCCACTGCTCCTGGCGACGACCCCGGAGGCGTACGACATCCACGCGGACACCTACGACGGCACCCACCCGGGCCCGTCCGGCGAGCACAAACTGGCGGGCGCCTTCGCGGCGGCCATGCACCAGGCATGGGGTCTCGGGGCCCTCTACCAGGGCGCCTGACAGCCGGACGCCGACGCTGACAGGCCCTCACGGACCCTGTCAGCGAACGGTCCGCGGGGCGTCAGCGCGGCTCGGCATCGTCTTCCTCGTCAGCAACGACGCCACGCCGACCAGGAAGCAGGCCCCCCGTGAACGCCGACCTCGCCGCCCTCATGCAGCTGCTCATCGCCCTCGCCTTCGTCAGCATCCCGATCGTCCGTCACCGCTTCGGCCCCCTGGCCACGACCGCCGCTCAGGACGAGCTCACCCGCCAGGGCGTCCGGCCCGAGGTCCTGGAGGAGAACGGCCTCAGGTTCGACGCGAGCGGGCACGAGACATGGGCCCCGGTCTCGGTCGGTGTGGTCATGATCGCCCTGGCCGCGCTCAACGTCGCCGGGAGCGACTGGGCCACGACCTCGACCTGGATCTTCCAGTCGCTCGTCATCGTCATGAACGGCCTGATCCTCTACAGCAACCTGACGGCCGTCTCCGCCGTCCGCGCCGCCTTCCGGCGCAAGGGCGACCCGGAGCTGGCGCGCGTCGACGTCCCCGCCTTCCTCAAGGCCGCCGAGAACGCCTTCCCGGGCTGGGTCCGGATCCAGCAGAACATCCGGCACGCCATCGTCTTCGGCGGCTCCGCCCTGGCGCTCGTCGCCGTCTCCCTCTGACACCGCCGACGCCACCGGTCGGCCGTACGACCCGCCCCCACCGACCCGCTCGTGACGGCCCGGCTCCGTCACGCCGAGCGGGTCAGCCGGTTCGCCAGCGTCGACAGGGTGTACGCACCGATGCCGAGCACCACCTCCAGGGCGTTCTGCCGGGTGTACCCGGCGTCGAGGAACGCCTCCAGCTCCTCGTCGCTCACCGCCCCGGACGAGGCGAGGACCTGATGCGTGAACCTCCGTACGCTCGCCAGCCGTTCCGGTCGCCCGGCCGGACCCAGCCCGGCCAGCCTGGCCTCGTGGATCCCGATGCACAGATGGCACTGATGGCGTTCCGCGACCACGAGGATCACGGTCTCGCGGGAGTGCGCGTCGAGCGTCGTGGCCTCGAACAGCGCGCTCATCGTCAGGAATCCGTCCAGCGCATGCGGGGACTCGGCCATGCGCGCGACGGCCTGCGGGAGACGGCCCCAGGCGGCGGACACGGACTCCATGGAGCGGCGCGAGGCGGCGGGGGCGGTCTCTACGGTGTGATCGGTGAACAAGGCGACTCCTGGACGAGAGAGTAGAATCGACAACATGGTTGACCATGCGGACGAGGAAAACGTAAACCAGGTTGTCGATAGGGGCAAGGGGGAATCCGTCGCGGGCTTCGAGCTGCCGCTGCTCCTCTTCGCCGGCTTCCGCACCCTCATCGACCGGCTCCACGCCGAACTCGCCCGCCAGGGCCACCCCGACCTGCGCCCCGCACACGGCTTCGCCATGCAGGCCATCGCCGCCGGCGGGCCCCGCGGCGCCACCGCCAGCGACATCGGGCGCCATCTGGGCGTCTCCAAACAGGCCGCGGGCAAGACCGTCGACCGTCTCCTCGCCGTCGGCTACGCGGAGCGCGCCGACGACCCGGCCGACGCCCGCCGCAAACTCGTCCGCCTCACCGCACGCGGCCACGACGCCCTCGCCCGCTCGGCCGTCATCTTCGACGCGCTGCACGCGGAGTGGTGCGCGACCCTCGGCGCCGAGCGCGTCCGGGACGTGGAGAACGCGCTGCGCCAGGTCGTCCCCCCGGAGACCGCCTTCCGCCTCGACGCCGGCAGCTGGCTCGGCGGCTGACCCGACGGTCCTCCACCGAGACCTCTCGCCCGGAGCGGCCCCGGTCCTCGGAGAGACGCGGAGGCCGCCGCCCCCGGGAGGGGCGACGGCCTCGACGACCACGCGCTACTCGATCACCAGGCGAAGGCCTCCGGCGAAGGCCCGGGCCCCGGGAAGATCTCGTCCAGGCCGGTCAGCACGTCCTCGCTCAGCTCCAACTCCACAGCGCGCAGAGCGGAGTCCAGCTGTTCGGCCGTACGCGGGCCGACGATCGGCCCCGTGACGCCGGGGCGGGTCAGCAGCCACGCCAGGGCCACCTCGCCGGGCTCCAGGCCGTGCTTGTCGAGCAGGTCCTCGTACGCCTGGATCCGCGCCCGGACCGCGGTGTCGGTCAGTGCCTCGGCGGTCCGGCCGGAGGCACGCCGCCCGCCCGTCACCTCCTTGCGGATGACGCCGCCGAGCAGTCCGCCGTGGAGCGGGGACCACGGGATGACGCCGAGGCCGTACTCCCGGGCCGCCGGGAGGACCTCCATCTCGGCCCGCCGCTCATGGAGGTTGTACAGGCACTGCTCGCTGACCAGGCCGTACGTGGAGCCGCGTCGAGCGGCGATCTCGTTGGCCTGGGCGATCTTGTAGCCGGGGAAATTGGACGATCCGGCGTAGAGGATCTTGCCCTGCTGGATCAGGACGTCGACCGCCTGCCAGATCTCCTCGAAGGGAGTGAGCCGGTCGATGTGGTGGAACTGGTACAGGTCGATGTAGTCCGTCCGCAGCCGCTTGAGGCTGGCCTCGACCGCCCGCCGGATGTTCAGCGCCGACAGCCGGTCCTCGTTGGGCCAGGTCTCGCCCTCGCGCGACATGGAGCCGTAGACCTTGGTCGCCAGGACCGTCCTGTCCCGGCGGCCGCCGCCCTGGTCGAACCAGCTGCCGATGATCTCCTCGGTGCGGCCCTTGTTCTCACCCCACCCATAGACGTTGGCCGTGTCGACGACGTTCACACCCGCGTCGAGGGCGGCGTCCATGATGCCGTGGCTGGTTGATTCGTCTGTCTGAGGACCGAAGTTCATCGTGCCGAGAACGAGTCGGCTGACCTTGAGTCCCGTACGTCCGAGCTGCGTGTACTTCATGAACCACAAGCGAACCGCTTCGAGCCCACTCCAGGCAAGGGCCGATCGCGCAGCGGCCCGTTCATGCGCGCACAGTCGCGTTTCCGCGGCACCCTGGCACGGACGTGACGCGCCACCCCGGCTCGGGATCGCCGAGGAGTTCCTCGGCTGCTTCCGCGTCCGGACGGCGCGCAGGCCCGCGAGCTCCGCGGCCGGGCGGTACGCGACGGCATCGCCGAGCGGGTTCTCACGAACCGGCCCGGCTCCTGGCTACTGGCCGACCACGGAGGCCACCGCGATCATCGCGAACATCAGGACAAGCACACCGGCCATGATCCGGTTACGGGTTTTCGGGTCCACCCTTCGAGGTTAACCCGCCCCTCCGAGTGGCCATGCGCCGACCGTCTCGTACCGGGGCTGCTCCCCCGGCACGCCACCGCCCGGGAGGTTGCTGCGGACCAGCGCCAGCTCGGGGACCTGCCAGCGGCTGCCCTCGAAGCCGGCCATCGCGTCGACGAACGGCCGGAGGTCGACGTCGGCGCGCGAGCGGGCGATCGTCAGGTGGGCCTGGTAGCGGCGGTGCTCGTCCATCGGCACGCCGGCCCGGCGGGCGGCCGCGTCGGCGCGCTCGGCGAGCAGGCGCATCTCGTCGAGGTCTCCGGCGGCTCCCGTCCACAGCACCGCCCGCCCGAAGTGTCCGCCGGCGTGCAGCCGCAGCGCGAACGGCGAGGTGCGGTGGGCGGCGCGGGCGAGCCGCTCGTGCAGTTCCGGGAGCAGCTCGTCGTCGACCTCGCCCATGAAGGCGAGGGTGAAGTGCCAGCCGGGCCGCTGGGTCCAGCGCAGGCGCCCGGCGTCGGGGAGGCGGGCCAGGCGGTCCACGAGACGGGCGAGTTCGGTCAGCTGCTCCCGGGGCGGAAGCACGGCAGCGAAAAGCCTCATGGGCAGAGTGTGTCAGCGGCTACCGTCGACCGGATGGAGATCACCATCAGGAAGGGCGGGGCGGACGACGTCCCCGCGATACTCGCGATGCTCGACAGCGCGGTCCGCTGGCTCAACGGCAAGGGGATCACCGATCAGTGGGGCACGGAGCCCTGGTCCGCCCGGGCGAAGGCGGTCGCGCGGGTCGAGGAGATCGTGGCCGAGGGCACTCCGTGGATCGCGGAGATCGACGGTGTCCCGGCCGGAACCGTCACCCTGACCCCGCATCCCGCACCGTACGTGGCGCCGGTGGACGAGCCGGAGGTCTACGTCCACATCCTGGCGACGGACGCGCGCTTCCACGGCCGGGGCGTGGGCGCGGCGCTGCTCGCCCACGCGGTGGACGAGACCCGTCGCCAGGGCCTGTCCCTGCTCCGGGTGGACTGTTTCGCGGGCAGCGAGGGGCGCCTGGTGGAGTACTACGAACGCCAGGGATTCATCAGGACCGAGCCCTTCACGGTGGGCGACTGGCCGGGCCAGGTGCTGGAGCGGCGGGTGTGACGACCGCCCGTCCGGCAGGACACCGCTGTTCGGGCGGCGGACCGGGGGCTCCCGCTCCGCCGCCCGCTCCAGGGCTACGCCGCCGTCGCCAGACGCTCGCGTTCGACGAACCGGACCCGCGGATGGCCGTGGTTCCAGCCGAACGCCATCCTCAGGCCGCCCACGCGCGCGAGGACCAGGCCCACCACGACCGCCGCCGCGAGGGAGACGAGACCGCCCGTCGCGAAGCCCACCCGGGGCCCGTACGTGTCGGTGACCCAGCCGAGCAGCGGTGCGCCGATCGGGGTGCCACCCGCGAAGACCATCATGTAGAGGCTCATCACCCGGCCCCGCATGACCGGGTCCGTCGCCAGCTGCACCGCCGAGTTGGCGGTGATGTTGACCGTCAGGCCGAACATGCCGATCGGGACGAGCAGCAGCACGAAGAGCCAGAAGGACGGCGAGAGCGCCGCCGCGATCTCCAGCACACCGAAGACCACCGCGGCGAGCACCAGCATCCGCAGCCGCGTGGAGCCGCGCCGCGCCGCCAGGAGCGCGCCGACGAGCGAGCCGGCCGCCATGAGGGTGTTCAGGAAGCCGTACGTCCCGGCGCCCACGTGGAAGATGTCGTCCGCGAAGGCGGTGAGCCAGATCGGGAAGTTGAACCCGAAGGTGCCGACGAAGCCCACGAGGACGATCGGCCAGATCAGGTCCGGCCGCCCGGCCACGTACCGCAGGCCCTCTCTGAGCTGTCCCTTGCCCCGGGGGGCGCGCTCCACCTTGTGGAACTCGGCGGGGCGCATCATCAGCAGCCCGGCCAGCGGGGCCAGGAAGAAGAGGCCGTTGAGCAGGAACGACCAGCCGCTGCCGACGGTGGCGATCAGCAGACCGGCGACCGCCGGGCCGACGAGCCGGGCGGACTGGAAGTTCGCGGAGTTCAGCGAGACGGCGTTGCGCAGCTGCGCGGGGCCGACCATCTCGGAGACGAAGGACTGCCGGGCCGGGTTGTCGACGACGGTGACCATGCCGAGCAGGAAGGCGATCAGGTAGACGTGCCAGACCTGGACGTGGCCGGAGAGCGTCAGGACGGCCAGCGCGAGCCCGCAGAGGCCGAGCGCGGCCTGGCTGATCAGCAGGATGCGCCGCTTCGGGTACCGGTCGGCGAGGACACCGCCGTACAGACCGAAGAGCAGCATCGGGAGGAACTGCAGCGCCGTGGTGATGCCGACGGCTGCGGCGGATCCGGTGAGGCTCAGGACCAGCCAGTCCTGGGTGATACGGGCCATCCAGGTGCCGGTGTTCGAGACGATGGCACCGGTGAAGAACAGCCGGTAGTTCCGGATCCTGAGCGAGGAGAACGTGCCGCCTCGCCCGGGGGTGTGGGTGTCGGGTTGATGGACGGGTGCGGAGTCTGCTCCGGGTCCCGTACTCAAAGTGCGTCGCCTCCTCGGCGTCGGGGTCTAGAGGTGGGCGAGCTTCTCCAGGACGGGGGCGGCCGCGCGCAGCTTGGCCCATTCGTCCTCGTCCAGACCCTCGGCGAGCGACGCCAGCCAGGCGTTCCGTTTGCGGCGGGACTCCTCGAGCATGGCCTCGGCCCGCTCGGTCTGGCTGACGACCTTCTGTCGTCGGTCGTCGGGATGCGGCTCCAGCCTGACCAGCCCCTTGGCTTCGAGCAGCGCGACGATGCGGGTCATCGACGGCGGCTGGACGTGTTCCTTGCGGGCCAGCTCACCGGGGGTGGCGGAGCCGCAGAGCTTCAGGGTGCCGAGCACCGACATCTCGGTCGGGCTCAGTGACTCGTCGACGCGCTGGTGCTTGAGGCGTCGGCCCAGTCGCATGACGGCGGAGCGGAGCTCGTTCACGGCGGCGACGTCGTCGGCAGTGCCGTGGGACAGGTCAGGCATGTTCGTTAGCATAACTCATTACCCAATCTAAATACCACTCGGGATGCCCGTGACCGAATCTGTCACCCAAACGAGTGAGACGGATCCGGAAAGTGACGCACGGGGCCCGTTCCTGCCGCGACCCTGACGGGCATGGGATCGACCGTGCTCAGCCTGCGCATCGACGGTGAGCTGCTCGACCGTCTCAAGGGACACGCCGCCAAACGCGGAATGAGCGTCCAGGACTATGTCGTCCGGACGCTCATCCGCGCTGATTTCGACGACCGGTTCCAGACCGCCGTCGACGAGACGGAGAAGTTCTACGGGCTCAAGCCCACGAACGCTCCGTCATGACCGTGTGGATCACGTGAGGCCGAGGGACGGCATCGCGTAGTAGAAGACGAACACCGCCGACACGACGTACATCGCCACCGGGACCTCGCGGCCCCGGCCCGTGGCGAGCCGCAGCACGCTGAAGGCGATGAAGCCGATGCCGATGCCGTTCGTGATCGAGTACGTGAACGGCATCATCACCATCGCCAGGAACGCCGGCACCGCGATGGTGAAGTCGCTCCAGTCGATCTCCTTGATCGAACCGGCCAGGATCAGGAAGCCGACCGCGAGCAGCGCCGGCGTCGCCGCCTGGGACGGGACCATCGTGGCCAGCGGCGTCAGGAACAGCGCGACCGAGAACAGACCACCGGTGACCACCGACGCGAGGCCGGTGCGCGCACCCTCGCCGACACCCGCCGTGGACTCCACGAAGCAGGTGGTGGCCGAGGAGGAGGTGCCACCACCGGAGGCGACGGCCAGGCCGTCCACCAGCAGGACCTTGTTGATGCCGGGGAAGTTGCCGTCCTTGTCGATCAGCTTCGCCTCGTCGCCGACACCGAGGATCGTGCCCATCGCGTCGAAGAAGCAGGACAGCAGCACGGTGAAGACGAAGAGGACGCCGGTCAGCAGCCCGACCTTCTCGAAGCCGCCGAACAGGCTCACCTCGCCGACCAGGCCGAAGTCGGGCGAGGCCACCGGGTTCCCGGGCCAGGTCGGGGTGGTGAGGCCCCAGGACGGGACGGTGGCGACCGCGTTGATCACCATCGCGACGATCGTCATCACGACGATGGAGATGAGGATGGCGCCCGGCACCTTGCGGATGATCAGCGCGAGGGTGAGCAGCGTGCCGAGGATGAAGACCAGGACCGGCCAGCCGGTGAGGTGACCGTCGCCGCCGAGCTGGAGCGGGACGGTGGTGTGCGCGGCGTCGGGGATGCGGGAGACGAAACCCGAGTCGACGAGGCCGATGAGCATGATGAAGAGACCGATGCCGATCGCGATGCCCTTGCGCAGGCCGACCGGGACGGCGTTCATCACCCGCTCGCGCAGGCCCGTCGCCACCAGCAGCATCACGACGAGGCCGGCGAGGACGACCATGCCCATCGCGTCCGGCCAGGACATCCTCGGCGCGAGCTGGAGGGCGACGACGGTGTTGACGCCGAGTCCGGCCGCGAGGGCGATCGGCACGTTGCCGATGACACCCATGAGGAGGGTCGAGAAGGCCGCGGTGAGCACGGTCGCGGTGACCAGCTGGCCGCCGTCGAGCTGGTGCCCGTACATGTCCTTGGCGCTGCCGAGGATGATCGGGTTCAGCACGATGATGTAGGCCATCGCGAAGAAGGTGGCGAAACCGCCGCGGACCTCGCGGGCGACGGTGGAGCCGCGCTCGGAGATCTTGAAGAAGCGGTCGAGTCCGGATGCGGGCCGCTGCGGCGACTCGGGGGCGGGCTCGGGAGATATGGCCTTGGCGGTGGCCGTGGTGCTCATGGGGTGGTTCCTCTTCGGGGCGTCCAATTGGCGGTTCATACGAGAGAAACCCGCCAGAGGCAAACCGTTTCAGTATGAACACATGAACGAGCGAGCGTCCATCTCCGCGCGTAGACCCCTTTTCCCGCCGCCTAGACTGACCGCATGGCGAAGTGGACCCCCAAGCACGAGGCACCCGAGCCCCTGGAGGGGCCCGTCGTCGCCACCATCACCGGCGGCACGATCCTCTGGTTCGTACTCTTCCTCGTCCAGGTCCCCTTCTACGGCTGGTTCGACGACCGGGACCTGACCTGGTGGGTGTGGACCTGCCTGGCCGGAGCCGGCCTCGGGCTCATCGGCATCTGGTACGTGCGGAAGCGCGACGCCGCGATCAAGCGGCACGAGGCCGAGCGGAACGCCTCGCCCACTCCCTGACCCCGCGCACGTCGTACCGCTCGATCACCCGTAGTACCGCGGGACGATTTCGGTCCTCCCCCGGTCTGATGTTCACCCTTCTCGGCGGGTGAACGACCGCTTCCGGTCGTACCGTCGAAAACATGACTCAGCGGGCGAAGATCGACACGGACGGCAGTGAGATCACGGACGAACCACCCGTCGTCCACCACGTCGCCGGACTGACCTCCGCCGAGGTCGCCGAGCGCGTCGCCCGCGGCGAGGTCAACGACGTCCCGGTCCGCAGTTCGCGCTCCACGATCGACATCGTCCGAGGCAACGTCTTCACCCGCTTCAACGCCATCATCGGCGTGCTCTGGGTGATCATGTTCTTCGTCGCGCCGATCCAGGACAGCCTCTTCGGCTTCGTGATCGTCGCCAACACCGGCATCGGCATCATCCAGGAGCTGCGCGCCAAGAAGACCCTCGACAGCCTGGCCGTCATCGGCGAGGCGAAACCGACGGTCCGGCGCGACGGGGTCTCCGCCGAGGTCTCCACCTCGGAGATCGTCCTCGGCGACCTCATCGAACTCGGCCCCGGCGACAAGGTCGTCGTCGACGGCGAGGTCGCCGAGGCGGACAGCCTGGAGATCGACGAGTCGCTGCTGACCGGCGAGGCCGACCCGGTGGTGAAGAAGCCCGGCGACACCATGATGTCGGGCTCGTTCGTGGTCGCCGGAGGCGGCGCGTTCACCGCCACGAAGGTCGGGCGCGAGGCGTACGCGGCCCAGCTGGCCGAGGAGGCGTCCCGCTTCACCCTCGTCCACTCCGAGCTGCGCTCCGGCATCTCCACGATCCTCAAGTACGTGACCTGGATGATGGTCCCGACGGCGATCGGCCTCATCATCAGCCAGCTCGTCGTCAAGGACACCAACTTCAAGGACTCCGTCGCCCGGACCGTCGGCGGCATCGTCCCGATGATCCCCGAGGGCCTCGTCCTCCTCACCTCCGTCGCCTTCGCGATCGGGGTGATCCGGCTCGGCCGCAAGCAGTGCCTCGTGCAGGAACTGCCGGCCATCGAGGGCCTGGCCCGCGTCGACGTCGTCTGCCTCGACAAGACGGGCACGCTGACCGAGGGCGGCATGGACGTCACCGAGCTGCGGGCCCTCAACGGGAGCGACGAGGAGTACGTACGCAAGGTCCTCGGCGCCCTCGGCGAGTCCGACCCGCATCCCAACGCCTCGCTCCAGGCCATCATCGACGCCTACCCGGACGCGGAGGACTGGCGCTGCACCGAGTCGCTGCCGTTCTCCTCCGCCCGCAAGTACAGCGGCGCGGCGTTCAGCGAGGGCGACGGCGAGAGCTCCGCGTGGCTGCTCGGCGCCCCCGACGTCCTCCTGAAGGCCGGCGACCCGACACTCACCGAGATCGACCACCTCAACGAACAGGGCCTGCGCGTCCTGCTCCTCGCCCGTACGACCCGCGAGCTCGACTCCCCCGACGTCGCGCAGGAGGCCACCCCGACCGCGCTCGTCGTCCTGGAACAGCGGCTGCGGCCCGACGCCGCCGACACCCTCTCCTACTTCGCCGACCAGAACGTGGCCGCCAAGGTCATCTCCGGCGACAACGCGGTCTCCGTCGGCGCGGTGGCGTCGAAGCTCGGCCTGCCCGGGGCCGAGAACACCGTCGACGCCCGTCAGCTGCCCTCCGAGCAGGCCGCGATGGCCGACGAACTCGACCGGAACGCGGTCTTCGGCCGGGTCACCCCGCAGCAGAAGCGGGACATGGTCGGCGCGCTCCAGTCCCACGGCCACACGGTCGCCATGACCGGCGACGGCGTCAACGACGTCCTCGCCCTCAAGGACGCCGACATCGGCGTCTCGATGGGCTCGGGCTCGGAGGCGACCCGGGCCGTCGCCCAGATCGTCCTCCTGAACAACTCCTTCGCGACCCTGCCCTCGGTGGTGGCGGAGGGGCGCCGGGTCATCGGGAACATCACCCGGGTGGCGACCCTCTTCCTGACGAAGACGGTCTACTCCGTCCTCCTCGCCGTCCTGGTGGTCTGCTCACAGGTCGAGTACCCGTTCCTGCCGAGGCATCTGACCCTGCTGTCCACCCTCACCATCGGTGTCCCCGCGTTCTTCCTCGCCCTCGCCCCCAACAAGGAGCGCGCGAAGCCGAACTTCGTGAGACGGGTGATGCGGTACGCGATCCCGGGCGGCGTCGTGGCGGCGGCGGCCACCTTCACCACGTACCTCATCGCCCGCTCCCACTACAGCGGCCCGGGCGCCCTCGACGCGGAGACGAGCGCCGCCACCCTGACGCTCTTCCTGGTCTCCATGTGGGTCCTGGCGATCGTCGCCCGCCCCTACACCTGGTGGCGCATCGCCCTGGTCGCCACGATGGGCGGCGCCTTCCTGCTGGTCCTCGTCGTCCCCTGGCTCCAGGACTTCTTCGCCCTGAAGCTGGTGGGCGTGACGATGCCCTGGACGGCGGTGGCGATCGCGGCGGCGGGCGCGGCACTCCTCGAAGTGGCCTGGCGCTGGGTGGACCGCCGCTTCCCGGCCTGAGGACGTGCCCGGTGCGGAAACGCGACCGGGCACGCGGGGTGGCCGGGGCTAGTCTTCTGAGTCAGGAATTCTGTTCAGATATGAGGTGAGGCGTTCGAGGATCTCGTCTGCGGTCTTGGTCCAGACGTAGGGCTTGGGGTCG
>NZ_JBEZNW010000045.1:0-54538 GCF_040653355.1 Streptomyces sp. NPDC047971 | reverse complement strand
GCCTTTGCCTTCGCCGCACCGGCACCCGCCGGTCCTTGCTATGCCCTTGCCGAGAGCGGTGCCGCGGTCGGGGGTCGGGGGAGCCGCGGCGGGACCGGGACCGCGGCCGCCGCCCGCCCCCCCCCCGCCCCCACCGCTATCTCCCGCCCGCGCAGCGGCGCCGGCACGCAGCGCGGGCGGGTGGCGGCGTCGCGGTTCAGCCCGCGTCGCGGTTCAGCCCGCCCGCGTCGCGGTTCAGCCCGCCCGCGTCGCGGTTCAGCCCGCGTCGCGCTCCACCGGGATCCACACCTCCGCGTCCGCGTGCGTACCGTCCTCGGACACCCGCGTGCGCGACAGCGACGGGCCCGGCCGGCTCCGGAACGGATTCGACGGGAACCACTGCGTGTACACGTCCCGCCACAGGTACTGGACCGCCAGCGGGAACTCCCCCGACGATTCGAACACCGCCCACGTCCCCGGCTCGACGTCGAGGCTCTGCGAAGCCCCGGGCACCTCCTCGTCGCTCACCACCCCGTGGAAGTAGTCGAGTTCGGTGCCTTCCGCGTCCTCCGCGGCATGGTTGCTGACGGCGGCCACGACCCCGCCGGGCTCCCCGGTCGCGTGCTCCTCCCAGCGCCCCAGGGTCTCCTTGCCGATGCTCTTGACGAACTCCACGATGGCCGGGTTCATCCCCTCGTAGACCAACGGGACGCGTGTCCCCCTGCCCACCAGCGTGAACCCGTCCTTCTCCACGACCCGATAGCGCATACTGCTGCTCCCCTCGACGATCAATCGGAAGGACATCCGCGGCTGGGAGACCAGGGCCGCACCCGTCCGCCGCGCCTCACCGGGGCCCACCCCGTGCACGGCGCGGAAGGCACGAGCGAACGCCTCGCCCGAGCCGTACCCGTGACGTACCGCGATGTCGAGCAACGTCCGCTGCCCGCCGAGCACCTCGGCGCCGCAGAGCGTCATCCGTCGCCGACGGATGTACTCGGAGAGCGGCATGCCTGCCAGCGCCGAGAACATCCGCCGGAAGTGGTACTCCGACGTCAACGCGATGCGGGCCAGCTCGGCCGCGTCGATGGGCTCGTCGAGGTGCTCCTCGATGTGGTCCATGGCCTGATTCAGCCGCTCCAGCACTCCTGGCCGTCCTTCCCTCAACTGACCCCCACGCTAGGCAACCGCCACCCTGCCGGACCCGACATCCCGTGCCCGCATCGATCGGGTCGGTGGTCGCGCCCTATGAGGGCGTGGCCGCGGGCCGGGCGCCGGCGGCCCGGATCGCGCTGACGGCCAGGGCGATGGCCACGAGGTTGAGGGGGAAGGCGACGAACTCGGCCGGCCCGCTCACGCCGACCCCGCGGAGGAGGCTCGCCGCGGCCGCGACGAGCAGGAGGGCGAGAGGAAGGTAGCGGCGCCAGGCGGGCAGGGTCCGGACGCGGGCGGCCTTGACGGTGAGGGTCAGGGCGCAGGCGAAGAGGACGACGTACAGGACGAACGGCAGCACGGGCGGACTGTTCCTTTGCGAGGTCGGCGGTCAGGGTTCGACGAGCTCGACGAGGATGCGCGTACCGGGTCGGCGCGAGGCGGTCCCCGAGGCGTCGATGTCGAGGACCGGCGCCACAGCGGTGGCCGGAACAGCGGCGGTCAGCAGGGGAGTTCGCCGGTGGACCGACATGCCTCCACGCCTCCCCGGCCTGCCATCCAGATGCCGTGAGCTGCGACGAAGCCTACGTCCCCCGCCTCATCCTCACCGCGTCGGAACGGTCGTGTCGATCCGTGTCGACACCCATATTTCGGTCATCGGGAAAGTGGCACTATGGGGCGGCCGAGCGGCCGCCTCCGGCCCGTGGTCGCCGCCGCCCACCGCATCGGCATCATGCACGGAATGACTGTGAGGGGAATCGTTGTGCCTGCTCCACGGATGAGCTCGACACCGTTGCCGGGTATCGGAGTCCAGTACGACCTGACCACCCGCGAGCACCGTCACCTGTCGGTCATCGCGCACCGCGACGGGACACGGACCGTCAATCTGTACGAGCGGGACGACCCCGACGCCTGTGCACAGTCGCTGCATCTGACCGGAGCGGAGACGGCCTCGCTGATCGACGCGCTGATGCCGGCACATCACAGTCCCAATCTGCTGCACACCACCGACTTGGGGCTGATCGCCGAAAGGATCGAGCTGTCGGCCCACTCCCACTGGAACGGGCGCCTGCTGGGCGAGACCCGGATGCGCACCGAGACGGGCGCCTCGATCGTGGCCGTGCTGCGCCGGGCGGAAGCCCGTCCCTCCCCCGCCCCCGACTTCCGTCTGGCCGGCGGGGACACCCTGATCGTCATCGGCACCCGCGAGGGTGTCGACGCCGCTGCGGCGATACTCGGACGGACGTGATCGCCTGTGCATTCCGCTCTCTTCCTGATCGAGTTCGGCGCGATCATCCTGGGGCTGGGGCTCCTCGGCCGGGTCGCCGGACGGTTGAAGTTCTCTCCGATACCCCTGTATCTGCTGGCCGGTCTCGCCTTCGGTGAGGGCGGGCTCCTGCCGATGGGGGCGAGCGAGGAGTTCGTCGCGATCGGCGCCGAGATCGGCGTCATCCTGCTGCTGCTCATGCTGGGCCTGGAGTACACGGCCAGCGACCTGGTCTCCAACCTCAAGACCCAGTACCCGGCGGGACTTGTCGACTTCGGTCTCAACGCCGTGCCCGGCGCGGTCGCCGCGCTGCTCATGGGCTGGGGCCCGGTCGCGGCGGTGGTGCTGGCGGGGGTCACCTGGATCTCGTCCTCGGGCGTGATCGCCAAGGTCATGGGCGACCTCGGCCGGGTCGGCAACCGCGAGACACCGGTCATCCTCAGCATCCTGGTGCTGGAGGACCTGGCGATGGCCGTCTACCTCCCCATCATCACCGCGCTGCTGGCGGGAGTGAGCCTGGCCGCCGGGAGCGTGACGCTGGCCATCGCGCTCGGCGTCGCGGGAGCGGTGCTGTTCGTCGCCGTGCGCTTCGGGCGGGTGATCTCACGGTTCGTCTCCAGCGACGACCCCGAGAAGCTCCTGCTGGTGGTCCTCGGCCTCACCCTCCTCGTCGCGGGTATCGCCCAGCAGCTCCAGGTCTCCGCCGCCGTCGGGGCGTTCCTCGTGGGCATCGCCCTGTCCGGGGAGGTGGCCGAGGGCACGCACACGCTGCTCAGCCCCCTGCGGGACCTGTTCGCCGCCGTGTTCTTCGTCTTCTTCGGCCTGCACACCGACCCCGCGAGCATCCCGCCCGTGCTGCTGCCGGCGCTGGCCCTCGCGGTGGTCACCGCGCTGACGAAGATCGCCACCGGGTACTGGGCGGCGAAACGGGCGGGGATCGGTGTGAAGGGCCGCTGGCGTGCCGGCGGGACGCTCGTCGCGCGCGGCGAGTTCTCCATCGTCATCGCGGGCCTGGCGGTCACCGCCGGGATCGAGCCGGCCCTCGGCCCGCTCGCCACCGCCTACGTCCTCATCCTGGTCGTGATCGGTCCGCTCACCGCTCGCTACACCGAACCGGCCGCTGCCTGGCTCACCCGCCGCCGCGCCCCCGAGGGCCCGCTCCTGGGAGCCGTCCCCTCTCCTTCGAGTTCCCGGGAGGAGGTCCAGGAGCAGACGAACGACGCGGCCGGCCGCGCGTGAGCGAGGAGACCTGGGCGGCGGTCACCAGCCGGGACACCGTGCTGGTGCTCGCCGCCCTGTCGGTCTACCTGGGTGGCGCCGTCGGATTCGCGCGTCGGCTTCCTCGCCTGCTGATGCGTCACCCGGACTGGCGGCGTACGGCTGCGTACGATCCCCTCCCCGGTGCCGTCACCCTCACGGTGCTGATCGCCCTGTGGCCGGCGGCCGTCGTGTACGTGGCCTGCACGATCGCCGTCAGCCGTCGCGGGCGGTGATCCCCGAGTCGTCGCCGTCGGGGTCGGCTCCGCCGTGCTCGCCGAGCCAGCGGGCGAGCTTCCCGCGCCTGCCCACGGCACGCAGACGCCGTTCCGTGGCCTGTCGTGCGGCCGGGGTGCTGACGAGGAGCAGTTCGTCTCCGGTGGTGAGCACCGTCTCGGGTCCCGGCACGAGTGTGGCGCCGTCGCGGACGAGGAAGGTGATCACGGCCGGTGGCGGAAGGCGCAGCTCGAAGACGGCGACGCCGTGGAGCCGCGAGCCGGGCGGAACGGTGACGGTCAGCAGGTCGGCGTCGAGGATGTCCAAGGGCGCGCTCTCGACCTGTATCTCCCTCAGGGCACCCGTCCTGACGACGTGGAGGAGACGGGCGGCCGCGGGGAGGGTGGGGCCCTGGACGAGGGTGAAGACGACGACGAGGACGAAGACGATGTTGAGCAGGTGCCGTGCGCCGTCCACGGCAGCGACGATGGGGAAGGTGGCGAGCACGATGGGCACGGCGCCGCGCAGGCCGGCCCAGGAGATGAACGCCTGTTCCCTCCATGGCATGCGGAAGGGCAGCAGGCAGGCGGCGACCGACACGGGGCGGGCGATCAGCAGCAGGACGAGCCCGACGGCGAGGGCGGGCAGGATCGCGCCGGGGAGTTCGCTGGGGTCGACGAGCAGGCCGAGCATGACGAACAGACCGATCTGGGCGAGCCAGCCCGTGCCTTCGGCGAACGACCGTGTCGCCGCGCGGTGGGGCAGGCGCGAGTTCCCCAGGACCAGTCCGGCCAGGTAGGCGGCGATGATGCCGCTCGCGTTGAGAGCGCCTGCGGCCGCGAAGGCGATGATGCCGAAGCCGACGGTGGCCAGCGGATAGAGCCCGGTGGCCGGCAGCGCGATGTGGCGGAGTGCGGCCACCCCGACGCGGCCGACGGCCAGGCCCAGGACTCCTCCGACGACGAGTTGGTAGAGGACGTTCCCGAGAATGGCGCCGGGGCCGGGGAGGTCGGCCGCGGCGGTGGAGAAGACGAGCACCAGGATGATGGTGGGGGCGTCGTTGAACCCGGATTCCGCCTCCAGAAGCCCTGTGGTCTTCCTGGGCAACGGCAGGGAGCGCAGGACGGCGAAGACGGCGGCCGCGTCGGTGGAGGAGACGATCGCGCCCAGCAGCAGGGCCAGGTGCCAGTCCATGCCGAGGAGGTAGTGGGCCCCGGCGCCGGTGACGCCGACGGACACCGCGACACCGACGGTGGCCAGCACTCCGGCCGGCGCCAGCAGCCGTCTGACGTCCGGCCAGTGGGTGCTCAGACCTCCCTCGACGAGGATGATCGCGAGGCCCGCCGTGCCCAGGGACTGGGCGAGCTGCGCGTCGTCGAACTCGATGCCGATCACGTCCTCGCCCGCGATCACCCCGACGGCGAGAAAGAACAGCAGGCTGGGCAGGCCGACGCGGTGCGCGGCGCGGGCCGCGGCGATGCTGGCCATGAGGACGGTGCCGCTCACGAGCAGCACCAGGTACAGCTGCTGCAGCGTCACGGCAGCCTCCTAGTGCTTGCGTCGGTGAAGGTGTCGCCGGCGGGTGTCGAGGAAGTTCACCGCGACCGCTGCTGTGACGAGGCCGGTCGCCAGCAGCAGTCCGTGTGGCACGAGCGCTCCCGCGACGATGGCGGCCAGCGCGAGGGCCAGCGCCAGCCAGGCCCGGCCGCGGCGGTACTCGCGAGGCCGCCGGGGGCGGCCCTCGCCCAGGCCACGGGCGAAGCGGGGGTCGTCGAGCCGCAGGAGGGCTTCGAGGTCGGCGATCCTCTCTTCATCGGATTCGCCCATCGCTGTCGACTCCCTTCGGTGGTCAGGCGAGCGCGAAGTAGCGCAGCCATACGTACAGGCCCGCGATGGTGATCGTGACGGCGGTGACCACCAGGCCGTAGCGGCTGAACTGCCGGAAGGAGATGTGGTGTCCGCTGCGGTCGGCGATGCCCACGGCGATGACATTGGCGGAGGAGGCGATGATCGTCGCGTTGACCCGATGCACTCGCTCGGTCGCGATCAGGACGTAAACAGTGGCAAACACCGCCACGGCAAGCCCCGACGTGACACTCACGACGGAAACACCCCGCGTGACTCGTCCGGCGGGACGGACAGGGAATCGCATCGCGCGAAAGCCGGCGGTGTAGTCATCGGCGCGGACTCCGTTCGTGCCGTGGCCTTGAACACAAAGCACCAGCCCGACGCGACACTCCTCGTTCCAGCGGCCGGATGGGGCCAAGCGGTTTTCCTTGCCACCACCCTCACCCGCGGCACCACTCACCGGCTATCGGGTCTGACACCCATTCTTCGCATTGCGGAAAACGACCGTCATTCACGTGCGAATATCGGTTGGATTCCTCAACTCACGGAATTCGGCACCGTGCGGAAATCCGCGGCGGGCGAGAACGACCCGGAAGGGCCCGCCTCGCCGGCGGCTCCCGCGATCAAGCGCGATGGACGGCGGATCGGCGCTCCGGACCTCGCGCGTCCGCCGACGGCGTGGGCACGACGGCCCATCGCCTGTGCCCGGCCGAGAGGCCGGGCACAGGCGATGCCATCGAGTGACGTCAGGCGCAGTCGTACTGCTTGGACAGGTTTCCGGCGGCCTCGACGAGGATGGTGCGCGAGTCCTTCATGAGGGACGCGTAGTTCCAGTCCCGTCCCACGACGGCGACCGGCGACACCGCGAGGGACACGGTGATGTATCGCGCGTCCGGCCTCCTCATCTTCTTCGCGCACCCGTCCGGCAGCTGGACCTCGCTCTTCCTCTGGCCCACCCATCCCGTGAGGCCCTCCCCCATGGGGGTGGCGCCCTCTGGTGGATCGCTCAGCGTGTTGCTGTGGTCCACATCCAGGGAGTACTGGAGCCGCATGGTGTCACCCCCCGGGTTCTCGCGATTGACGGAGCAGGTGGTGGAGAAGACCGGGTCCGCCTCCCCGCCTGCGGATCCCGAACCGTTCGACACGGACTCCTTCACGAGGAGAGCCCCGCCCTTGCCGTCCTCGAGCAGAGCCGCGGTCTTCTCCGTCAGCATCCCGAGGCAGAGGTTCTGCTCCCGCAGCTTCTTGAGCTCCGTCGGCCACAGGTTGATCGCCGTGACGACGGCCGCCGCGACGACGAGCACGGCGGGCAGGACGAGCCACTTCTTGTTCATCTACGGCTGTCCCATCTTCATCTGGGCGTCCTGGATTCCGTTCTGATACCACTGCTCGGCGGTCGGCTGGAGGCCGTCCTCGTACTCGCCGGGGCTCACGTCCAGCTCCGTCTCCGGGTCGAGTCCCTTCTCCGTCGCCATCCTCCGCATCATGGCGTACATCTGGTTCTCGCCGTTCTCGAAGTGGTTGACCATGTCGTTGCGGGTCGCCGCGTCCACCTTGGAATTGAGTTCGTTCATGTACGCGGCCGTGCCGACGTCGACCGAGCGCTGGATCGCGTCACCGGCGATGGGGATGGCCGTGAAGGGTGCGCCGATGACGTGGTAGTTCATCATCTTGTTCCAGCCGTTGGCGTCCTTCTCCGCCTGGCCGAGGTCGTAGATGACGTCGCCGCGTACGCCGTCGAGGTGGCCGAGCACCGAGGCCGACTGCTTGACCCAGGCACGCAGCTCGGGGTCTTCCTTGCGGTACGAGTCCTCGGGGAATCGGTTCAGCCCCTCGCCGATGACCACGGTCTGCGAGTGGTGCATGACGCCGAACGCCTTGGGGTCCTCGGCGACGCCGCGCATGAGCCGGGTCAGGTCGCCCCGCTCGATCGTGAGGTTGTTGAAGTCCGTCGGCCCGTCCATGTTCTTGCCGAGGATCTGGTGCACGTCCGACGCGTAGTCGCCGATCATGTTGCCCATGCTCGTACGCATCGCCACGGGCACCGGGCTCTGGTTCTTCTGGTCGTCCTTGTCCGTGTACTCCGCGGCGATCCGCTCGAAGATCGCCGTCTCCGCGCGGTCGTGGTGTGCGGGGACTCCGTGCAGCGGGCTGCCGGGCTCACGGCCGGTGGCCGCGGCCTCCAGGGCGGCGCCGAACTCGGTCCGGGCCGAGGTGCGCTGCGTCTCCTCGGGCATCTTGAACTCGACGTCGCCACCGGGCCACTTACGGTCCTCCATGAAGTACGTGAGGTTGTCCGTGGTGTTCGGGTCGAAGTAGTGCGTGGCCGCGGAGGGGTTGCGGCTCATCGCGTTCATCAGACCCTTCATCGGGTCCTCCTGCGTGCCCTGCCAGTTCTTCATGACGCCGTCGTAGGCGTCGTCGTTCTTCGTCTCCCACTCGCGGATGGTGTCGCCGACCTCGGTCAGGAAGGCTTCGCTGTAGCGCGGGTCGTCCTTGTCCTTGTCGTACGGGGATGCCTTCTCGTCGTTCGGGTCGTACGCCTTGTCGCCGACGTCGGCGGCCATCAGATCGGTGAGGTCCTTGAGGCTGGCCTGGCCGCCCCCGATGTATCCGGGGTGGCGGTTGGAGAGGCCGTTGCCGTCGCGGGCCGTGGAGATGAGCTTGTCGGTCCAGGCCGAGGTGAGACCGCCAGGGGTGCCGATCGACGAGTCGGGGCCGGTGGCGGTGGCGAGCGAGCCCGACAGGGCCTTGTACAGGCGGGCGTCGGCCGAGGAGAGCTGACCGTCGCGGCCGCCGGACTCCAGGCTGCCGGCGAGCAACAGCACGGCTTCCTGCTGGTCGCGGCCCCGGTAGCTGAGGTTCGTCATCAGCTGCTCGGCGAAGACCGGCGAGTTCTTGCCGCCCTCGGCGAGCTGGAGCAGCCGCTCGCGCTCCTTGTCGTCGAGGTGCTCCCAGCGGGCGTAGAGCTTGGCGGCCTCGCGGCCGTTCTCGGCCTGCTGCTTCTCCTCCTCGCGCATCCTCTTGGCGTCGGCGACTCCGCCGAGGTCGGTGCTGCCGAAGTCGTTGGGGTGGTTCTTGATCAGCGCGCGCAGGCCCCACGCGCACAGCTCGTCCGCTTCGGCGGCACGCTTGAGGATGCCCTCCAGCTTCTCCCGAAGGGCCGTGAACTGTGCTTCGGTGGCGACGTTCTCGGTGCTGTCCTTGGAGCGGCGGTCGGGGTGGACGCTGTGGCTGAGCACTCCGTTGGGGTAGATGGTGATGCCGGGCGGCGGGTTCTCGTAGGCGGCCTTGAGGTCGCTCTGGGCCGTCTTGAGGAGGGTGCTCGCGTCCTTGAGGAGGTCGCGTACGGACTCGGCCTCGGTGACGGCGTCGCCGAACTCCTTGGCCGTCTTGGTCACGAACTCCTTGGTGACGGAGGCGTTCTCGCCCTTCCAGGTGCACTTGTCGGCCTTGGACTTCATGGCCTTGGCATCGGTCTGGAGCGCCGTCAGCTTGGTGATCATCTCGCCCCACTGGGTGACAGCGGTGTCGAGCGGACCGAACTTCGCGTTGAGGAGCTGCTCGAAGCTGGGCATGGTGTGGCGGCTCCTTTACCGGAAGTACTTGTTGATCTGCGAGGCCGACACGGCGCCGTCCTTCCCCGGAAGGGGGGCGTAGTGTCGCAATTGAGCCTGGATCCAGTCGTCGTCTTCCTTGCGGGACTTCTTCGTGTGGTTCAGGTGGTTGGAGATGTGCGCGCAAGCCTGGAGCAGTGTCTTCACCTGCGTCTCCCAGGTCTTGTTCACCTCGGTGAGTGCCGAACCGCTGTCGAAACCGTCCCCCTTCAGGCTCGTTCCGGCGGTGTCGCTCGCGGCGCCCGCGTGCTTGCCACCCGGTTCGAGTCCGTTGAACAAGCCGTACGCCGAATGGCCGATGTCACCGAGTTCGTCATCGTGGACGACGTAATCCGCGGATCCCGACTTCGGCCCGGAACCGCCGGAATCCGTCGCCGGCGCCTGATTCAGCCGCATACCCGCGGTCTTCGCCGCGCCCCACTCATCGTCAAATGACACGTCTGACATCCCCGTCATGTCGTTCGATCCCACAACTATGCGCCCGAGCGGCATACCTGAGCACCGAAGCACCGCAGGGAGGAAGCCGGTCGGGCGTCTCGGAATTCCAACGGCCGTACATGAACGGAACGTTGCTTCCGAAAACGACAGCCTAGGCTCACTCGGCCTTTCAGAAAATGGGTGTCGACACCCATGGACGTCATGATCGACATCGGCGAAAGTCGGTTCCGAGGCGTCTTCCGACCCTGTTCAGAGCCTCTGTCGGGCGCGTGGACGGGGCGTTATGGGTCACGCGCACTCTCGACCACGCGCTCCCCTGTCGAGCGACGGCACCCCGCGGAGCGGCGGCCTCGGCAACCGCCTCCTCAGGACCGTCGCCGCAGCGGCGTCTCCCCTGCAAGCTGCAAACGCGAGCGACAGGGCGTCAAGCCTGTGTGCCCGGGAACGCGCGGGGCTCCCGGGTACCGACTGTCACGCCTACCATCACACACATGTCGATCACTTCTCCCATACCCGTTCTCCACGCCGGCGGGGACGCCGTCGCGCTCGTGGAGAAGGAGGCGCTGACCGTGCGCCGACCGCACGAGCAGACGCACATTCCGCTGAAGGCCATCCGTCGCGTACTCGCCGAGGGGCAGTGCGTCACGATCGAGCTGATCACCGCGCCGACCACGGAGAAGGCGCATGTCCACCGGGTCTGGGATGTGAGGGACTCCGCGGCCGCCGTCGCCTTCGCCGATGCCGTGAACGCGGCTCTGCCGGCGCGGACCGAGGAGATGAAGACGATCGACGGCGCCGACCTCGTCACGGGTGAGCGCCTGTACCAGCCGAGCTACCAGAGGTGGCTTCGCGGAATGAAGCGCGGCGCACTCATCGCGACCCTGACGGCCATCGGCGCGTGCGTGCTCGTGGGCTTCATCGGAAGCCCGGCCGCCATGATCGTCATCATTCCGTTCAGCTTCATCGGGATACCGATCCTCGCGTTCGGCGTGTACCTCGCCTACTCACCGGTCGAGGAGCGGTACCTGCGGAAGCACGGCGTACGGACGGCCGCCGTCCGGCTCCAGGACGGCAGCTACGCGTACACGGATCCGGGCGGCTTGGTCCGCACCGTGCAGCACTCCATCCGGACGTGGAGCATCGACGCGGCGTACGACCCTCGTGACCCCGGCCGCGTCCTTCCGCTCCGGTCGCGCGGCCGGCGCATCCGGGAGGTCATCATCGTCGCGATCACCCTCCTCTTCGGCCTCCTCTTCACCGGCGGAGCCGTCGCCGCGGTGGTGGGCGCCTTCCTCGGCGAGTTCGACAGCCTGACCTGAGCCGACCCACCGCGGGGGGGCCGCAGGTGTCCCGGGCGGGGCCGCAGGTGTCGTGGGCAGGGCCGCAGGTGTCCTGGGCGGGGGAAATGATGAGCGAGCGGCGACCATGGCGACGACAATGCTCCGGGTGCCTGATTCGGCATGTCATGACCAGATGAAAGGTGCCCGCGATGAGCCAGTATTTCGACCTCGGTGACGAGACACTGTGGAACCCGTCGAATGGAGCGTCCCGCCTGTTCCAGCGCCAGGTGGACGTGTTCGAAGCGGAATTGGGGGTCCCCTCCGGTATCGGGCCGATGGAGAACGACGAATGCCAGATCAGCCTCGACACCTTTGAGGTCTTCGTTCATGCCCTTCTGGCGAAGCACCGAAGAACCAGCCACATGATCCTGCTCGCGCTCTCCGAAGGCTTCACCGCCACGGTCCTGGTCCTTGCGGAGCGCGCCCGCATCGAGGTCGACTGGGCACGGCTCGGAGCCCCCTCGGACGCGGTTCTCCGGGACGTGCAGATATCCACCAACGGGATGGCCCTCCCCCCGGAAGGCGGAGCCTGGGCTGAGAGCCTGCGGGAAAGGGCACGAGAGCTGGGACGGGGCATGCCTCGCTGACGGGGGCATGGGCTGCAGAGCTCGTCCGGACCCTTCATCAGGTGGAGGGTGAGGTTGAGGGACTGGCCACACCGACCATAGGACCGGCCCGGGCGCCGAGTTGAACGCACGAGCGCCTGAGACGTCTCGCATCCGGATGCCGGTGCCGGTGCCTATGTCGGTGCCAGTCGAGCGTGACGGTCTACGTCATGTCGAGGACCGGGAGCTGTTCGGGTCCACGATCACAAAGGGCCCAGCACCTCCTGGGGTTCGGCTGCGAGATCAAGGGTTTCGAGCACGGTGAGCAGTTGCCGTTCTTCGTAGCGGAAGTGGTTCTCCATCAGCGCGGCGATGCCTTCGAGGTGCTGGTCGAGCTCTTCCGGCGGCGCCGCCCGGTCGACCGCGGTGCGCAGGCCCCCGAGCAGGTGGGCGATCATCGAGTGATCCTGCTCGAGCGAGCGGAGTACCGGTCGAAGCTCCGGATGCGCCGCTGCGATCGCGGGAAACAGGGTGCGGTCCTCACCTTGATGGTGTCCGTCGAGAGCCGTGCAGAAGCCATGGCAGTACAGCAGTAGCTCACGGGTAGCCGCCTCACCCGTGGTGCCGTCGACAAGAGCGGCGCGTGTCACGGACAGCGCTTCCCTCAGTTGGCCGTGCACTCGGCGGAGTTCTCGGCTCCAGGCGATGAGCCTGGTCGTCTCGCGCTCAGTCACGCGAGAACGAAGGGTGCGACGAGTACATCGTCGTCCTCCTTCGATTGGGCGCCTCCATGCCTGACACGGTCTGCCACCGGCACGCGACGCTGCCGACACACTACAACTCCCATGGTCGTGTCGACACCGCCGCCGGCCTTCGTCCGGGCCATGCGCAGCCAGGAATGTGCACCGCGGAGGAGCCCGACCTGACGGACTCCGGGGGCGTGGACCCCCTCCGACCCCGCCGTTCGCGTCAACATCAGGCTGATTCCATTCGAAAACCTCCGTACAGCAAGGGTGTTGCAGGGTGCTGTTCACGTGCGCGCATTACTCTTCGTTGACTCGCCTTTGAGCTTGCTTTGGTGAATTCCGACGATGGTGTGACCGGAAGGAGGAGTGTTCGTGCTGCCGTCCGTCCGCGCGTCCGTGGCCCTGCGCGCAGCCCTCCTTCTCGTCCTCGCTCTCGTCTGCGGCACCTGTGTTCTGCCCACCCCCGTCGGCTCTCCGCCCCAGCTCCAACAGCCCCGTGCACAGCAGGCCGCGCCGGCCGTGGCCCACGAGTCAGCGCACGCCGGGGGAAGCGAGGCCGAAACCCCCGGCGGTTCCGTCCTGCACCGCGACCGGCGGCGGCCGGCCACCGCTCCGGCAGGCCCTTCCGGCCCGCCCTCGGTCGTCACCCATGCGGCACCACCGACGGACCCACCGGTCGGCCGCAAGGGCGGCCCGGACACCCGGCCGAGAGCGCACGCCGCCCACGCCCCCTCCGCCCTCCAGGTGTTCCTCTGCTGACAGACGGCCCCACCATGCGCCGACCTGTCAGCCCGACGCGCCCCCACTGCGCGCCAGGAGGAAACATTCATGCAGCCCCTCATCGACAACGCCCGCCGATTCGGACAGCGCCCTGAGGAGTTCGCCCCGCACGCCGCGGGCCAGTCCCCGGCCGTCCTGTTCGTCACCTGCTCCGACTCCAGGGTCGTACCCGCCCTGATCACCGGTGCCCGCCCCGGCCAGCTCTTCGAACTGCGCACGGCAGGCGGCATCGTGCCCCCGTACGGCACCGGCGCCCCCAGCGGGGAGGCCGCCACCATCGAGTACGCCGTCGAGGTCCTCGGCGTCGAGGACGTCGTCGTCTGCGGACACTCCCACTGCGGTGCGGTGGGTGCCCTCGTCCGCGGCGACGACCTGAGCGCCGTGCCCGCCGTGCGTGACTGGCTCGCCCACGCCGCCCCCGACGGCGCCCCGGGGCGCCCGGACGACCCGGCCGTCACCGACGCCGTCCACGGACACGTCCTCACCCAACTGCTCCGGTTGCGCTCCTATCCCTGCGTCGAACGGAAGCTGGCGGAGCGCCGGCTGCGCTTGCGTGGCTGGTACTACGAGGTCCACACCGGTGCCGTCCTGGAATACCGCGCCGGTTCCGACGCCTTCGAGGCGCTGTGAGGAGGGACGTCCGGATGCCGCGCTCCTTCCCCTTCCTACGGCAGGACTTCGCCGCCTCGCTCGTCGTCTTCCTCGTCGCCCTCCCCCTCTGCCTCGGCGTCGCCGTCGCCTCGGGCGTTCCGGCCGAGCTGGGGCTCATCACCGGCATCGTCGGCGGCATCGTCACCGGCCTGATGCGCGGCAGCAGCCTCCAGGTCTCCGGCCCGGCGGCCGGCCTCACCGTCCTCGTCCTCGAGGCGGTACGTGCCTTCGGCCTCGGCGCGCTCGGCGTCATCGTGCTGGCGGCCGGGCTGCTCCAGATCGCCATGGGCCTCCTCCGGTGGGGCCGGTGGTTCCGCGCGATCTCGCTCTCGGTCGTCGAGGGCATGCTCGCGGGCATCGGTCTGGTCATCGTCGCCGGCCAGCTCTACGCCGCGGCGGGGATTCCGGCGCCCGAGTCGGGTCTCGACAAGCTCACCGGACTGCCGGGCGCTCTGGTCGAGGCACTGGGCAGCCGGACGGCCCTCGTGTCGCTCGCCGTCGGGGCCGGCACCATCCTCCTCATCGTCGGCTGGCGCCGGATGCCGCGCAGGGCCCGCGCGGTGCCGGGCGCTCTGGTGGCGGTCCTTCTGGCCACCCTCGTCACCGTGGCTTTCGGCCTCCCGGTCGAAACCGTGCAGGTGAGCGGCGTGCTGGAGGCCGTCCATCTGCCAGGAACCGAGGCCCTGTCGTCCCTGGCGGACCCCGCCCTCCTCGGGACGATCCTCGCTTTCGCCCTGATCGCCTCCGCCGAGTCGCTGTTCAGCGCGGCGGCGGTCGACCGGCTCCACTCGGGCCCCCGCACGGAGTACGACAGGGAGCTCGTCGCCCAGGGCGCGGGCAACACGCTGTGCGGCCTCCTCGGTGCTCTGCCGCTCACCGCGGTCATCGTGCGCAGCTCGGCCAACGTCGAGGCCGGGGCCAGGACGAAGGCGTCCCGGGTCCTCCACGGCGTCTGGCTGCTGCTCTTCGTCGCCCTGCTGCCCGCGGTCCTCGCGTACATTCCGCTGGCGGCGCTGGCGGGCATCCTCGTGCACGCCGGTTGGAAGCTCATCCCGTTCAAGGGGGTCATGACGCTCTGGCGCCGTCACCGGGGCGAGGCACTCGTCCTCGTGGCGACCGCGACGGCGATCGTCGCCGTCGGCATGTTCGAGGGCGTGTTGATCGGTCTCGTCCTGTCGGTGGCGAAGGCCGCGTGGGATGCCTCGCACCTCCGGATCGAGCACGGCGACGACGGCCGCGGCGCGATCCGTGTACGGATCCAGGGCACGGTCACGTTCCTGAAGCTCCCCCAGATACTCGACAGCCTGGAAGCCCTGCCGAGCGACCGTCGGGTGGTTCTGGACCTCTCTGGAGTCCACTACCTCGATCACGCCTGCCGGGCTGCGCTGGAGACATGGGCCGAACGGCACAGCGGCGCCGACGCCGACGCCGTCCGCGCCGACACAGCCCCCGACCGCCACACGGACGCCACCCAGAGTTCGGTGAGCGCCCCGCACTGAACCGGAAGGCCCACGGGGGACGACGTGCACCGCGTCGTCCCCCTTCGCGGTGGTCCTGGGGCCCGGCACCTTCCGGGCCGCAGTCCGTGGCCCGTGGCCCGTGGTCCATGGCCCGTGGGCCGTGGCCCGTGGGCCGTGGGCCGTGGGCCGTGGTCCGTGTCCGGCGGACCCCGACCTCAGAAGCCGACGATCCGGAACACGAAGAAGAGCGCGACCAGTGCGGCACCGGCGATGACAAGGGAGACCCACACCATCGGGTGCTCCCAGATACCGCCGTCGGCACGCTCCTGGTGGGCGGAGGACGTGGATCCCTCGGCGGGCGGAGTCTCCTGAGGAGGGACGAGCGGCTCGCTCATGGCTGCTCCTTCGAGAGGAACGGAACGGCTGATTGCCGCCATGACCTCACCGTCCTCCCCTTCCAGCGGGCTCGCCAGGTGCGTCGATCGCGCGTCGAAATACGGTCACCGCGCACAGGCGAGGGCGAGGGCGAGGCCGGCATCGGGCCGTACGCTCACGGACACCGTTCGTTCCTCAGACCCCTCCGGTGACCCCTCACGCCGCCCCACGCGGGCCGCTCGACCGGCTCGGCGGGCTCAGCGGGCGGCGGGCTCAGCGGGCTCCGAACGGCGCAAGGCGTGGTGCATCCGCGCGACGAGGCAGTACCGAAAGGAGAGACTGGCCGCACCGCTCCCGACGCACGGCAGCAAGGGACCCACATGCCCACTCTCGATCCGCCGCCCGTCGGTACAGGTGTCCCGGCGCCCCCGGACCTCCTCGGCCGCGTACCACCACTCCGACTCGACCCACGGTAGGAGGATCGCTCCCGTGCGCCTGCCCCTGGTCAGCACACTGCGCGAAAAGGCCGGCGAGTCGCTGCTGCGGCGCGTGGCGGGACCTACGGCCCATCAGAAGCGAGCCCGCATCCACGGAACGCCCGGTCCCCGTTGGTTCGCACCGGACAGGCCGGTGCGCACCGTGCATGCGGATGCCTCGATGTACATCGGAGGGCTGGCCGCTCTGCTGCTGCAGTCGCTGCATCCCGTCGCCATGGCGGCCGTGTGGGCGCACTCGGGATTTCGTGGAGACCCATGGGGTCGCCTGCAGCGGACCAGCACGTTCCTCGCGGAGACGACCTTCGCGACCGCGTCGGACGCCGAGCGCGCCGTCGAACGAGTCCGCGGCGTCCATGCGCGGGTGACCGGTACCTCGGCGGCAGGAGTGCGGTACCGGGCGTCCGATCCCGCGTTGCTCGCCTGGGTGCACATCGCCGAGACGTACTGCTTCCTGGAGGCACACCGGCGGTACGGTCGCATTCCACTGACCGCCGAGCAGCAGGACGGCTACGTCGAGGACATGGCGTCGGTCGCCCGCCGCCTGGGCGTCGTCGACCCGCCGATGACGGTCGCGGCTCTGGCCGCCTCGCTCGGCGCTCGGCGCGGTGAGCTGGCGCCGACGGAGGAGTCGGCGGCGACGGTGCGGTACTTGCTGGCCGCTCCTCCCCTGCCGCGGCCGGCCCGCATCCCGTACGCCCTGCTGGCTGCCGCCGCCGTCGACCTGCTGCCACCCTGGGCACAGGAGTGTCTCGACCTCCCCGGGAGGACCCGGCTGCTGCTGCGCGTCGCGCGACCTGGTGGATCGGCGGTCACATCGGCGATCCGCTGGGTGACGCCTCGTCCGCCCTCGCGCCCCGATGAGGTCGCTCGCTGACGTCCGGCATGTGGCGGGCTCGACACCGTTCTCCGTACATGGGCCACGTCGCCCTTGCGAGTGAGGAACGGCTCGGACCAGGGCGCGCGAGCCGACTGCATCCGGGAGGCGAGGCTCACCCGAAGCTGTGGTGAAGCGGCGCCTCGACCGAGGCGACTCCCCCACGAGGCGGCGGGCCTCCCGGGCCCCGTCCTCCTGTCTCGAAGCAGAGGTAGGCAATGAGTGCCCACGCATTCGAAGCGACTTCTCTGACGACCGCAGCCGGTGTATGGCAATCAGGGCTTGCTCAGGTCATCGGCGGACTCGTCCTCGTCGCTGTCATCATCGGAGCCTTCGCCCTCGGCATGAGGATCAAGGACAAGGAACTTCCCCCGCCCGATCCCGAGTCGCAGCCGCACCGGCCTCCGACCGACCGCCTGCCCGGCGAGATGTCGGAGTACCGGCGGCCTGCCGAGGTGCCTCTCACCGATGGCCCCCATCGGCTCACCCCCCACCAGCTCAAGGGTGGCGGCACCACGGGATCCGAAACGTCCCCCGAGCCGCCGAGCGAGGAACGCCGCAAGTGGGGTGGCATCTCCAGCGGCGGCTTCGGCAGCGGCGGAACGGGGCACGGGGACTGAGGTCGAGCCGAACACGGGGACCGAGGTCCCGTCGGCCACGCGGGCCGACGTCCCGTCGACGACGGGGACTGAGGCCCAGCCGGCCACGGGGGCCGACGTTGATCCGCACTCCGGGCGACGCAGCCCCCTCAGGCGGCCTCATTGAGGCACGGTCATTGAGGCACGGTCGTTCCAGGGGAGGCTTCTCCTCGGCTCCCTGGACCGACTCGCCTCACGGGGCCGCGTCCCCGCGTTCCTGCTCCTGGCGCAGCAGTTGCGGGAGGTCCGACAACCGGTCGAGGCCGCTGACCGGGCCGGACGTACGGGCGTTGTGGCGCAGCAGGCTGCGGTGACGGCGCAGGAAGCTCCAGTAGCCGGCGGTGTACGGGCAGGCGTCCTCTCCGACCCGGCGGTCGGGGCGGTAGCGGCAGCCCCCGCACAGGTCGCTCATCCGGTCGATGTAGGCGCCGCCCGACGTGTAGGGCTTGGTGGTCATCCGGCCACCGTCCGCGTACTGCGACATGCCCACCACGTTGGGCAGCATCACCCAGTCGTAGCCGTCGATGAACGAGCGGTGGAACCAGTCGGTCAGCGCCGCCGGATCCCAGCCGCGCTGCAGTGCGTAACTGCCGAGGATCATGAGCCGTGGGATGTGGTGAGTCCATCCGGTGTCCCGCACCTGGCGCAGGACGACGGAGAGGCAGTGTGCGGTCACCGCGTCCGCGTCCAGCTCGTTCCACCACGACGGCAACCGTGTCGTGTGTCCGAGGGCGTTGGACGTCCGGTAGTCCTCGCCGAAGTACCAGTACAGGTGCCAGACGTACTCCCGCCATCCGGCGATCTGCCGGACGAAGCCCTCGACGGAGTTGAGGGGCGCTTCCCCGGACCGCCACGCGGCCTCGGCCCGGTCCACGCACTCGGCCGGATGGAGCAGGCCCAGATTCAGCGAGGACGACAACAGGCTGTGGCTCAGTACGGGGTCGGCGGCCAGCATCGCGTCCTCGTGCGCTCCGAAGCCGGGGAGCCGGTGCTCCACGAAGCGCCGCAGGGCCGCGAGTGCCTCGCGGCGGCTCGCGGGAAACATCCGCGGTCCGTCCCGGCCGACGAACGACACGTCGCCGTCGCGCTCCCAGCGGTCCAGGTCGTGGCGGACCTCGGCGTCGATGTCGTTCTCGCGGGGGCGGTACGGGGCCGGAGCGCCGAGTTTCCGGGCACCGGGGGGCGGTGATTCCCTGTTGTCGTGGTCCAGGTTCCACCGGCCGCCCGCCGGCTCGCTCCCCTCCATGAGCAGGTCGTGCTCGCGGCGCACGTGTCGGTAGAACTGCTCCAGGCGGAGACCGCCGTGCTCGTGCGCGTCGGCCCAGGAGGCGAAGTCCTCCCGGGTGACGAGGAAGCCGCGCGGCGGAAGGACGGTCACGTTAGCGAGGGCGTTCACGAAGTCCGCGGCGCGCCGCGACGTCGGGTGGTGAACGGTGACCGGCTTTCGGCCCACGGCCTTCCGCAGCCCTTCGCGGTACGAGTCGGCTCTGACGTACGTGACCCGGTCGCCGAGTTCGGCGGCCCGGTGGCGCATCGCCGAGAGGATCAGATGCGCTTTGGCGCGGTGGAATCTCCGGCGCCGGAAAACGGAGCGTGACTCGATCATCAGCAGGCCGGCGTCAGGATCGGGGCCACCGGTGTCGGCGGCGATGAACGCGGGACCCAGCTGGTCACCGAAGAGCCAGTGCGCGCGGGTCATCGGCCGGCCTCCCGTCCGAGGCGGGGATCTGCGCCCCCAAGGTCGTGAACCGTGAGCGCTGGGCGCTGGCAGCACCGGCAGTGGATCGCCGACGTAGGGGCGGGGGGTCGCGGAAGCTCGTCTGCGGGCTGGAGAAGCGGCGGGATGCTGTCATGGTCTGCCACCGAGGGTGAGGAAGGGGGCACCGCCCCGAGGAATCCCGGATCCGCCGGAATGGTCCGGACACGGGGTGAGCGGACGGCCCCGCACGCGTTCTTCGCGGCGTGCCCGATGCTTGGACGCAGCACGGTGGCCGGTCGCCTGCCGCGGGGTCGGCCGGCTGACGCATCCATCAGCGCACCTGGCACGGAAGAAGTGTCGTGGACGGGCCGCGTGAGGAGGGTGTGGTGGTGAGTGTCCCCAGTGAGGAGCGCGGGGTGGTCGATGCCGAAGCTTGGGAGGTCGCGCCGGATGGTGGACGGCCGTACGGGCGTCCCTGCGCCCATCTCGGGCTCCTCTCGACAGCAGGCTCGACGCCGACGCGAACGGTGGGCTGCGCGGACTGCCTGTCCCGCGGCTGGCGTTGGGTGCGACTGCGCAGGTGCGTGACGTGCGGGAACGTCGGATGCTGCGACAGCTCGCGGGGCGCGCACGCGCACGACCACTACACACGGACCGGGCATCCTGTGGGCCTCTCGCTCGCCGCCGACGAGGACTGGGCCTGGTGCTTCGCCGACGAGGTCTTCCTGATTCGGTCCGGTGAAAGCCCATGAGGGCATCGACGGCGGCGGCCACGCTGCACACGTCGAGGGCCGACCGCGGCGGACAGCCCGCCCGGCCGTGTCGTCCACGAGCCGTGATGCCCGACCGTAGCCGGGGCACCGAAGCGATCCCAGGCGACGTGCCGGGCGCATCGAACGGACGAGAGGCGGAGTCGTGAGCGGAACATCGGGGCAGCGCGGACGTACGCCGACGGAATCGGTCTGGGACTACCCGCGTCCGCCCCGGGTCGACGCCGACGCACGACACGTGGTGGTGCGGCATGGAGGCGTGACGCTGGCCGACTCCCACCGTTGCCTGAGGGTGCTGGAGACCAGTCATCCGCCGGTGTTCTACGTTCCCCGGACGGACGTACGCGTCGAGTTCCTGTCCGCGTCCGAGAGCGGGAGGCGGAGCGTGTGCGAGTGGAAGGGCGTCGCCACCTACTGGACCCTGCGGGGAACGACAGGGCATCCGCCCGTACCGGACGCCGCCTGGAGCTACGAGGAGCCGAGACCCGGCTACGAGGCCATCGCCGGCCACTTCGCGTTCTACCCCGACCTCGTCGAGGCATGCACGGTCGAAGGCGAGCCGGTGCGGGCGCAGGTGGGCGGGTTCTACGGGGGATGGATCACGGACGAGATCACGGGCCCGTTCAAGGGCGAGCCCGGCACCTTGGGCTGGTGACTGGGCCGGCCTCGCACACTCCCCGGCCTCCGAATGACGTGAGAGAGGCAGGCCCACGAGTGAACACAGCCCTGGAGAGGAACAGGTCATGGGCGAGACGAACCTGCGGGTGCTGGTGGTCGGGGCGAGCGGCGCGGTCGGTGGCGCGGCCGCTCGCCAGTTGGCCGGACACGGGGCGGACGTCGCGCTCGCCGGCCGCGACCAAGGCAGGCTGGAGGAGAGGGCCCAGGAGCTCGGCGGACGGCCGTGGCGCCAGTTCGACGCCTACGACCTCGATCGCTGCGCGGGTCTGGCCGGATGGGCGTACGCCGCGCTGGGAGGTCTTGAGGCCGTCGTGGTCGCGGTGGGCGTGGCGGGGTTCGGTCCGGCTTCCGAGACGGCCATCCCCGCGAGCGAGCACCTGTTCACCGTCAACGCCCTGGCGCCCATCACGGTGGTGCGCGGCGCCCTTGGGATCCTTCCGGCGGGAGGCGCGGCCGTCGTGGTGACCGGGGAGATCGTGGACCGGCCCGCCCTGGGAATGGCCGACTACGCGGCGGCCAAGACGGCACTTGCCACCTGGCTGGGGATCGCCGGCCGTGAGGCCCGCCGCCGGCGCGTCACCGTCACCGACGCGCGTCTGCCGCACCTGAACACGGGCTTCGCCGAGCGCCCGGTGGTGGGCCGCGCCCCGGCCCTCCGGCCGGGTGCCGACCCGGAGGAAACGGTGGCGCGCCTCGTGGTCGCACCGATTCTGACCGCGCACGGGGCCTCGGCAGAGCGCCCAGGGAACCCAGCCGTCGGCCGCTAGTTCTTCTGCGGGGCGCGGGTGACGCCCGCGATGACGGCGGTCGTCAGCACGCAGCCGACACAATCGGGATGGTCAGACCTACGCCTCGTTGTCTCCCCACCTCCTGTTCATCGGGGAACGTCGACGAGGCCGGCCAGCAGGTCGGCCGACTCGGGAGTGAGCCGGTAGAAGCCCTGAAGGCTGACCGAGCGCTCCAGTCTGCCGTCCACCACGTACTTCAGGTTGCGGGTCTTGCCCCGGCCGTTGCGCCAGGTGAGCACGGGCAACAGCTCACCCGGTATCTGCGTCCCGAAGCAGACGGGTGTCGCGTCCACATGCACCGCGGTGGCTCCGCAGCCGCCGGCGCCGAGCATCGACCAGTCGTCGTGCCCGGGAAACGAGGGGTCGCTCCACTCCTGTGGGGCCGTGCCGCAGCAGGCGCGGCGTTCCATGTCGAGCACGCGCATGCGGGACACCACGAAGACCTCGCAGCGGTTCACGTGCAGGGCGTACACATCGTCGCCGGCGCGGGCTCCGGACCAGGTGGGCAGGGACTGGTGAAAGCCGGAGTAGGCAACGGGCGGCCGCTCGCCCACACGACCTGCCTTACGGAGCGCGCGGCAGGTGTCCTGGGTCCAAAGGACGGTGAATGCATCAGACATGCGGTGATCATAGGAACCAGGACTGACAGCCCCGCCGGCATCTGTGGCCGCAGGTGAACCGGTCGGTCGGGCGTCCCCTGGACGGTGCCTGTCAGGTCTCGTCGAGGGCGTGGCGGGCGGCTTCGATGAAGCGGTTCTGCGCCGCCTCGCGGGAGTCCGGCGCGGGGCGCCGCTCTGCGAGGGACTGCACCAAGTCGCGGGCCGCGTCGGCTACCGAGGGCGGACCTTCCAGGATCACCGTGAACAGTGCGGCGCGCACGTCCTCCGGGTAGGCGGCGCTCGGCGTGGCTTGGAGGAGGACTCCGGTGCCGTTCGTGAAACGGCCTGCGGCATCGAGGAACTGGACGTAGACCTGTCGGCGCTGCTCGATCGCCCGGGCGCGCCGTTGTTCGTCGAGGGTGGCCTGCACGGTGGCGATCAGAGCGTTCGCCTGCGCATGGCCCGCCGCCTCCGCCGCGGCGGCTTGCCGGTGGCCGGCCTTCCATGCAAAGAACCCGGTCGCGACGCTGCCCGCGATGGCGGCGCCAGCGGCGATCAGGGCGATCCCCCACTCACTCATGCCGGCGATCCTGCCATCTCGACGACCGCTCCCGCTCGTTCGGTCGCGGATGTGTAAACGTGCACCACGGTCAGAGCAGTTCGTACCCGAAAAGGTCAGCTCACCCGCGATCCGTCTCCCCATGGCCATGACGTGACCGTCTGCCCGTGCCCGTCCGCCGCAACGGGTTCGCAGACGATCCGGCCGAGAGTTGGCCGAGAAGGCACGGAGTCGCCGGTTCACGGCCGGCGAGTCGGAGAGCGCTGGGATACTCGGGCCGTAGTTGCGATCTCACAGGGGGCGTCGGGTGTCAGGGTTCGCGCGTGATCCGAAGTATTACGGTAACCGGCTCGTCTACGAGCCGCTCGAGTCCAAGTGGCGCCGTTACCACGCCAACCACTGCGACTGCGGTCAGGACTGGCTCACGGCGCATGCCGTCCCCGCCGGTTTCACGGTCATCGCTCGCGGTAACAGCGGCTATTACGGGCTCGTGGGACCGGGATTGACCGAAGGCGTCGACGAGGGCGCTCTGACGACCAACGCGCTGTGGGAGGCGGTGACCGGGCAGCCGGGGTCCCAGACGTCCCACGAGCAGGTTCACGTCACCAGCCGCAGCCCGGAGGCGGAGGCCGCGCGCAAGTCGGCGAACGACCTCCACTACGGCAGGGTTCGCGAGCAGAGCGCGAAGCGGAAGGCCGCTGCCAAGGCGGAGCCGGCCACCGAGAAGCAGGTCAGGTATCTGGTCGCCCTTGCCGAGAAGGCGGGCCTCCCAGAGTTCGACGCCGCGTACACCAGGGCGACCAAAGGCACGGGGATCACGCCGCGCAAGCCGCGCGAGAAGGCCGCGACGGCCTGCAAGCGGCTGACGAAGGCCGCTGCCGCCGCGCTCATCTCCGACCTGGTGACGGCCTGACCTGTCCTCGGCTGAACCCGCCCCCAATTGGCCCTCGTTCCGCACGCTGGGCGGCGGGCGATCTAGGACCCGATGATGCGGCGCCAGAAGCCGGAGCGCTTCTCCTGCTGCGGGACGCTCCTGGAGGGACGGATTTCCAGGGACCAGTCGCCCATTCCTTGGACGACTGCCACAAGCAGCGGCCCCTCCGACAGCTCCTGTGCGTCCTTCCGGCGCCGGCCGTAGTCGCTCGCCAGCACGTCCGGGTAGGGGGCGGGGGCACCGGGGCGACGCGGCTTGTGCCCCATGACACGGAGAGAGGCGTTTTCGTCCGGCGACCTCAAGCGAGAGACCAACTCGCCGGCAGGCCCGGTGTGGATCAGCACCTCGGAGCCCCAGCCGGTGGCCGCCGCCCCGAGCAGCCGCGCCCCGCTCACGGGCCGGATCACGATGGTCCACTCGTCGCGTTCACCGCACTCGACGCGGAAGCGCAGTGGGTACAGGTTGTCGCACCACATCACGCGTCTCTCGAACCGGTCGGAGGTGGCAGAGTTCCCGAGGTCGACGGCCTCCCTACCGTTCCAGTCGATGGAGTCCAGTTGGAAGGAGCCCTTGCCGGTCCGGGCGAAGTCGACCAGGACGTAGCCCGGCGGCGGGGTCGCGTCCATGGAGAACTTGGCGCTGCCCCGCCCGCTGTACACGATGTCGTCGAACTCCCCGCCGAGAGTCCCGGCGGCGTCGACCGCCTCGGGCGACGGGGTCGGCGAGGGAAGCACTGTCATGGCTCTCGGCCCTCGGGACGGGGTCGGGGAAGAAGCCTCGCGCGGCCTCCGGCCCTGGGACGGGTCGCCGGGCCGGGGCTCGGACCGGTCCGGGGTGAATGTAGGCGGTGCATGGGGACCCGGGACGTTCCCCTCGGCCTCACCCTTCGTCAAACCCCGGCCGCCTCCGCGCCCCTCGCCCTGCTCCTGGCCCTGGGCTGAGCTCGGGCCCCGCCCCCACTGCGTACCGGCCGCAGTCCCTGTCGACTTACCGACGGCCCCACCGGGCAGCGCCACCGGCAGCGCACCTGCCGGAGCCGATGCCTTGCCCACCGCCCCGCGCGGGAGCTCCAGCGGCACCGGGCCGCTCAGCTCCGGCGTCGGCCGCGAGAGGCCGAAGTCCTCCTCCAGCGCCTTCAACCCCGCTTCGTAGCCCTCGCCCACTGCGCGGAACTTCCAGCCACCGTCACGACGGTAGTACTCGCCCAGGACGAGCGCGGTCTCGATGGTCGCGCCATCGATCTCGTACAGGGCCAACCGCTCCCCGGTCGCGGCGCTCAACGTCCGCACCGACAGCCCGGGAACCTGCCCGAGCCCGCCGTCCTGGACCACGGCGACGATCACGACACGCTGGACTTCCGGCCCGATGCGCTCGGTGTCGAGGTCCAGCCCGTGCGCGGGCCGGTCGCCCACGCCTCCATCCTGTTCGAGGGCCAGTCGCCCGAGGGCCTTGCCAGTGGCGTCCAGGAACAGCGCGGAGGAGGTCACCTCCGGCACTCCGTCGCCGACCGCCTCGTGGACGACCTCGATACGCCATGCCTGCCCGGGGATCGGCAGGTTCTCCCCCTTGATGATCTGCGTCACCGCGTCATGCTGGCACGCTGCCCCGGGGCAGGTCCACGGGCATGTGCGTCGCCGGATCGTTGCCACCTCCGCGCGTCCACCGGTACCACCCGCTCGGTCCTCCGCCGGGTTCCATGAGGTGGGTCGAGGCCCTCCGCGCTGGTACTTCCTCAAGCCCGTATGGGCAGGTCACCGTCCATGGCCCGACCGCGAGTAGGTGCGATCACGGGCCGGGCCCGCATAGCCTGAAAGTCCGAACGACCGGGGACTCCGGAGGCTCCCGAAGGCTGCGGCGTCTGGGCGCCGGAGTACGCCGGAACGGCGAGGAGAAGGATCATGGCAGCGAAGCAGACCGTCTACCACGTCACACCGTCCGGTGAGCGAGCGGCGGCCGCAGGCGTGAAGTGGCAGGTCGAGGGGCGAGAAGGCCGTCGGGTGCTGCACGAGCCGCACCGTACGCAGAAGGAAGCGATCGACTCGGCACGCGACCGCGCCAAGGACCACACCCCGGCACAGGTCGTCGTCCATGCCCGCGACGGACACGTCCGGACCGCGTACACCTACGGCGACGCCCCCGCTGCGACACCTGCCGAGCGTGGCCGCCGGCCCGGGGAACGCGGAGGCGTCTTCTAGGCCCCGGCCCGACCCGCCGCGCCCTGGTCCCCGCCCGCTCCGGTCGAGGAGTCGAGGGTGGGTTCGTCCTGCTCCAGGCGCGCTCGGAGGGTGCCTTCGAAGTCTTCGGCGCGGGCGAGTTGGACCCTCAGCCTCTCCACCTGTTCCGCGGCTGAGCGTTGATAGCCGCGCACGCGCTCCAGGAGTTCTTCGCGTTCCTCCGCTCCGAGCCGGGGGCCCTCGGCGTCGAGGCGGTCCGTGGCATCCAGAAGATCGCGCATCTGGTCCAGGGTGAAACCGAGCGGCTTCATCCGGCGGATCACCATCAGACGGGAGACGTCGCTCTCCGTGTAGAGGCGGAAGCCGCCCTGGGACCGGGCAGAGGGAACGACGAGGCCGCTCTCCTCGTAATGCCGGATCGTGCGCAAGGACAGCTCCGTACGTGCGGCGACCTCGCCGATCTGCATGTGTGTGCCGTCCACGCCCCTGGTCCCACTGCCTCTCTCGTCGCCGGCGATCTCGGCCCGACCAGGGCCGCCTATCTCTACCCTAACGTTAGGGTAGAGTTGCCGGCGGTGAGGCGGTGTTTCCCTGTCTTCCGTTGCCACGTCGGAGCCTACGGTGCCCCCGGCGAAGATCCGATTCTCGCAGGAGCCCCGCGTGCGTGAGCCCATGACGCCCGTCGCCGTCGCCTGCCCGCCGTGATGCCTCACCGCCGGACGTGAGCCCGGTCGCGCCACCGCGCGGTCCCGCTCCGCTCCCCTCCACTTCCGGATCCGCCGCCGGCGGAGCCGCCCGCGGAAGGCCGGCCCGGTCTCTCCGCGTCCTTCCGCGCGCCCCGGTCCGCCGCAGGGGTGCGCCTGAGCACGACAGGTTCGCCTCCCTTGTCTTCTGCTGTCGCCTCCGTGTCCGCAACCGCGCGCCTGCGCGGGCTGAAGCCCGACTGGATGTCCGACCCGAAGGTCTGGCGCACCGAGGTCCTCGCGGGTCTGGTCGTCGCCCTCGCGCTGATCCCCGAGGCGATCTCGTTCTCGATCATCGCCGGGGTCGATCCGGCGCTCGGGCTCTTCGCCTCGTTCACGATGGCCGTCGTCATCTCGATCGTCGGCGGACGGCGTGCCATGATCTCCGCCGCGACCGGAGCGGTCGCCCTCGTCATCGCCCCGCTCAACCGCGAGCACGGCCTGGGCCACCTGATCGCCGCTGTCATCCTCGCCGGCGTGTTCCAGGTCGCGCTCGGCGCGCTCGGGGTGGCGAAGCTGATGCGGTTCATCCCGCGCTCGGTGATGATCGGCTTCGTCAACTCCCTCGCCGTTCTCATCTTCATGGCCCAGGTCCCCGAGATGACGGACGTGCCCTGGCCGGTGTACCCGCTGATCGCCGGCGGCCTGGTGCTCATGGTGTTCTTCCCGAAGATCACCACCGTGATCCCCGCTCCGCTCGTGTCCATCGTCATCCTGACCGCCATCACCGTCGGCGCGGCCATCGCGGTGCCGACCGTCGGCGACAAGGGCGAGCTGCCGTCGGCCCTCCCGGTCCCGGGTCTGCCGGACGTGCCGTTCACGCTGGACACCCTGACCACGATCGCCCCGTACGCCTTCGCGATGGCGCTGGTCGGCCTCATGGAGTCGCTGATGACCGCCAAGCTCGTCGACGACATCACCGACACCCACTCGAACAAGACCCGCGAATCGATCGGCCAGGGCATCGCCAACATCGTCACCGGATTCTTCGGCGGCATGGGCGGCTGCGCCATGATCGGCCAGACGATGATCAACGTGAAGGTGTCCGGCGCCCGCACCCGTCTGTCCACTTTCCTGGCAGGCGCGTTCCTGATGGTGCTGTGCATCGCCTTCGGCCCGATCGTCTCCGACATCCCGATGGCGGCCCTCGTCGCCGTGATGGTCATGGTGTCGTTCGCGACCTTCGACTGGCACTCCGTCGCCCCCAAGACGCTCAAGCGCATGCCCGCCGGCGAGATCCTCGTCATGCTCGTCACCGTGGCCTGCGTGGTCACCACCCACAACCTCGCCATCGGAGTCGTCATCGGCTCCGTCACCGCCATGGTGATCTTCGCCAAGCGGGTCGCCCACCTCGCCGACGTGACCGCCGTCCTCGACCCCGACGGCACCACCGTCGTCTACCGAGTGACCGGCGAGCTGTTCTTCGCCTCCTCCAACGATCTCGTCGGGCGGTTCGATTACACAGGCGACCCGGACAAGGTCGTCATCGACCTCAGCGGGGCACACATCTGGGACGCCTCCTCCGTCGCCGCTCTCGACGCCATCGAGACCAAGTACGCACAGCGCGGCAAGACCGTCGCCATCACCGGTCTCAACGACCCCAGCGCCGGGCTCCACGGCAAACTCAGCGGCGAACTCGCGGCGGGCCACTGATCCGCGCAGCTCAGTCGATCAGTAGCGGTGGCCCGGCCAGTGGGGGTCCGTCCAGCGGGCGGGGCCGGTGAGGCCGAGCAGTCGCATCCGGTGCTGCAGCTCCTCGGATGCGCCTCGGGAGCGCAGCCGGGAAGGAGCTCGGCGGACGAGCCAGGCAGTGAGCTCGACGCGCATCTCCTCCTGGTTCTCCCACGCGTACCAGGGAAGTTCGTCAGCCAGCAGGTCGTACTCCCACTGCTCTGCTGCTGTGACCAGATGCCGGTCGGCCACGGGGTTCTCGAGTGATTCCCAGGTGCTGAGCCAGCGGCTCAGACTTCCCGTTGCCTCGGCCAGCAGGACGAGGAGCTCGGACGGAGGAACGGTGGGGTGGGGATCGTTGAGCGCGTACATCCACCACGCCTGCAGGAACTCCTCCACTGCGGCCGCCTGTTCGACAGGCCACTGCTGCCAGTTGCCGAGAGCGAAGCAACGCCCGACGTCCTCCAGGCCGGTCGTGGGGGCGACGTGGCCGCTGACGAGGGCCGAGGTCAGCTGGGGGAGGATCCGGCGCAGCACGGACGCGTGATCGCTCCAGTCGATGGCCTGCCATGTGCGCCTCAGCAGATCAGGGTCCAGCTCCGCGTCCGCGACCTTCAGTCGCGCGAGTTCTTCCGCGCTGCCCCAGTGGCACTCGCAGTTGGACTCGTCGGGGTGAGCGGTCATCCCCCGGAAGGTGACGGCCACGCCGTCCATCGCGCCATCGAGGCGTCGTCGTCTGCGGGTCTGATCGAGATGCGTCACGGGCGTTACCTCTGGGGACTCCGGAAGCTCTCGCCAGCCGAAGATCACCAACTTACCCGGGGGCGCCCCGGCTGTCATCGGCTCGACCACCACCGCACACGGTACACAGCAGGCCCGGTAGTAGCGGTTGAATCCGGGGAGGCGGCGATCACCGCCAGGTCTCGGCCCACCGCCAGGGGGAGGGAGGGGCACGGCGCGGGATGCGTACGCGTCGTGGGTACGCGGCCGTGGCCCAGGCACGTTTCGGCCACATCCCGTCCAGGCTTCGGCCCTCGTGTCGCACGGGTCGATGCACCCGGCATCGACAGACTGACGCGTCACTACGGGGTTCGCACAGCGTCCGAAACACATGTGTTCGATGACCGGGTCCGCTCGTTGAGCCCCGCAGAAGCGTCGTCCACCCCACCACAAGCGTCGTCGTCACCCCACCCGGAGAAGCCACCCGTGCCACCGCCGCCACCACTCCCCCGTCCTCCGGTCCGCAGCTGAGTCGTCGCCCGACGGTCGGCCCCCGATCATTCGTCTTCGAAGGAGGAACTGTGTCCGCCGATCTGAACGCCGCCACGCACGGTGCGCGGGCCGCCATGGTCGATCGCCTCGTGTCCGATGGTGTCCTGACCGACTGCCGGCTCCGCGAGGCGCTGCTCCGCGTGCGGCGCGAAGTGCTCCTCCCCCACGCCTACGTTCGGGTCAGCGGCCCGGGCGCGGACCCCATCGAATGGCGACTCCTCCAGGGCGCCCATCCCGAGGACCGGGAGGAGTGGTTCGGGCTGATCCACAGCGACGAGTCGATCCTGCTGCAGCGAGACGGCGAGCCCCTTGACGCCCTTCGCCGCGGCCCCGTCTCCGGGGGCCACATGTCCTCCATGTCCACCTACACCCCGGCCACCGTCGGAGCCCTGCAGGCCCTGCGCGTCGAGCCGGGACACTCGTTCCTGGACCTCGGCACGGGTCCGGGAGTCTCCCTCGCGCTCGCCGCCGCCGTCACCGGACCCGGTCACGCCACCGGTGTGGAGCACGACGGGCACATGTCCGCGTTCGCCCGGCGGAACGTGGACGACCTCGCCCTCGGCGCGACGGTCGTCGAAGGCGACGCCCTCGACGGGCACCCGGCCGGAGGCTGCTACGACCGGATCCACTCCGGCATCGGCGTCCCCTGCGTCCCGACCGCGTGGGTCCAACAGCTCGCGCCGGGCGGGATGCTCCTGACCACGCTCGCCACCAGGACCCCCAGCTGGCCCGGGCAGGTGCTGGTCACTCGTACTCCCGCCGGCGAGGTCGAGGCGGTGCTGAAGGGGACGCAGCGCGGGTACCGGCCGATGTTCGGCCACCGGTGGCTCACTGCGCTGGACCACCGCGCCCGCATCGAGGCCGATCCCGGCCGATCGCGCCCGACCACGCTGGCTCCGCCGGCGGACGACGCGTACGGCTTCTGGATCGCCGCTGCCCACATGCTCGGGAACGGCAGTCTGGTGCGGGACTTCCAGGCCGAGACGATGACCATCGTCGCGCCCGACGACGACTCCTGGGCGGTTGCCGGGCCGGGCGACGGCACCGTTCGCGTGCACGGCCGCCGGGACGTCTGGGCCGAGCTCGAAGACCTGCACGCCCGCTGGGACGAGGCCGGCCGCCCGGACCGCCACGTCGTCGAACTCCCCGATGGAGGTGGCCCGCAGCACGTCGTCTCCGGCACCGGCAGGAACGCGCTCACCTGGACTCTCCCCGCGCTCGCCACCGTGCCCCGGCAAGACGCCATGACCACGCCGTCGCAGGGCCCCGTCGCCGCGGTGTCCCCTGCCCCTCTTCCCACCGGCACCCACCCGAGGAGCCCGTCATGACACCCCGAGCAGGCGCACCGGCCTCGGCGGCCGCCGTCCCACGGCCGGTCATTCGCGTCGAACCCGCGCAAGGGCGCCGCGGCCTCGCTCGCACCGCCTTGGGCTCCGCTCGGGAGCACCTGAGGCGGGAGAGCCGCCGGGAAGAGGGCGTGTCATGACGGAGGGATGGCTCCCGCCCGAGGAGTACGCGGCGTCGCTGCCGAAGGCGACCGTGTTCGGCGCGCTGTTCTTCACCGACATGGACGACCGGCCCGTCCAGCTGCACGCCGTGTACAGCACCGAGCATCCCTGGCAGCTGCCGGGTGGTTCGGCCGAGCCCGGCGAACGTCCGTGGGAGACCGCGGTCCGGGAGGCCGAGGAAGAGACGGGGCTGGTGGTGCCGGGGCCGCCGCGTCTGCTGGCGGCCGTCTTCGGTCTGCCCGGCGCGGCATGGCCCCTGGCGACCACGGGCTTCGTCTTCGACGGCGGGCGGCTGACCGACCGGCAGATCGCCGGCCTGACGCTCGCCCCCGAGGAGCACGACGAGGTGCGGGTTCTCCCGCTGGAGGGCTGGCGGGCGCTGATGCCCGCACGGGACTTCACCCGGCTCTCCTCTCTCGTGGAGGCCCGCCGGACCGGGGTTGCGGCCTACGTCGGCGCCTGGGACTGGGACAGCGATCCTCTCTGCACCGATCCTCCGACCCCTCCGTCCTGTACGGATCCGCCGGCCCATCCGATTCCGTACGGATGACCCCGCCGGCCCATCCGTTCCGTACCGATCCTCCAGCCCATCCGGTCCGTACCGATCCTCCAGCCCATCCGGTCCGTACGGATGACCCCGCCGACCCATCCGTTCCGTAGGGATCCGCCTGCCCATCCGTCGCACGGCTCGCGCGGAGCGCCGGCGGGGGACGTCGAGCCCGGGGAGGGGGGCGAGCGGGCTGTCGCGCGCTGAGGGGCGTTGGGTGTGTGGTGCGATGATGGGGAGCATGGGACGACAGAGGACCAAGCCGGCCCCGACGCCGCCGACCACGACGCGTGGTCGGCGTACTCGTGACGCCCTGGTTCTCGCCGGGCGGGAGATCCTGGAGCGGCAGGGCTGGTCCGCCTTCAGCCCCGAAGCGGTCGCGCAGGCCGCCGGCGTCTCGTACGGAACGTTCTATACGTACTTCGAGTCCCGCGACGACCTTCTGCACCATGTCGTCCGATCGGTCGCGGGCGAGCTGCTGGCATCGAGCCTGGTGTCGCCGGACGTCGTGGGCGATCCGTACGCGAAGCTCGTGGAGTCGAACCGCCTCTACCTCCGCGCCTGGGACAGGGCGTCGAAGGTGCTGCGGCTCGTGGAGCAGGGGGCTGCCGCGGACGAGGCCCTGCGGCAGATCGTCGTCGAGATCCGCGAGTTCTATGTCGGTCGTGCCACGAAGGGCCTGAAGCGTCTGCAGGACGCGGGTCTGGCCAATCCGGATCTGGACCCGCGTCTGACGGCGCTGGCGCTGGGGTCGATGGTCGAGCAGGTCGCCCACGCACGGTCCGCCATGGAGGAGCCCTTCGACGAGGACACGGTCGTCGATCACCTTTCTCGACTGTGGGCGTCGGCCATCGGGTTGCAGGGTGCGCCCGACGAGGGGTGGGCCGCCCGCGCCTCGGCGGCCACGGCGTCCGACTGACGCCGGGTAGGGCACCGGCGCTCGGTCGCTTCACCGCCCCGTGAAGGACGGCCTCTGCTTGGTGAGGAAGGCGTCCAGGCCCAGACGGTAGTCGTCAGAGGCGCCGGTGTGTGCGATCTGCCGCGCCTCGTACTCCAGCGCGGCGTCGAGCGTCGATGCGGACGCGTGGGTCACGGCGGCCTTCATGGCCGCGAAGGCGACGGTGGGGCCGGCGGCCAGCGCGGCGGCGCTGCGGTGGACCGTGGCATGGAGGTCCTCGTCTGCGGAGACCTGGTGGACCAGTCCCAGGTCGAGTGCTTCCGCCGCGCCGAGGAGACGGGGGCGCAGCAACAGGTCGATTGCCACTGCTCGTCCGGCGATTCGGGGGAGGGTCCAGGAGATCCCGGTGTCGCATGACAGGCCGATGCCCGCGAACGCGGTGGTGAACGTCGCGGACGTGGCGGCGATACGGACGTCGCATGCGAGCGCCAGTGCCATGCCGGCGCCCGCCGCGACCCCGTTGACGGCGGCGATGACGGGTTTGGGCGTCGTCAGCAGGGTCCTGATGAGCGGGCTGTAGTGCTCGCGCACCGCGTTGGCCATGGCGTCGGGGCCCGGTGCGGTCCGTGCTTCCTCCAGGTCCTGCCCTACGCAGAAGGCCCGTCCGGTTCCGGTGAGGACCACGGCGCGGACCTCGGGGTCGTCGGCCGCTGTCTGCACCGCCGTCAGCAGCTGCCTCCTGGTGCTCAGGTCCAGGCTGTTCATCCTGGCCGGTCGGTCGAGCCTGATCGTCCGGACAGGACCTCGTGTGGAGGTGGTGACGGCAGGGGGTTGCGTCATGGGGTTCCGTTCCTGGCGTGGGCGGTGGTGCGTACGGGGTGGAGAAGGGTCAGGGAGTCCCGGGCGGGGGCGGTGGTGCGTACCTGTGGAGAGGGGTCAGGGAGTCCTGGGCGGGGTCGAGTGAACGGAGGTTCTGGCGCCGAGGGCCTGCACGGCGGCCTCGTACTGCGCCCTGAACGTCCCGATCAGGTCGGCGACCGTGAGGCGTTGCGTGACGGCACCGATGCCCTGGCCCGAACCCCAGATGTCCTTCCAGGCTCGGGCCTCCGTGGTGCCGCCCGAGCCGAAGTCCATCGCGGACGGGTCGGATTCGGGGAGGTCGTCGGGGTCCAGTCCGGCGGCTGCGATGCTTCCGCGCAGGTAGTTGCCGTGGATGCCGGTGAACAGGTTGCTGTAGACGATGTCCTTTGCCGTGCTGTCGACGATCATCTGCTTGTAGGCGGGCGCGGTGTTCGCCTCCGCCGTGGCCAGGAAGGCCGAGCCGATGTAGGCGAGATCGGCGCCTGCGGCCAGGGCCGCCAGAATCGACCGCCCGTGGGCGATGGCCCCGGACATCAGCAGCGGGCCGTCGAACCACGCGCGGATCTCCTGGACCAGCGCGAAGGGGGACTGCGTGCCCGCGTGTCCTCCCGCACCGGCGGCCACGGCGATGATGCCGTCGGCGCCCTTCTCCACGGCCTTGTGGGCGAACTCGTTGCTGGTCACGTCGTGGAGGACGGTCCCTCCGTAGGAGTGCACAGCGTCGTTGATCTCGGGACGGGCCCCGAGTGACGTGATGACGATCGGCACCCGGTGCTTCACGATCACGTCCATGTCGAGGTCGAGGCGGTTGTTGGAGCGGTGCACGATCTGGTTGACCGCGAAGGGGGCGACGACGGCGTGCGGGTGGGCGGCCGCGTAGGCGGCGGTCTCCTCGGTGATGCGGTCCAGCCAGTCGGACAGCTGTGAGGCGGGCCGGGCGTTCAGGGCCGGGAACGAGCCGATCACACCGGCCTGGCACTGGGCGATGACCAGTTCGGGGCCCGAGGCGATGAACAGGGGCGAGCCCACGACGGGCAGGGTGAGGGGCAGTGACAGGGCAGGGGGCAACGGCATGGCGGCTCCTTGAGCGGCTTGGGTGAGCCCGCGGCGAACATGGCCGGCAGGAGGGCTCTCGGCTGGGACAGGCAGCGATTGTGCAACTCGTTGCACAATCCAGCAAGGGACGCCGCCGGGGCATCACGCGGCACGAGAACCCCACGAGCCCCCCTCTCCACCCCTCCTCAGCGGCCCTCACCAGCGGCTTCCCGATGCGCGATCCGCTCATCTCGACCGGCTGACTTTTTTGTCATTGAGATCGGCATCACAGGAGAGGAGTCCGTTCAGACAGGACATCCACCCCTCCACACCTGGGCGCACCGATGGCGTACGACTGCCATCGGTAAGCAGCCGATGCACACCTCGACATCACCGACGGAATCACCTCCACGAGACGTCGACATCGAGAGGCGGCACTTGACTATTTTGTCAGGTTGACCGACGCTGCCGTCACCTGACTCCGGCTCCGGCGATCGGAGCGCCGACGATGTCAGAGCACCCGAGGAGAAGTGCGCGTGGACATCACGTTCGATTTCAGCGGCAAGACGGTGGTGGTGTTCGGCGGTACGTCCGGCATCAACCTGGCCATCGCCGAGGCGTTCGCCGCGCGGGGCGCCGCGGTGGCGGTGGCCAGCCGGAAGCAGGCCAACGTCGACGCGGCCGTCGAGAGGCTCGGCGCACACGGGAATCCCGTGCGCGGATTCGTGGCCGATGTGCGGGACATGGGGTCGGTCGAGGACGTCTTCCGGTCGGTGAGCGCGTCGTTCGGACCGGTCGACGTCCTGGTCTCGGGGGCGGCCGGCAACTTCCTGGCCGAGGCGAACCAGCTGTCGTCGAACGGCTTCAAGGTGGTCGTGGACATCGACCTCAACGGCACCTTCCACGTCATGCGTGCCGGGTTCGAGCACCTCGCTCCGGGCGCGTCGGTCATCAACATCACCGCACCGCAGGCGGTGATCCCCGTGCGCTACCAGGCCCATGTCTGCGCGGCGAAGGCGGGAGTGGACCAGCTGACCCGCGTGCTCGCCCTGGAGTGGGGCGGCCGGGGCATACGTGTGAACGCGATCGCACCGGGCCCGATCGCCGGTACGGAAGGTCTGGCACGGCTGTCACCGGGAGACGACCCGCGAGGCGACAGGTCGGTGAAGACCGTTCCGCTGGGCCGGTTCGGAACGAAGGAGGAGATCGCCGATCTGGCGATGTTCCTCTCGTCCTCGGCTGCCGGCTACATCTCCGGCGCCGTGATCCCCTGCGACGGCGGTGGATCGTACGAGAGCGTCCGAGGCATCGAGGAAGCCGGCCGATTCCTCGCGTCGGTCTCGCGGTGAAAGCGGTGGAGATTCGTTCACTCCGATGCCAAGTGGCACGTCCGGAGTCCGTGACCGGCCCCCTCCATGATCGTTACCTGCAGTGGCAGCGTCGGAGGGCGGCATCCCCGCCCGCTTGACCACGGGGAGGAATGACGGGTGGGTGGCTGGATCGGTATCGGTCTGGGGGCTGCGGCGGCCCTGTGTCCGCTGCCTCCGCACGGCGGTGTCGCCGTCGTCATGGAGCACACCCCCACCGGCGATCGTCTGGTGGTGTGCGCCCCTGACGTGGTGGTCGACATGGGGTACGGCGACGAGACACCCGAGTCTCCGCAGCCGGACTGCGCACCGTCGTCCCCGCCGCCGTCTCCCCCGTCCACCACCCCGCCGCCGACGTCGTGGCCGTCACCGCCGCAGCCCTCCCCACCGGTACCGGAACCGGCGTCGCCGAGGCCGCCCGCGCCTTCGCTCCCGGCACCGCCGGAGGCGGCCCCGGCACCTCCCGCACCGGCGCCCCCCGTTCGCGGACCGGACCGGACCCCACCGGCCGACCAGGTGCCGGAGACCACCCCGGTACCCGCGCCGTCACCCGCGGCGCAGGCGGCCGGGGCCTACCAGTGGGAACCCCGCTCGCAGTACACCGGCGGGCCGTCGCGCCCGGCGCCGGCCGGAATGTCGATGACCATGTCCACGGTCGTGGTCACTCTGCCGGCCGTTCTGGCCGCCGCCGCGCTGCGGCCGGGGTCGCGCCGCCGCGCCCGTGGCTGACCAGCGTCTCCCCGGTGGGCCGACTGGTCCGCGACCGGCCCGCCGCGCCTGCCACCTCGTTCGTACACATCGCTTCGCTCGTCCTGGAGTTGTGCAATGCCGGAATGGCTCGTCTACACCCTGGCCTCGGTCCTGGTCTGCGTTCTCGTCGTCACGGCGACCGTCGTGCGGCACCGCCGCGTGGCAGCGGACGAGGACACCTCCGAGACGCCGGACGTGCTGGAGTACATGGTCATGATGGTCGGCGTCGTCTACGCCATCGTGCTCGGTCTGGCGATCGCCGGCGTGTGGGAAGCCCGTAACGCGGCCGAGGACACCGTCCAGCGCGAGGCTCAGGCCCTGTACGAGATCGACCAGCGCCTCGACGTCTACCCGGCCTCCTTCCGGACGCAGATCAAGGGCCACATCGACGCGTACGCCCGCCATGCCGTCACATCCGAGTGGCCCGCCCTGAAGGACGGCGCGCCCGTCGACGGCACCGGCGCCGAACTGCTGGGGCGCATCCGGAGCGACATCGCTCACCGCACCCCGGCCGACGAACTCCAGGCGCAGGCGTACCAGCCGCTCCTCGACCAGGTGGCGGCGGCGGACGACGCCCGTCACCAGCGCCTGGACACGGCCGGCACGACCCTTCCCGCCGCGTTGTGGATCGGCCTTGTCGCCGGGGCCATGGTCACACTCGGCCTGCTCTACACCTTGCAGATCCGCCGCTCCGCACGCGAACTGCTCCTGGCCACCACCTTCAGCGCCCTCGTGGTCTTCCTGCTCTTCCTCGTCTGGAGCTTCGACGCACCCCTCGGCCACTCCGGGACGGACTCGGCCCAGCCCCTGACCGACCTGATCACCACCGCGGTCTGATCGCGCACTCCACCGCCTCCGTCAGCGGGGGCGGTGTCGCCGCGCCGAATCCCGACGCCACTCTCGCTGAAGCACCGCGGAAGCCGTGCTCCGTCGCGGCGCGACGGAAGTCGGATGCGCCCCGAGCGGCTGCCGGCGGCCACCCCGGCGGTCGGATACACGGCCCCAGGGGGTAGCCGCCGCCGTATACCGCACGGCATACTCAATCCATGGCAGACACGACCGTCAAGATCGACGACGCTACTCGGGACCGGTTCAAGGCCCTGGCCGACGACGCGGGGATGTCCATGAAGGACTACCTCGCGCAGGTGGCCGCCGAGAAGGAGCAGGAGCGGCTGCAGGACACCGCCACGGCCGCGTTCCGTCGCGCCATCAGCGCGCCAGGGGTCATGGACCGGTTCGACGCCGAATTCGGCGGGCTTCCGTCGGTGACGAAGCACGAGACGCAGCGGGCGGCCTGACCCTGTGGATCTGCACATCGACCACCGCTGGCTCCTGGAGCGTCAGGAAGCCATTCTGCGCAAGGACCTCACGGTCAACGACCTCTCGGTGCTGGTCGCGATGTCGGCCCGCCACCGGGTGAACACCCCCCGGCTCGACCACGCGGACCCGGACGCCTTCTGGCGCGCCGCCGTGCTGCTGGAGGGATGCGTGCTGCTGCGCCCGCTCCCGGCCCGGAACGAGCTCTACGGCTACGGCATCGCCATCTCCTATCTGGAGGCTTCCGGTCACCACGTGGACACGTCGTTCGAGCCGTGGCGCGACCTGATCCACGAGATCCGGTCGTTGCGCCTCGACTCGTACGACATCGCCGATCGTCTGAGGTCCCTCCGCACCTCGTAGAGCTCATTGCCGGGGTTGCGCGTCGCGCGCGGTCGGCCCGCTCGGGCCCCTGCCGCGTTCCGTGCCCGTCAGTGGGCGCTGCTGTCCCGAGCCTCGGGCACGGCTCCCGCTCCCTCCACCTGCATGGTGGCGATGCGCGGGAGGGCGTCGGGGTGCTCGCGGCTGAGCCAGGCGACGAGTTCCTCGCGCACCGCGCAGCGCGTGGTCCACACGTCGTCGGCGTCCTTCGCGGTCACCAGCGCGCGGATCGTTATGCCCGTCGGGGACGTGTCCGTGACGGCCAGGTCCCAGCCCCGGCGGTCCCAGGTGGGGCAGGTCTCCAGGAAGTCCCGGAGGTGGGCGCGCATCCGCTCGACGGGCGTGGAGTGGTCGCAGTGGACGAAGACCGTGCCGGTCATCTCGGATCCGCCGCGCGACCAGTTCTCGAACGGGCGGGAGGTGAAGTACGAGACGGGCAGCGTGACCCGACGCTCGTCCCAGGTCCGTACGGTGAGGAAGGTGAGCGTCACCTCCTCGACGACTCCCCATTCGCCGTCGACCACGACCGTGTCGCCGATGCGCACCATGTCGCCGAACGCGATCTGGAAGCCGGCGAACAGGTTCCCGAGCGTCGACTGCGCCGCGACACCGGCCACGATGCCGATGATGCCGGCCGAGGCGAGCAGCGACGTCCCGAGGGCGCGGAACGACGGGAAGGTGACCAGGGCGATGGCCGTGGCGATCACGCCGACGGCGACGGCCACCACGCGCATGATGAGCGTGACCTGGGTACGGACCCGGCGCACCCGTGCCGGGTCGCGGGACCGGCCCGCGTAGCGCGCGTAGGACGACTCGACGGTGGCCGACGCCACGCGTACGGCCAGCCAGGCGCCGCCCCCGATCAGGCACAGCAGCAAGATGTGGAGGACCGCCGCCCGGTGTTCCCGCAGCGGCTCCCACTCCACGGCGCGGTGGGTCCACCTCAGCAGCGCGGTGAACAGGACGACGTACAGCGGTGTGCGGCACTGGCGCAGCAGGCCCCAGAGCGGGGTCTCGGGATGGCGGGCGTCCGCATGTCGCAGCAGCAGGTCTGTCACACGGCCGGCGGCGTAGGTCACGAGCGCCGAGCCGCCCAGCACGAGCGCCAGTCGAATAAGGCTCTCCATGGCTCCCCAGTCGATGAGTCGTTCACGTCACGAGTTCCGTGCCTCTCGCCTCACCGCCGAATCGTCTGCCAAACACCCCGCGTCCCCGGCCCTCCGCGGGACCGTCGCAGGTGGGGCCTCGTCCGTCCGTATCGCTCACGCGGTTCACGCCCGGCGCCGCTCGGCGACGGCGGCCGCGATTCACCCGGATGAGGCGCGCACGGCGCGAGCTGCTGAAGCCGTCGACGACCCGCTCTGTGCGAGGAATGGACCGTGAATCGTCAGCAGCTCAGAGACTGGGCCCGATCGGTCCAGGAGTTTCCCCAGCGGACGCCCGTGGTCACCCGGATCCTTGCCCGTCTGGTCACCGTGCGCTGGATGGACGCCGGTGCGCGGCTGGCGGCGCAGACGTTCCTCGCCGCGCTGCCGTTGCTCATCGTCGTGGCCGCGTTCGCTCCGAAGCGGGTCAAGGATGTGCTGGCCGAGTCCGTCCAGTCCCTGTTCGGTGAGAACGCGCCGGTCGACACCATCGAGGAGACGTTCGCGGCGCAGGGCGTGACGAAGGACGCGTTCGGGGCCGTCGGAGTCGTCGTCCTGCTCGTCTCCGCGACCGCGGTGAGCCGCGCTCTGCAACAGGTCTGCGAGCGATGCTGGGATCTGCCCCGGGCCGGTGCGCGGCTGAGCGCCTGGCGGTGGCTCGTATGGCTGGTGGGATGGCTCCTCGCCGTGCTGTTCCAGGCTCCCTTGCGTCACGGCTTCGGCGCCGGCAGCCGGCTCGGCGTCCTGCTCTCGCTGTCGACGGCCGTGCTGCTGTGGTGGTGGACGCAGCATCTGCTGCTCGGCGGGCGCATCGGGTGGGCGCCTCTGCTGCCCGGCGGTGTGCTCACGGGGTTCGGCACGGTGACGTACGTCTACGTGTCGGGGATGTTCCTGCCGAAGGCGATGGAGCGCAGCCTCGCCCAGTTCGGATCCCTCGGCTATGTCTTCACCCTGCTCTCCTGGCTGCTCGCAGCCTGCTGTGTGGTGGTCGGGGGCATCGCGCTCGGGCAGGTGGCGGCCACGTCGGGGCCGTTCCCGCGCTTGCTGGGCACCCCACGGGGCGGCGGCTTCGCAGGGCGGACACCCGGGGACTAGCCGCGAGTGGCCGGGGCTGCGGCGCCGCCCGGCGGGATGCCCGGCAGCGCCGCTCGTCCGGATGCTCGGCAGGTCGCCGCCCTGCCGGCGGCGTACGCGACAGGCCGCATCACGCGACGACTTGGGCCTGCTCGTCCGCCGTCAGCTCGCGAGCACCTTCTGCTTGGCCTGCTCGTACTCGGCCGCCGTGATGTCGCCGTTGTTCTTGAGGTCGGCGAGCTTGCCGAGCGCCTCGGCGTGATCGGTCGTCCCGCCGGTGGCGGTGGCGGCGGCCCGTATGTACTCCTGGAACTCCTGCTCGTTGTGACGTGCCCGGGACAGCTCGCGTTGCCCCATCCCCTTGCCTCGGGCGATGAGGTACACGAAGCATCCGAGGAAGGGAAGGATGACGACGAGCACCGTCCAGCCCGCCTTGCCCCAGCCGCTCAACGCGTCGTCCCGGAAGATGTCGCCGATGATGCGGAAGAGCAGCATGAACCACATGACCCACAGGAACACCCACATGACGGTCCAGAACACGTTCAGCAACGGATAGTCGTCCATGATCGTTCTCCTCGGATCGCGCCGTGCGACTCTCCGGCACCGGGGGCGGGTCGGCGGGAACAAGCGCTCCGCGCCGAGCGGCGCGTCCCCGGACGGACAGCCGGCACATACATGATCGCCCTGTCCGTCGTTGATCGCATGTAGCGCCCTGCGAGCGGCACCGAGGGCCTGGGGACCGGCTGGCCGGGCGGCATGTTCTCGCAGGTCAGAAGGGATTCTCCGGAGATCGGGCCGTCCGGACTTTCCCGTGTGCGCGGCATCGGCGGAGACTGGAAGCGGACACGGATGAGGAGGCCCCCATGAGCACTCGTACGCCCCCACGGCTCACCGCAGCTCTGTCCGCAGATCACCGTGACGCCCTGATGCGGCATGCGCGTCCGGTGGACTTCCCCGAAGGGACGCGACTGTTCGAGGAAGGCGCGTACGCCGATCGGTTCTGGATCGTGCGGACCGGAACGGCCACCCTGGACGTCCGCGTGCCCGGCAGGCGGCCGGCGGTGATCGACAGCGTCAGCACCGGCGAACTGCTCGGCTGGTCATGGCTGTTCGAACCGTTCCGCTGGCATTTCGGGGCCGAGGCCATGACGCGGGTGCGCGCCGACGAGTTCGACGCCGTGACGATACGGATGATGATGGACGCCGACCCGAGCTTCGGCTCCGCGCTGGGTCACGTCGTCGGGCAGCTGCTCGCCCACCGTCTCTTCTCCGCCCGTGTGCGTCTGCTGGACCTGTACGCCCACCACGGCGGGCGGCTGTAGACCCCACCGACCCCGGCGGCCCGCAACAGCCCTGCCACAAGCGTCCAAGATCGCTTGACCCCGCCCCCGGGGGAGAGCCGACAGTGTCTCCATCGATCACGTGAGCGGGCGGCGCACGCTCACCGGCGGGCAGGGCGAAGAGGGGGCGGGCATGACGGCGACCTGTGTCATTCTCGACATCGGCGGGGTGCTGGAGATCACGCCGGAGACGGGGTGGGTGCGGCGGTGGGAGGAGCGGCTGGAGCTTCCGCCGGGCACGGTCAACGAGCGGATGCGCGACGTGTGGCGGGCCGGCAGCGTCGGGAGCATCGGCGAGCGGGAGGTGCACGGGCAGGTGGCGGCCCGCCTGGGTCTCGACGCGCCTGACGTCCGGTCCTTCATGGCCGACCTCTGGGCGGAGTACCTGGGGACACCGAACGAGGAACTCATCACCTACGTGCGGGGGTTGAAGGGCAGCTGCAGGCTGGGCATCCTGAGCAACAGCTTCGTCGGCGCCCGGGAGCGGGAGACCGCGCGGTACCGGTTCGACGAGCTGGTGGAGCGGATCGTCTACTCGCACGAGATCGGCGTCGAGAAGCCCGACCCGCGCGCCTTCGAGGCGGCCTGCGCCGATTTGGACGTGTCGCCGGAGAGCTGTCTCTTCATCGACGACGTCGCGGTCAACGTCGAGGCTGCCCGGGCGGCCGGCATGCAGGCGCACCTGTTCGAGGACAACGCCCGGACGATCACACGCATCGCAGCCCATCTGGATGTCGGGTCACGGGTTCCCGGGGGTTCCGCCGGGTGATGCCACCTCGCTGACATGCACGGGCATGGGTCGCCGACGGCGGTGGAGGGCTGGGCACGGGGCACGACGGAGCGGCCGTGCCCCGTACTGGGGGCTACTTCTGAGTACCTCCTTGATCAGGTACCGTCCGGAGCTGCTCAGTCCGCTTAATTGATCCCGCCCCGTGATGAGGACCCATGCCCGCCAGTGAAGTCCCCGCCCTCAGCCCGCATCGGGGGCGCCTCTCCGCCCGCGCCGCCACCCCGCGATCCCCTCGGCTCCTGCCATCGCGAATACCGGGGGACGGAGCTCTGATCCCTTGAGGTTCCGGATCAGACGCCCTGCCGACGCGCCCGTCGACCCCCACCCGGAGGGTCCGGCACCCGTCCCGGCCGAGTCCGCCGTCGAGCCCGAGGCCGTCGAACCGCCCCTGTCGGCCCACGAGATCGGACTCATCCGCGCCTCCGTCTCGGTGGTCGAGCCCCTCGCCGCGGACATGACGGTGTACTTCTACGCGATCCTCTTCGCCCGCTACCCCGAGGTGCGGCCGATGTTCCCGCCGGGGATGGACACCCAGCGCGGCCGCCTGCTGCGCGCCCTGCTGCGCATCGTCGACCTGGTGGACGATCCGGAGAACCTGGGTCGGTTCTGCGGCCACTTGGGGCGTGACCATCGTAAATTCGGCGCGCTTCGGGCGCACTTCCCCGCCGTGGGTGAATGCCTCCTCGCCTCCCTGGCCCGCTACGCCGGGCCCGCGTGGACCCAGGACATCGCCGCCGCCTGGACCAAGGCGTACGGAGCGGTCGCCGACGCCATGATCAGCGCCGCCGAGCAGGACGCGGACGAACGGCCCGCCGTCTGGCCCGCCACGATCGTGCGCCTCGTCCCCTGCGGGCCCGGCATCGCCGAGGTCACTCTGCGGCCCCACATCCCGTACGAGCATGCCGCCGGTCAGTTCGTCAGCGTCGAGACTCCCTGGCATCCCAAGCAGTGGCGCTACTACTCCCCCGCCAACGCGCCCCGCGAGGACGGCACCCTCACCTTCCACGTACGGGCCGTGCCGGGCGGCGCCGTCAGCAACGCGCTGGTGCATCGGGCCGCCGTGGGCGACGTGATCCATCTGGGCGCCCCGATGGGTGACATGGTGCTGGACGCCGCCGTCCACAGCGACTTGCTCTGTGTCGCCGGCGGGACCGGCCTCGCTCCCATGCGCGCGCTGATCGAGGAGGTCGCCCGGCGCGGCGGCCGGCACCAGGTGAATCTCTTCCTCGGCGCCCGCACCGGTGCCGAGTTGTACGGGATGGACGACATGCTGCGCATGGCGCAGCGGCATCACTGGCTCACGGTGCGGGGCGCGATCTCCGACGAGCACATCCCCGGCATCCAGGGGTCCCTGCCGCAGGTCCTGGCCGAGTTCGGGCCGTGGTACCACCACGACGCCTTCCTCAGCGGTCCGGCTCCGATGGTCGCCTCGGCCAGGGAGGCGCTCACGTTCGGCGGCACGTCCCCGGACCGCATCCACTACGACCCGTTCGACACCCCTGCCCTGGCGACTCCCTGACGCTTCGGCACGACGTGGCATGGGCGCCGAGCGGTGCTCGCGCGCCTGTGGCCCGGCCTGGTCGTCGTGGTGCCCGCGCGCCTGCGGCCCGGCCTGGTCGTCGTGGTGCCCGCGGCGAGCAGTCAGACGTCGCCGGTGGTGGCGGCCGGGCCGGCGGCCGGGGTCACGCCTGCCGCTTCGCGTCGATCTCGGCGATGAGCGCGTCGACGAGGTTCTTGATCTCGTCCCGGATCGGGCGGACCGCGTCGACGCCCTGACCCGCCGGGTCTTCGAGGGCCCAGTCGAGGTACTTCTTGCCGGGGAAGACCGGGCAGGCGTCGCCGCAGCCCATGGTGATCACGTAGTCCGACGCCCGGACCGCCTCGGTGGTGAGGACCTTCGGCTTCCGGTCGGAGATGTCGATGCCGACCTCGGCCATGGCCGCGACGGCTGCGGGGTTGACCTGGTCGCCCGGGACGGAGCCGGCGGACCTGACCTCGATCCGGTCTCCGGCGAGGTGGCCGAGGAATCCGGCGGCCATCTGGGAACGGCCGGCGTTGTGGACGCAGACGAAGAGTACGGAGGCGACGGGAACGGTCATCGGTTCATCCTCGGGGACGGCGCGGTCGCGGCGAGGAGCGTCGCCTGCGGGTTTCATGAGGTCAGCCGTAGCTGGTATCAGCCGGAAGTGATGTGACAGTATCAGCCCATGATGACGTCAGTCGACACTGATCTGATCCGGGTACTGGGGGATCCCCTGCGCCTCCGGATCGTGACCCTGCTCGCCCGCGAGACGCTGTGCACCACACACCTCGTGGAGGAGACCGGTGCCAGGCAGACCAACCTCTCCAACCACCTGAAGGTGCTGCGCGAGGCGGGGGTCGTCGAGACGGAACCCTGCGGCCGGTTCACCTACTACCGGCTGCGGCCGGAGGTGATCGAGTCCCTGGCCGGGCAGTTCGCCGCCCTCGCCCAGACCGCACGCGCCAACGCCGAAGCCAAGAGAGCCTGCCCGTAGCCGCTCGCCCCACCTGCCCGAGGAGACCCCGCCCGTGACCGCCACCGAGCCCGCCGCGAGCGACGCCATAGCCGCCGACACGTCGCCGCAGCCCGCACCCGGCGCCACCCCGCCCCGTACTCCGCTCGCCTCACGAGCCGCGGCCGAGCTCGTCGGCACCGCCGCCCTGGTGGCGATCGTCGTCGGATCCGGCATCCAGGCCACCCGACTCACCGACGATGTCGCCCTGCAGCTGCTCGCCAACTCCACCGCCACCGTCTTCGGCCTCGGCGTTCTGATCGCCCTCCTCGGGCCGGTCTCGGGTGCGCACTTCAACCCGGCGGTCACTCTGGCCGAGTGGTGGACGGCCCGCCGCGGCGGTGCGGGAGTGAACGCCGGCGAAGCGGCCGTCTATGTGCCGTCCCAGGTCGTCGGAGCGATCGCGGGCGCCGTGTTGGCGGACGCGATGTTCGGCGAGCCGCTGGTGAGGTGGTCCACGCACGACCGCTCGGCGGGCAATCTGCTGCTCGGCGAGGTCGTGGCGACGGCCGGCCTGATCCTGCTCGTCTTCGGCCTGGCCCGCACGGATCGGCTCCGTCACGCACCCGTCGCGGTCGCCTCGTACATCGGTGCTGCCTACTGGTTCACCTCGTCCACGTCCTTCGCGAACCCCGCGGTGACCATCGGCCGCGCCTTCACGGACACCTTCGCGGGCATCGCCCCCGGGTCCGTCCCGGCCTTCATCGGCATGCAGCTCATCGGCGCGGCCGTGGGCCTGGCCCTGGTCGCCGTCATCTTCAGGCCCGGCGGGGCGCACGCCGAATGACGAGCGGCCGCGGAGGCGGCGGCTACCGGCTGCCGCGCGCCGTCCGGCCCCGCGCGTCCGCACCCCGCGGCGGGGCAGGGGGACGGAACCGGGAGGTGGGGGACGGAACCGGGAGGTGGGGGGCGGAACCGGGAGGTGGGGGACGGAACCGGGAGGTGGGGGACGGAACCCGGACCCTCAGGCCCCGGCGGCCGTGGTGAGCAGCTGTCCCATGGCGGCGAGGACGGCGGGTTCGACGCGGTAGTAGACCCAGGTGCCGCGCCGCTCGGAGGAGAGCAGGCCGGCGTCCTTCAGCTTCTTCAGGTGGTGGGAGACCGTCGGCTGGGAGACCCCGACATCGGAGATGTCGCAGACACACGCCTCGCCGCCCTCGTGCGAGGCGACCGCCGAGAAGAGGCGCAGCCGCACCGGATCGCCGAGCGCCTTGAACATGAGCGCGGTCCGCTCGGACTCCTCCACCGTCAGGGGACGCTCGTTCAGCGGCGGGCAGCAGGGCTCGACCTCGGGTTCAAGCAGCGGCAGCACCTTGGCATTCGACATACGTCTATGTTGACACACGTCGAACCAGACCCCCGGGGGTGCGATGACGCGCGGACCCTCACCAACCACTGCATCGATGAACGTCTATGTTGACGCTCATCGATACCAGTGCCATGCTGGGCCCAGGAGATCGACAAACGTCGAAACAAAGGGGACTCGTCATGACCGCCACCGCCACCGAGCATCTGCCCGTCGTGGTCGTCGGGGCCGGGCCGGCCGGTCTGGCCGCGGCCGCGCACCTCGTCGACCGGGGCCTCGATGCGCTGGTCCTGGAGGCCGGTGCACAGGCGGGTGCCGCGGTGCGCGAGTGGGCACACGTGCGGCTGTTCTCCACCTGGGGCGAGCTCACCGACCAGGCGGCGGAGAAGCTGCTCGCTCCCACAGGGTGGGTGAAGCCGGACCCGGCGACGTACCCGACCGGCGGCGACTGGGCCGAGCTGTACCTCCAGCCCCTCGCCGACGTCCTCGGCGAGCGCGTCCGCACGGGGGCTCGGGTCACCGGTGTCTCCCGCGCGGGCCGTGACCGGATCGTCGACGCCGATCGCGAGACCCAGCCCTTCACGGTGTACGTCACCTCCGCCGACGGCCGCGAGGAGAGGATCCTCGCCCGCGCCGTCATCGACGCCTCCGGCACCTGGGCCATCCCGGGCCCCGCAGGCGGGGACGGACTCGCCGCGCTCGGTGAGCGTGCAGCCGCCGACCGGATCTCCTACCGCGTACCGGACCTGAAGGACCCCGCCGAACGCGCCCGCTACGCCGGAAGGCGCACCGCCGTGATCGGCTCCGGCGCCTCCGCCTTCACCGCCCTGGCGTCCCTCGCCGACCTGGCGAGGTCGGAGGACGGCACCGGGACGCACGCCACCTGGATCCTGCGTCGCGGCATCTCCGGCACCACCTTCGGCGGCGGCACCGCCGACCGGCTTCCCGCCCGCGGCGCCCTCGGCCTCGCCGCGAAGGCCGCGGTCGACGAGGGGCATGCGGACGCCGTCACCGGCTTCCGCACGCAGGAGTTCGAGCGTGACGGCGAGCGTCTCGTCCTGCTGGCCGAGGACGGCCGCCGGCTCGGCCCGGTCGACGAGGTCATCGTCCTCACCGGCTTCCGCCCCGACCTGACCTTCCTCGACGAACTCCGCCTCGGCCTCGACGAGCGACTCCAGGCTCCCGTCGAGCTGGCGCCGCTGATCGACCCGAACCAGCACTCCTGCGGCACGGTCTACCCGCACGGCGTCAAGGAGCTCTCCCACCCCGAGAGGGGCGTGTACCTGGTCGGCATGAAGTCCTACGGCCGCGCCCCCACCTTCCTCGCGCTCACCGGATACGAGCAGGTCCGCTCCGTCGTCGCCGCCATCGCGGGAGACCACGAGTCCGCCGAGCGCGTCGAGCTCGTCCTGCCCGAGACCGGGGTCTGCGGCGGCGCCGGCCTCTTCGAGCAGCCGCAGACGGAGGAGGCCGCCGACGGCGGCGGCTGCTGCGCCCCCGCCCCCGCGCTCATCCCGCTCGGCACCACCACTCCGGCGCCCTCCTGCGGCCCGTGACCAGCTCTCCCACCCCTGCGAACGGGGCCGCGACCGGAACGGGGGACCGGTCGCGGCCCCGCGCCGTACTCCCCGCGCTCTGCCTCACCCAGATCACGAGCTGGGGCATCGTCTACTACGCCTTTCCCGTCCTCAACCCGGCCATCGTCGACGACACGGGCTGGAGCGCCGGCTCGACCACCGCGGCATTCTCCGCCGCCCTCGTCGTCTCCGCCCTGGCCGGGATCCCCGTCGGCCGTGTCCTGGACCACCGGGGGCCCCGTCTCGTCATGACGGCGGGCTCCGTCCTCGGCGTCCTGAGCCTGCTGTCGGTGGCCGCGGCCCCCACCCCGGCCGTCTTCACGCTCGGATGGCTGCTCGCCGGAACAGCGATGGCCGCCACCTTCTACCAGCCCGCCTTCGCCGCGCTCACCCGCTGGTGGGCCCCTGACCACGTCCGCGCGCTGACGATCCTCACCCTCGCCGGAGGACTCGCCTCCACGGTCTTCGCGCCTCTGACCGCGATTCTGGCCGACCACATGTCCTGGCGCGCCACCTACGGGGTGCTCGCCGGCGTCCTCGCGGTCCTGACCGTCCCGGCCCACGCCCTCGCCCTGAGAGCACCGTGGCCACCGGCGCCCGCGAGCCCTCCCCACGTCACCGACGGCAGCCGCGGAGTCGTGCGCAGCCGGGCGTTCTGGATGCTGGCCGCCGCCTTCACCCTCTCCGCGTTCGCGATGTACGCCGTCGTCATCTGTCTCGTCCCCCTCTTCCTGGAACGCGGCTACAGCACCACCCAAGCCGCGTGGGCCCTGGGTCTCGGCGGTGCGGGACAGACCCTCGGCCGCACCTTGTACGCCCCCCTCGCCCGCCGCCTCGGCGTCACCGCCCGCTCGGTCACGCTCGTCGGGCTCGGGGGCCTCACCACCGCGGCCCTCGCGACCGTCGCCGGCCCGTACGCCGTCCTCATCGCCGCGTCCGTACTGGCCGGCGTCGTCCGAGGCAACCTCACGCTCCTGCAGGCCACCGCCGTCACGGACCGCTGGGGTACGGCTCACTACGGCCGGCTCTCCGGACTCCTCGGCGCGCCGGCTCACGCCGCGGCCGCACTCGCCCCGTTCGCCGGTGCGGTCCTGGCCCGTCCGCTCGGGGGCTACCCGGCGCTGTTCGCGTTCCTCGCCGCGCTCTCGGTCCTCGCCGCCTTCGCAGCCCTGGGGACCCGTCCCCATGGTCCGCGGTCACAGGCGTCAGCAGGCGTCGGCGAGCATCCGGGCTCGCCCAGGCTTAGCGTGGACGGTGCAGCCGATCCTCCGGAGAAGGGTGACGGCCATGAGCAGCGCCATGGAGAAGGCCAAGGGCAAGCTCAAGGAGGTCGCCGGAAAGTTCACCGGCAACGAGCGGCTCGAGGCCGAGGGCAGGACCGACCAGGCGAAGACCAAGATCCGCGAGACGGTGAAGGGCGTTCGTGAGCGCGCCGAGGGGATCAAGGACTCCCTCAAGCGCGACCGCCACTGATCCGGGCGGGCGCGATGAGGAGGCTCGCCTCCGTATCGTCTCCTCTGCCGTGACCTCCTGAGCTGCGGTCTTCGATCAGGGGTGCCCGTCGTGCGTCCCTCGCAGGCCGGCGTGCCGCGGCGGGGGTGCCCGTCGTGCGTCCCCCGTAGGCCGGCGTGCCGCGGCGGGCGGACGGGCTGGCAGACTGACGTGGTCCAACCGTCCCGATACGCCCCGTCTGGAGTGCCCGCATGTCGCTGCCCCGGCCGGTCCCGGTCCTCCGTCCTGCCCTGGAGAAGGACGTCGCGGCCCTGCAAGACCTTGCCCGGCGCACCATCGACGCGCGATACCGGTCGTTCCTCGGAGACGAGGGCGTCGACTGGTTCATCGACAGCGGGGCCTCCGACGACCACATCGAGTCGCACTTCCGCGAGGGGCGCCTCCACTGCCTGGAGGAAGGCGAGGATCTCGTCGGGCTGCTGATCGCCGAGGAGTCCACCGTCGACCTGCTGATGATCGACGTGGCCCGCCAGCGTCAGGGGCTGGGGAAACTGCTCCTCACGAAGGCCGAGCAGCTTCTCTTCGCCGCGTACGAGGAGATTCGCCTGGAGACCTTCGCCTCCAACGTCGCAGCCGTGGCGTTCTACGAGGCGTGCGGTTGGTCGTCGACCGGACGTCTCGAAGCCGAGGGACCCGAGAGGCTCGAGTTCCGGCGCCATCGGGAGTCCGCCGGCGCGTCCTAGCGTCCCGACCTCGGGTCACGGGGGCGTGGGCGGCGGGTCGTTGTCGGGTCAGGACGGCTGCCGCAGCCATGCGCCGAGGACGTCGTAGTCGCCGTCGGTGAGACCGCGGCGGGGGTCGACGCGGTGGAGCAGAGCCCTTCCCCGGTGGTGGGCGGCGACCCACTCTCAGTCGGCGTCGGTGATCTCGTCGTCGACCCAGGCGAACGGCTGTCCCGATGCCCACGCGACCAGCGGGCGAGTCTTCCAGTGCAGCCCGTTCCGGGCGTCCTGCGCATCCGAATCCGACGGCTCCGGCCAGACCACCACGGCGAGCTGCGGGAGACCGAGGAGAGGGCTGACGCACTCGTTCGCGTCGCCCATCCACGTCGTGGCCCAGATCAGCTCACACGGCAGCGCAGCCAGCCGGCGCCCGTGGTCGGGATTGATCCTGCTCAGGAGTGGATTCGCATCGGCCTCAAGCCGGTCGATCCCTGGGGGATAGGTCGGATACCGCCCCGACGCCGCGCCGAAGGGGATGAGCGGCCCATCGACGTCGAGGAAGAGCAGGGGCGGCTGCGCGGAGTCGGTCACGGGAGCACCCTAGCGACGGATCCCCAGGGGGCCGTCTCGTCGAGGCGGGCGGGCGGGATTCGGCGTCGTCGAGCGGGCCGGTTGGCGTTCCGGGGGCGATTTCCTCGCGGTGGCGCCGCCGGTCCGTGAGGATCGCGTCAGTCCGCGCCCGTCAGTCCGCGCCCCAGCGGTCGGTGATCAGGGCCGCCTGCTCCTGGAGCGCCGAGACCAGCTCCTGGGCCGCGCTGGCCGAGGTCGAGCGGAGTACGGCCACGCTGATCTCCCGGGCCAGGGCCGGTCCCGCCGGCGGCCGTACGACCAGGTCCGGGCGGGGCGCGCCGAGGGCGAGCCGGGGAACGAGCGCCACGCCCGTCCCTGCCGCGACGAGGCCCTGGACCACCGCGTAGTCGTCGGTGCGCATCACGTGCAGGGGCTCGAAGCCCTCGCGGGCGCACGCCCATCCCAGCACGCGGTCGCACGGGTCGTGCGGGTCGGCGGCGCCCACCCACGCGGTGTCGCGCAGCTCGGCGAGGGGGACCCGGTCCAGCGCGGCGCAGGGGTGGTCCTCCGGCATGACCAAGAGGAGCGGATCGGACAGCAACGGGTGCACCTCGACCTCTTCCTCGAGGTTGAGGCGGTCGCCGGGCTGGGAGAAGACGAGAGCGGCCTGGAGTTCCCGTGTGCGCAACCCACGCAGCAGCAGCGGGAGTTCGCCTTCGGTGAGCGAGATGTGGACGCCTTGTTGGTGGAGGCGTTTGACCGCCGGAGCCAGCAGGAGGGCCCCGGCCGTGGGAAACGTACCGATGTGGATGGTGCGCATCCCGCGCTCCGCGAGGTTCAGCACCTCCAGCTCGGCGTGGCGCAGGCGCTCGAGCACGGCCTCGGCGTGCGGCAGCAGAGCCTCGCCGAGTTCGGTCAGGGTCGCTCCGCGCGGCCCGCGCTGGACGAGCTGGGCGTTGAAGTGCGCCTCCAGGGACGCCAGGTGGTGGGTGATCGTGGGCTGGCTGTAGTGCAGTGCGCGTCCGGCGGCGGCGAGTGAACCCTCCTGCGCGATGGAGCGGAGCACCTGGAGATGTCTCACGTCGAGCATATAGAGATCCTATGGAGGGGTCACGAAAAGTCCACCGTTCCTCAATCACTGGAGCCGTGTCACGCTCCCGGGGTGAACACGCGAACGACCGATCACGGCACCCTCTCCCCCACCAGCCCCGGCTCCGGCTCCGGCCAGCTGTCCGCCCCCTACGCCGAGGCGGTGCTCGCCCTCGCCGGCCGGGACTGGCTGAGGCTGAACGTCCCCGGTCATGCCGCCGCCTCAGGATCGGACCTCGCCGGGTTCTTCGGCTCACGGATCACGGCCCTCGACTTCCCCCCGCTGCTCGACGGCATCGACCTCGGCCGGGACACGCCGCTCGACAGGGCGCTGGCGCTGGCCGCCGAAGCCTGGGGTGCGCGGCGCACCTGGTTCCTGACCAACGGTGCCTCCCAGGGCAATCAGATCGCCTCGATGGTGGCCCCCGCGCTCGGCCGGACGCTCGTCGTGCAGCGCAGTGTGCACTCCAGCGTGATCGACGGTCTTGTGCTGTCCGGCATGGACGCGGTCTTCGTCCAGCCGTCGGTCGACCCCGCGCAGGGCATCGCGCACGGTGTGACCGCCGCGGACGTGGCGGCGGCGCTGGAGCGGACGCCGGACGCGGCGGCCGTGTACATCGTCTCGCCGAGCTACTTCGGCGCGGTGGCCGACGTGCGCGCCATCGCCGACGCGGCCCATGCGGCGGGGGTTCCCCTGATCGTCGACGAGGCATGGGGTTCGCACTTCGGGTTCCACCCCTCGCTGCCGGAGGGCGCCCTCGCCCTGGGCGCGGACATGGTGACCTCCAGTACGCACAAGCTCGCGGGCAGCCTGACGCAGTCGGCGATGCTGCACGTCGCCGAGGGTCCTTTCGCCGACCGGCTCGAACCGCTCGTGGACCGGGCGTTCCGGCTGGTGCAGTCCACGAGCGCGAGCTCCCTGCTGACAGCGTCGCTGGATCTCGCCCGCAGGACCCTCGTGGTCGACACGGGCGCGACGGCCACGTCGGTCGCGGCCGCGGACAGGGTGCGGAAGGTGGTGCGCGCGTTGGGCCGCTTCACCGTGGTGAGCGACGGCTTCGACGCCTTCCCCGACATCGTCGCCGCCGATCCGCTGCGGATCGCCATCGACACCAGGGCCGGCGGGATCACGGGGCACGAGGCCAGGCGCCTGCTCTTCCGGGACCACCAGATCATGGTCGAGGTGGCGACGGACGCGGCGATCGTCGCCGTCATCGGCGCGGGGTTCGTCCCCGACACCGACCGGTTCCTCGAAGCGCTGCACACGCTGCCCTCCCCGCTGACCGCGACCGGCACAGAACAGGCGGCCATGTTGCGGCTGCCCGCCCCCGGCGCCGCGAAGCTGACCGCGCGTGAGGCGTTCCTCAGCCCGACCCGGGTACTGCCCGCGGAACAGGCGGTCGGACGGATCTCCGCGGACACCCTTGCCGCGTATCCGCCCGGCATCCCCAACGTCCTTCCGGGCGAGGTCATCACCGCCGAGGTCGTCCACTTCCTCCAGCAGACCGCGACCGCCCCGAACGGCCATGTCCGGGGGGCACTCGACCTGGGCGTCACCCGGCTGCGCGTCGTCGACTGACACACCGGCAACGACCCGGCCGACCCCGTCACGGCTTTCGCCGTCCGGGCCGCCGCACCACCCGGCCGGCCCCGTCACGGCTTTCGCCGTCCGGGCCACCGCATCACCCGGCCGATCGAGCCACCGTGACGACCCGACCATCCGGCCCCGGGGAAGCGCCCCGGTCGGCCGCACCACCGGGCATCGCCCCGGCCACCACCGCACCCCACCCATCCCCATCCCCATCCCCGAGAGAGAGCACGCCCATGCCCGCACGCATTCCGATCCATCAGGCGATCGCCGCCGCCGTGGCCGCGGCCACAGCCACGCTCCTGCTGGGCGCCTGTGGCGACCAGACCGGCTCCGGCCAGAACTCCGGCGGCACTCAGGCGGGTGGCGCACGGAGCGACGCTCCCCTGTTCGCGAAGCTGCCGAAGAAGTACCAGGACGCCGGCGTGATCAAGGTCGGCACGGACGCCGCCTACGCCCCGATGGAGTTCATCGAGAACGGGAAGATCGTCGGGGTCGATCCCGACATCGCCGCGGCGCTCTCCCAGCAGCTCGGCGTCAGGTTCGACTTCACCAGCGGGACGTTCGACAGCCTCATCACCTCCCTCACCTCCGGGCGGCAGGACATCGTCATGTCGTCGATGAGCGACACCAAGGCCCGGCAGGAGGGTCTGGACGACAAGGGCCAGAAGACCGGCAACGGCGTGGACTTCGTCGACTACTTCGTCGCGGGCTCCGTCGTGTACGTCCAGAAGGGCAACCCGCACCGCATCACGTCCGTCGCGGATCTCTGCGGGAAGAAGGCAGCCGTCCAGCGCGGCACGACCTTCGAGAACGTCGTCAAGACGCAGTCCAAGGAGTGCGAGGCGGCGGGGAAGCAGGCCATCCGGATCGAGTCCTTCCCGACCGACGCCGAGGCCCAGACCCGCGTCAAGGCGGGCGGCGCCGTCGCGGGCGTCAACGACTACCCGGTGGCACTCGACCTGTCGCGCAAGGCCGACGGAGGGAACGCCTTCGAGGTCGTCGGCGACCAGATCGAGGCGGGCCCGTTCGGTATCGCGGTGGACAAGAAGAACACCCAGCTGCGTGACGCGCTGAAGGAAGCGCTGGACGCGATCATCAAGGACGGCACCTACAAGGCCGC
>NZ_JBEZNW010000044.1:0-55980 GCF_040653355.1 Streptomyces sp. NPDC047971 | reverse complement strand
GGCCGGGGGGGGGGGGGGCCGCCGCCGGCCCCCGGGGGCGGGCCCCGGTTCGGGTCCCGGCCACGGGTTCACGACACCTGCTCGTTCCTACTCCTCGCCCGCCAGCTTCAGCGTCCGCAGCTTCTGGCCCGCGTACCAGGTCGCGAGGACCGTCACGCCGACCAGCAGCGCCACCGCCGTCGTCAGGCCGACGTCCGAGGTGACCAGGCCCTCACCGCTGACCTTCTGGGCGACCGCGAGCGCCCACTGCTGCACGCTGAGCGTCTTCGCCCCGGAGATCAGCGAGCCGAACAGGGCCTCCCAGACCAGCGCGTAGACCAGTCCGATGACCACCGCGTGGCGGCTGACCGTGCCGAGCAGCAGGAAGAGCGCGCTGTACGCGATGGAGGCGACCAGCGCCGCGACGGTGTAGGCCACCGCCACCTGCTGGCCGTTGCCGTTGAGGATCATGCCCGCGATGAAGGTGGGCACCGCGGAGAAGACCATGGTCACCGCGATCGCGACGATCAGCTTCGTGAAGATGATCGAGGGCCGCTTCACGGGCTTCGACAGCAGATAGACGATCGAGCCGTCGTCGATCTCCGGGCCGATCGCGCCCGTTCCGGCGATGACGCCGATCAGCGGCACCATCGTGGCGAGCGCGAACCCGCCGAGTACGTCGGCCGCGACCTGGTCGTCGGCGCCGTTGAACGCCCGTACCGCGGCGGCGATCAGAAGCAGGAGAGCGGGCAGCGCGAAGAGGATCAGCGCCCGCCGGCGGCCGAGCAGGGCCCGATAGGTGAGCCGGGCGACTGTGGGGTTGTACATCGGTCAGGCTCCTTTCAGGCCGAGACGAGGTACGAGAAGACCGATTCGAGGGACTCGTCCGAGGGCGAGACCGTCAGCAGCCGGATCCCCTGCTCCCGGGCGACCCGGGGCAGCAGTTCCGTGAAGCGACCGAAGTCCACCGCCTGGATGCGCAGGGCGCCTTCGGCGAGGTCGACCTCGATGCCGGCCGTGGACGGGTCGGCGATGAGCGCGGCCGCGAGCGCCCGGTCGTCGCTGGACCGGACGAGATAGCGGTGCGGCCGGTCCGTCATGAGCCGACGGATCTTGCGGAAGTCGCCGGAGGCGGCGTGCCGCCCGGCCACGATCACCTCGATGTGCGAGGCGAGCTGCTCGACCTCCTCCAGGATGTGCGAGGAGAAGAGGACGGTACGGCCGGCGGAGCCCATCCGGCGGAGCAGCTCCATCAGCTGCATCCGCTGACGCGGGTCCATGCCGTTGAAGGGCTCGTCGAGCAGGAGGACGGACGGGTCGTGGACGAGGGCGGAGGCCATCTTCACGCGCTGCCGCATGCCCTTGCTGTACGTCGCGATCTTGCGGTCCTGCGCGTACTCCATCTCCACGGTGGCGAGCGCGTGCTGGGCCTCCTTGGCGCCGAGGCCGTGCAACTCGGCGTTCGCGACGACGAACTCGCGCCCGGTGAGGAAGTCGTACATCGCCTCCCGCTCGGGCACCACGCCGATGTGCCGGTAGACCGACTCGTTGCGCCAGATCGCCTCGCCGTCGAGGGTGACCGTGCCCGTCGAGGGCTCCAGGAAGCCGCCCATCATGTTGATGAGGGTGGACTTCCCCGCGCCGTTGGGGCCGAGGAGGCCGGTGACGCCCGGGCCGATGGTCATCGTGATGTCGTTGACGGCCACGACGTTGCCGAACCACCGCGAGGTGTGGTCGATGTTGATCGTGCTCACAGCCCGACCTTTCGGTAGCGGCGCATCAGGACTCCGTACGAGCCGGCGATCAGCGCGAGGACGACCAGCAGGTAGAGCACGCCGACCCCGGTGCCGGGCGTGGCGGCCTCCCCGCCGGGGGCGGCGGTGGGCGCACCGAGGAAGACGTCCTGCACGCCGCCGATGAGGGTGATCGGCGAGAACAGGCCGATCCACTTGACGGCGCCGACGTTGTCCGTGCCGTAGGCGATGCCCTGGAGGGTGGAGACCGCGCCGTACGAGATCACCAGGACCGCGATGACGGCGGCGACGCCGAAGCCGCGGCGCGGGGTGAGCGCGGCCATGACGAGGCCGATGCCGCCGAAGAGCAGCGAGAGGAGCGTCACGGAGACGAGGCCCTGGCCCAGCATCTTCGTCTGCTCGGCGAAGTCCATCTTGGCGAGGAGCGCGCCGACCCAGAGGATCAGCAGCGGGGCGACGGTGAGGATGAACATCGCGGAGGCCATCGCACCGTACTTGGCGAGCACGTAGTCCACGCGCTCGATGGGACGGGCGAAGTAGAGCGGCATCGTCCGGAACCGCAGATCGCGGGAGACCGACTGCGGCGCCTGCGAGGCCAGGAAGATGGCGATCACCATCTGGAGGAAGATCGCGTACTGGGTGTACTCGATCGGCAGCTTCGACGACTTGGTGACGACCGCGACGGCGACGATGATCAGCGCGGGCACGCACATCACCGCGAACAGCAGCATCGGCAGCACCTTGGACTTGGCGCTGCGGCCCAGTCCGTACGCGCCCCTCAGCGACTGCGAGTACAGCGACCGGCGCGCGTACGCGCGGCCGAGGCGCACCCCGTCGTAGTTGCGGTAGCCGATGTTGTGGATCTGTGTGGTCTCGGGGGCCTGGGAGCTCATCGCGCCGGCACCTCCTCCTGCTTGGCGTCGGGGCGGAAGACCTCGGCGATGTGGTGCCGCCGCTGCTCCATCCGTACGAGTCCGAGGCCGAGGTCGGCGACGGTGTCGCGGACGAGGTCGTACGTGTCCTCGCCCTCGGCCTCCACCAGGAGGATGTGGCCGGCGCCGGGCAGCCCGTCCTCGACGCCCTCGTGGAGGGTGACGCCCGCGGCGGCGAGCGCGGCGCGCACGGCCTGGGCACCGTCGGGGTGGGTGTCGGAGTCGGTGACCTCGACCGCGAGGGTCGTGGTGATCTGCGTGAAGTCGCTGGTGGAGCTGGAGCGCAGCAGCTTTCCGCCGTCGATGACGACGACGTGGTCACAGGTGCGTTCGAGCTCGCCGAGGAGGTGGGAGGTGACGAGCACCGAGATGCCGAAGTCCGTCCAGACCCGCCGGATCAGGCCGAGCATCTCGTCGCGGCCCACCGGGTCGAGACCGTTGGTCGGCTCGTCGAGGAGGACCAGCTGCGGGTCGTGGACCAGTGCCTGGGCCAGCTTCACCCGCTGCTTCATACCGGTCGAGTAGCCGCCGATGGGGCGGTACCGCTCCTCGTACAGACCGACGTGGCGCAGGGTGTCGGCCGTCCGCTCCCGCGCCGCGGAGGCGGGCAGGCCGGACATCCGGGCCATGTGGACGACGAGCTCGGTCGCCGAGACGTCCGGCGGGAGGCAGTCGTGCTCGGGCATGTATCCCACGCGTTCCCGGATCTGGGCGCCGGAGGTGGCGACGTCCAGGCCGAGCACTTCGGCGCGGCCCTCCGTCGCGGGGGACAGTCCGAGCAGGATTTTGATCATCGTGGACTTGCCGGCTCCGTTGGCACCCACCAGTCCGGTCACACCGGGCCCGATGTCCAGGGAGAGCCGGTCGAGAGCGGTCACCCGGGGGAACCGCTTGCTGAGGCTTTCGGTGGCGATCACAGTCACGCCATAGACGGTAGTGGCGCACACCACAGCAGTCGTCAGCCCAACGGCTCGTTCTTTGTCCGACTCCAGGTGTACGGACCCGTAAGGGAGTCGCGACCAAAGTCGCTCGCCGGACCTCCGCGCCGAGTTTTCCACAGGCGTCCTGCACACCCCTTGACGCAGCCGCCGAGCATTGTCACATTCATCAGTGTCAAGTTACGACCGCGTAGCGCACGCATACGCTCACGGACGGGCGGGTGGCATGACCTCTGCAGTGACAAGCGAACCGACCGCGGAGCTGCGGGGGTTCAGGGAAGTCCAGCGCCTCTCCTACGAGTGCGCGGAGGCCGTCGCGGCCCAGCTGAAGCCGGGAGTGACCGAGCGCGAGGCCGCGAAGATGCAGCGGGACTGGCTGCACGAGCGGGGGGTGCGGGACTGGTTCCACCGGCCCTTCGCCTGGTTCGGCGACCGCACCGCCTTCGTCGACTTCAGGATCCCGCTCCAGTTCTTCCCCACGAACCGGCGCCTTGAGGCCGGGATGCCGTTCATCCTCGACATGGCCCCGGTGTACAAGGGCTACACCGCGGACATCGGGTACTCCGGCTGTCTCGGCCTCAATCCGGTCCACGACAAGCTCCTCACCGATCTGCGGGCGCACCGCGAGCTGATCCTGAGCGAGGTGCGCGAGCGCCGCTCCCTGCGCGAGATCTACGAGAACGTGGACCGGCTCATGGTCCGCCAGGGGTACGCCAACCGGCACCGCGCCTATCCCTTCGGCGTGATCGCGCACAAGATCGACCGGGTGAGGGAGCGCCGGTGGTCGCCCACGCTCTTCGGCTTCGGCACCCAGTCGCTGAAGGGGCTCGCGAGCGACGCGATACACGGCCATCGCGACGGCTGGTCGCCGCTGTGGTCGCCGTACAAGTTCTCCGACCATCCGCCCCGGCCGGGGCTGTGGGCGGTCGAGCCGCACCTCGGCTTCCGGGGTACGGGCGCGAAGTTCGAGGAGATCCTGGTCGTCACCGACTCCAAGGACCCCGAGCAGAGCGCGTTCTGGCTGGACGACGATCTGCCGCACGTGCGGCGCTGGAACGGGAGGGACGTGTGATGGCCGGGCTGAAGGGGGCGCGCGAGCGCTGGGTCCGTACGGGCGGGATCGAGCTGTGCGTCGCCGAACTGGGCGACGAGACCCGGCCGACCGTGCTGCTCGTGCACGGCTATCCGGACTCCAAGGAGGTCTGGTCGGAGGTCGCGCACCGGCTGGCCGAGCGTTTCCACGTGGTGCTGTACGACGTCCGCGGCCACGGCAGGTCCACGGCGCCCGCACCCCTGCGCGGCGGCTTCACCCTGGAGAAGCTGACGGACGACTTCCTGGCGGTCGCCGACGCGGTCAGCCCGGACCGGCCCGTCCACCTGGTGGGGCACGACTGGGGATCGGTGCAGTCCTGGGAGTTCGTGACCGTCCCGCGCACCGAGGGCCGGATCGCCTCGTTCACCTCGATGTCCGGCCCGTCCCTGGACCACTTCGGCCACTGGATCAAGCAGCGGATGACCCGGCCCACCCCGCGCAGGGTCGGCCAGCTCCTCGGCCAGGGCGCCAAGTCCTGGTACGTGTACATGCTGCACACCCCCGTCCTGCCCGAGCTCGCGTGGCGGGGCCCGCTCGGCAAGCGGTGGCCGAAGCTGCTCGAACGGGTCGAGAAGGTCCCGGCGGGCGACTATCCGACGCCCTCGCTGCCCCATGACGCGGCAAACGGCGCCTGGCTCTACCGGGACAACGTCCGGGCGCGGCTGAGCCGTCCGCGCGCCGACGCCTACGCGCACGCGCCGGTCCAGCTGATCACGCCGACCGGCGACGCCTTCCTGTCGGAGCGTCTCTACGACGATCTCGCCACCTGGGTGCCGGACCTGACGCGGCGCTCCCTGCCGGGCAAGCACTGGATCCCGCGCACCCGGCCCGATCAGTTGGCCTCATGGATCGGCGAGTTCGTCCGGGCGAACGAGGATCCGTCCACCAAGGCACCGAGGACCGCGGCGCAGAGCCCGGCGGATCCGGTGTACACCGAGCGGTTCGGCGGCCGGCTGGTTCTGGTGACCGGCGCCGCCAGCGGCATCGGCCGCGCCACGGCCTTCGCCTTCGCCGAGGCGGGGGCGCGGGTCGTCGCCGTCGACCGGGACGGTGAGGGCGCGGCGCGCACGGCGGAGATGTCACGGCTGATCGGAGCGCCCGAGGCGTGGGGCGAGACCGTCGACGTCAGCGACGAGCAGGCCATGGAGAAGCTCGCCGCGAAGGTGGCGAGCGAGTACGGAATCGTCGACGTCCTGGTCAACAACGCGGGCATCGGACTCTCCGGCTCGTTCTTCGAGACGACGACGGAGGAGTGGCAGAAGGTCCTGGACGTCAATCTCTGGGGTGTCATCCACGGCTGCCGGATCTTCGGCGGGCAGATGGCCGAGCGGGGCCAGGGCGGGCACATCGTCAACACCGCGTCCGCCGCGGCCTTCCAGCCCTCGCGCGCCCTGCCCGCGTACAGCACGTCCAAGGCGGCGGTGCTGATGCTGAGCGAGTGCCTGCGTGCCGAACTGGCCGGCCAGGGCATCGGAGTGTCGGCGATATGCCCCGGCATCGTGAACACCAACATCACCGCGACGGCCCGGTTCGCCGGAGCGGACGAGGAGGAGCAGAAGCGCCGCCAGAAGAAGGTCTCCCGCCTCTACGGCCTGCGCAACTACCCGCCGGAGAAGGTCGCGGACGCGATCCTGCGGGCGGTGGTGCGCAACCAGGCCGTCGTCCCCGTCACCCCTGAGGCACGCGGCGCCCACGTCCTGTCGCGGCTCGCGCCGAGGGCGCTGCGGGCGATAGCCCGGCTGGAGCCGCCGGCGTGAGCCGGCGGTCGTACCATCCCTCGTAGCCGGAGCAAGCGGGTGGGAGCGGGTTTGTCGGAGCAGTCAGCACAGGCGGGGCAGACCGGGCCTTCGGGGCAGGCCGGGCCGGCCGGGCCGTCGTCCGGGGGCGGGCGGGCCCCGTCGGAGTACCGGATCGAGGACCTGGCCCACCACAGCGGCGCCACGGTCCGGACGATCCGCGCCTACCAGGATCGCGGTCTGCTGCCCCGGCCGGAGCGCCGGGGCAGGTCCAATGTGTACGGGGACACGCATCTGGCCCGGCTGCGACAGATCGCCGACCTCCTGGACCGCGGCTACACCCTGGCCTCCATCAAGGAGCTGCTGGAGGCGTGGGACGCCGGGCGCGGGCTGGGCGGTGTGCTGGGTCTGGTCGCCGAGGTCGACGGTCCGTGGACCGACGAGAAGGCCGACCGGATCTCCCGGGCGGAGCTCGACGCCACCTTCGGCGGAAAGCCCGACGAGGACGCCATCCGGGAGGCGATCGAGCTCGGGGTGCTGGAGCGGGTGCCCGACCGGGAGGACGAGTTCCTCGTTCCGAGCCCCCAAGAGCTGGCGGTGGCGGCGGAGTTGTACGAGGCGGGTGTTCCGCTCCAGGCAATCTCCGGTCATCTGAGGGAGCTTCGGGTCCAGGTCGAGCACATCGCCTCGCGTTTCCTGGAGTTCACCACCGAGCACGTCTTCGCGCGCTATCTGGAGCACCGTCCGCCGACGGACGCGGACGCGGCCGAGGCGGCGACGATGGTGCGCAGGCTCCGGCCGCTCGCCCAGCAGACGGTGGACGCCGAACTCGCCCGTGCGATGCGGATGTTCGCGACTCGTCATCTGCAGCAGCACCTGTCCGCCGAACCTCCGAAGGTGCGGGACGAGGAGCCCCGCCCGGTGGCGCTTCCGGCGGGAACGATTCGGGCCGTTCAGCGGCTCGTTGGCGTGGAGAACGTGTCGGCATTCATCACGGCCGCGGCCGAACGTGAGGTACAGACAAGGACATTGGACACGCTCGCCTCAAATCCCCCACATGGAAACTAAGTAGCCCAATTACCCCTAAAGGGAAGAGGTGTTGTCCACAGAATCGCCAATTCCCCTGTGGATAACTCGACTTGACTGTGGATCAAACATCCGTGCCTCAATTCAATGGCCCGGCCGAGGAGAGCTCCGGCATCCTGACGCCATGAACAGATCCAACGAAGGACCCGGCCGAGGAGCCGGTGACGAGCGACGCACGGTGAAGGTGTCGAAGTACCTCTCGAAACACCTGCGGCACCAGCCCGAGCGGATCGGCCTGGTCCTCGACGCGAACGGCTGGACCGAGATCGACACCCTCCTGCGGGCAGCCGCCGAGCACGGCTTCCCGATCAGCCGCGCCGAGCTGGACCATGTCGTCGCCGCCAACGACAAGAAGCGCTTCGCGATCGAGGGAACGCGGATCCGGGCCAGCCAGGGCCACACCGTCACCGTGGACCTGGACCTTCCGCCCGCCGAACCGCCCGCGTACCTCTACCACGGTACGGTCGCCTCCCACCTGGACGCCATCCGGGACGAGGGCCTGCGGCCGATGGCCCGTCACCATGTCCACCTCTCCCCCGACCGCGAGACCGCGACCCGCGTCGGCGCACGTCGTGGCCGCCCCGTCGTCCTCAGCGTGGACGCCGGCGCGATGCACCGCGCCGGGTACGTCTTCCACGTCAGCGCCAACGGGGTCTGGCTGACCGACACCGTCCCGCCGGCGTTCCTCCGCTTCCCCGGCTGAACTCCCCCGCGCAGCGTCCACGGCGCGCCCGTGCGCGGGGCGCGGTCCGCGCCCCGGACACCGCGCGTCCGCGCGTTCGTGCCTCCGTACGTCCGCGCGTCCGTGCGTCGATCGGTCGCGCTCAGCCCAACTGGGCGACGGCCTCGATGGCGATCTTCTCGAAGACGGCCTGATCGGCGGCGAAGTCGGAGCCGGGGATCGGCCAGTGGATCACGATCTCCGTGAAGCCGAGGTCCCTGTGGGTGCCGGCGAAGTCCACGAAGGCGTCCACGGACTCCAGCAGGCGGCCCCGATCCGGGGTGAACCCGGTGAGCAGGATCTTGTCCGGCTCGTCCACGTCCCGGCCGATCTCCGCGCATGCCTTGCCGAGCTTCTCGATCTGGCTGCGGAGGGCCTCGACCGACTGCTCCGGCGTGCCCTCCTCGTACAGCTTCGGGTCCCCGGTCGTCACCCACGCCTGCCCGTGGCGCGCGGCGAGCTTCAGCCCCCGCGGCCCGGTCGCCGCGACGGCGAACGGCAGCCGCGGGCTCTGCGCGCAGCCGGGGATGTTCCGGGCCTCCTCGGCCGAGTAGAACGTGCCCCGCTGCGAGACGGCCCCCTCGGTGAGCAGCCGGTCGAGCAGCGGCAGGAACTCCCCGAAACGGTCCGCGCGCTCCTTGGGCGACCAGGCGTCCTGACCGAGCGCGGTGGCGTCGAACCCGTTGCCGCCCGCGCCGATGCCGAGCGTGACGCGCCCGCCCGAGATGTCGTCCAGGGAGATCAGCTCCTTGGCGAGCGTCACCGGGTGCCGGAAGTTCGGCGACGTCACCAGGGTGCCCAGACGCAGCCGCTCGGTGGCCGTCGCGGCCGCCGTGAGCGTGGGCAGGGCGCCGAACCAGGGCCCGTCACGGAAGGTCCGCCAGGACAGGTGGTCGTAGGTGTACGCGGCATGAAAGCCCAGCTCCTCGGCTCGCCGCCAACGGTCACGGCCGCCTTCGTTCCAGCGGTGGACGGGAAGGATCACGGTGCTCAGGCGCAGGGTCATACCCACGAGCCTACGACCGCCCCGCACACCGGCACGGACGGCACCGGCTCCCCGACGCGCGAGGACCCCGCGACCCCACCCGGCACCGGGGCGCATGGGGTGGACGAACAGGGAGGTGATCGGGGTCTACGGACGGGACGCGAGCTGACGAAATCGGTCCTCTCAGATGTGCGCCCCCTCGCACGCCCGTGCACGAGGTGCGGAAGAATGGATCGGTGACCTCACCCCACGCTCCGCGCCCCGCCGCCCCGGCCCCCCGGCTGATCGCCACCGACCTCGACGGCACCCTGCTGCGAGACGACAAGTCCCTCTCGGAGCGGACGGTCGCGGCGCTCGCCGCCGCCGAGCGGGCCGGTATCGAGGTCTTCTTCGTCACGGGGCGGCCGGCCCGCTGGATGGACGTCGTCAGCGAGCATGTCCACGGTCACGGGCTCGCCATCTGCGCCAACGGCGCGGCCGTCGTAGATCTGCACGCGGGTGGCACCTTCCTGAAGGTACGACCGCTGGAACGGAGCGTCGCGCTCGACGTCGTGACCGCGCTGCGCACCGCCGCCGAGGGCACCTCCTTCGCCGTCGAGCTCACCACGGGCATCCACTACGAGCCCCTGTACCCGCCCTTCTTCCTCGACCCGGGCGCCACCGTCGCGATCGCCGAGAAGCTGCTCTTCGAGGAGGAGCCCGGCGCGGCCGCCCCGGTGATCAAGCTGCTCGCCCAGCACCCGGAGCTCGACCCCGACGCCTTCCTGGCGACCGCCCGCGCCGCCGCCGGACACCTCGCCTCGTTCACCCGCTCCAGCCCCACCGCGCTCCTGGAGATCAGCGGTCTCGGCGTCTCCAAGGCGTCCACCCTGGCTCTCTGCTGCGCCGAGCGCGGCATCTCCGCCGACGAGGTCGTCGCCTTCGGCGACATGCCCAACGACATCGAGATGCTCAGCTGGGCGGGCCGCTCGTACGCGATGGGCAACGCCCACCCCGACGTGATCGCCGCCGCCTCCGGCCGTACCGTCGCCAACAACGAGGACGGCGTCGCCGTCGTCATCGAGCGCATCCTCGCCGGCACGCTCGACGAACCGCGGATCTAGGCGCGGCGCCCCCCGCGGACCCGGACCCGACTCGGCGGCCCCCGGAAGCGGCCCCCAGAACCGGAGCGGGGCGCTTGGCGCGCCTGGAGCGGGGCGGGGCGCCTCAGAGGTGCGGGCCTGGAACGGGGCGGCGCGCCTCAGAGGGGCGCACCCGGAGCGGGGCGCGCCTGGAGCGGGCGCGCCTAGAGCGGCGCCTGCCACACCACCGTCGTACCGCCGCCGTCCTCCCCTAGGCCCGGACCGCACCAGCTCGACCCGCCCAGCGACTCCGCGCGCCGCGCCAGGTTGCGCAGTCCGCTGCGCCGGCCGCCCTCCGGGATGCCGACGCCGTCGTCCGCGACCGACAGCCGGACCCCGGCGGCGCCGTCGGGGAGTCGGGCGGATGCGTCGACGACGACCTCGATCCGGGTCGCCTCCGCATGCCGGAACGCGTTGGAGAGGGCCTCACGCAGGGCGGCAATGAGGTTCTTGCCGGTGAGATCGCCGACCGTCGAGTCGATCGCGCCCAGGAACCGGTGCGCGGGCTTGAAGCCCAGCGGCACGGCCGCCATGTTGATCTCCCGCAGCACGCGGGTGCGCAGCCCGGACGGCGCCTCGGTGGGCCCCTGCTGGAGGGCGAAGATCGCGGTACGGATCTCCTGGATCGTCACGTCCAGCTCGTCCACGGCCTTGCCGACACCCTCGCGCACCGCGGGCACGATCGACTTCCGCTGGGCGCTCTCCAGCATCATCCCCGTGGCGAACAGCCGCTGGATCACGAGATCGTGCAGGTCACGGGCGATCCGGTCACGGTCCTCGAAGACGGCGAGCCGCTCCCGGTCACGCTGGGCGTCGGCCATCATCAGCGCCAGCGCCGCCTGGGAGGCGAACTGCGTGGCCAAGGTCCGCTCCGTCTCCGTGAAGGGCCTGCCGCCCCGAAGCCTGGGCATGGCGAGCGCGCCGAGCACCTTCCCGCCACTGTGCAGGGGCAGCAGCATGCTCGGCCCGTACTGGGACGCCAGCCGGCTGATCATGCGCGGGTCCCCTGAGGCGTCGTCCACGAAGACCGCCTCGCCGCCGAGCAGTTGCTCCACCACGGGGCTCTCCGGCGGGATGACCACACCCAGCGAGCTGCTCGGCCGGTCCGCGGAGACGGCGACGATCTCCAGACCGCCGTCCTGGGCGGGCAGCAGCACGATCCCGGCGGCCGCGTCGGCGAGCATGCGGGCCTGTTCGGCGACCACGGCGAGGGCGTCGTCCGCGTCACCGCCGGAGAGCAGGGCGGTGGTGACCGCGACCGAGCCGTCGATCCAGCGCTCCCGCTGCCGTGCGGCCTCGTAGAGACGGGCGTTGCCGATGGCGATCCCGGCCTCGGTGGCGAGGACCCTGACCATGTGGACGTCGTAGTCGTTGAACTCGCCGCCGCCGTTCTTCTCGGCCAGGTAGAGGTTGCCGAAGATCTCCCCCTGGACCCGGATCGGAACCCCGAGGAAGGTCCGCATCGGAGGGTGCCCCGGCGGGAAACCGGCGGCGCGCGGGTCCTTGGACAGATCCGCCAGCCGGATCGTCTCGGGTTCGCGGATCAGCGCGCCGAGCAGCCCGGCGTGCCCGTCCGGGCGACGCCCGATCCGGCGGGCGACCGCCTCGTCGACACCGAAGGTGACGAAGTCCGAGAGCCCTTCGCCCTCCTCGTCGACGACGCCGATCGCGGCGTAGCGGGCGTCGGCGAGTTCGGCCGCCGTCTCGCAGATCCGGTCGAGCGTCGAGTGCAGTTCGAGCCCGGTCCCGACCGAGCGCATCGCCTCCAGAAGCTGCGGCACCCGTGCCGTGAGCTCGGTCGACAGGCCCTGGAGGCTGCGGGTGGCCTGGGTGGCGGCTTCCAGAGGGTCCGGGACGGCGGGCTCGGCGGCGGTCATGACCTTGAGCCTAGTAAGTCCTATTTGGCGAGAAAAGTCGGGTGGCCCGCGCCGCTGCCCGTGGCGAGCAGGAGATCCGTCTCCCGCTCCTGCTCCAGCATCCGGCGCAAGGGGCCGTCGGCCCGCGCCAGCTCCGCGTAGGGCCCGCGCTGCACCGTCCGGCCCTCCTCCAGGACCACCACCTCGTCGACGGCGTCGAGGCCGTGCAGCCGGTGGGTGATCAGGACGGTGGTCCGGCCCTCGGTGGCCCGCAGCAGATCGTCGGTGAGCGCGTCCGCCGTGGCGAGGTCCAGGTGCTCGGCCGGCTCGTCGAGGACGAGGACGGGGAAGTCGGCGAGGAGCGCCCGGGCGAGCGCCAGACGTTGCCGCTGCCCGCCGGAGAGCCGTGAACCGTGCTCGCCGACCGGTGTGTCGAGGCCGTCCGGCAGACCGTCCACCCAGTCGAGGAGCCTCGCCCGGCCGAGGGCGGCCCGGAGCTCCTCGTCGTCGGCGCCGGTGCGCGCCAGGCGCAGGTTCTCCCGGATGGTGCTGTCGAACGTGTGGGCGTCCTGGGCGCAGAGTCCGACGAAGCGACGGACGTCGTCGCCGTCGAGCTCCGCCGCCGCCACCCCGCCGAGCCGGTACGAGCCGGCGCCGGCGTCCAGGAACCGCAGCAGCACCTGGGCGAGGGTGGTCTTGCCCGATCCGGACGCACCGACGACGGCCACCCTGCGCCCGGCCTCCAGCCTGAGCGTGAAGTCGCCGAGCGCGTCCCGCTCCTGACCCGCGTGGCGGGCGGAGAGGCCGTCGAGCTCCAGCGGGAAGGGACTCCTCGGGGCTGCGGCGGGCCGCTCGGGCTCGTGTACGGGGACGGGCGCGTCGAGCACCTCGTACACCCGCTCGGCGCTGCGCTTCACACGCTGGCGGTACTGCACGGCCAGCGGGAGGCCGGTGACGGCCTCGAAGGCGGCGAGCGGGGTGAGGACGACGACGGCGAGCGTCACTCCGTCGAGGCGTCCGTCGCGGACGGCCTGGACACCGACGAACGCGGCGGCGGCGACCGTCACTCCGCAGGCGAGCGCGGACAGACCGGCACCGACCGCGGTCGCGGCGGCCTGCCGGGAGGCGATGGAGGTGAGCGTGCGGTCGGCGGCCCCGGCCCGCTCGACCCGGTTCTTCAGCGCACCGGCGACGGTCAGTTCGGCGCAGCCGCGCAGCAGATCGAGGACCGTGACGGCGAGAGCTCCACGGGCGGGGGCGAGCCGTCGTTCGGCCCGGCGGGCCAGGGTGCCGCTCAGCAGCGGGACGGCCACTCCGGCGGTCAGCAGGCCCGCGGCGAGCACGGCCCCGGCCTCAGGCAGCAGCCAGGTGGTGAAGCCGACGGAGCCGACCCCGACCACGAGCGCGGCGCCGGCGGGCAGCAGCCACCGCAGCCAGTAGTCCTGGAGGGCGTCGACGTCCTGGACGAGCCGGGAGAGCAGGTCGCCTCGGCGGGTGCGGCGCAGCCCGGCGGGGGCGATGCGCTCCAAGCGGCGGTAGACCGACACCCGAAGTTCGGCGAGCATCCGCAGCACGGCGTCATGGGACACGAGCCGCTCGGCGTACCGGAACACCGCCCGTCCGATGCCGAACGCCCGCGTGGCCGTGACGGCCACCATCAGATACAGCACGGGCGGCTGTTCGGACGCCCGCGAGATGAGCCACCCGGACACCGCCATGAGCCCGACGGCCGAACCCAGTGCCAGGCTCCCGAGCAGCAGGGCGAGCCCCATCCGGCCCTTCAGTTCCCCCGCCATGTCCCGGACGCGCCTGAACACCGGCCGCCCGACGCCGTTCCCGGGCTCGATGCCCGCCGCCCGTACGGGCTCCGTTCCCGGCGCGGCCTGACCGGGCACGACGACCGTCGCCTCTGCGGTGGCGGGGGCCGTCGCCGCCTCCGGTCGCTCGTCGGCACCGGCCGGCTCCACCACGTCCACGGCGGTCCGCCGGAGCTCGACCACGCGGTCCGCGACCGCGAGCAGCGCCGGCCGGTGGACGACCAGAAGCACGGTGCGACCGGCCGCGAGACGGCGGACCGCGTCCACCACGGCCGCCTCCGTCTCGCCGTCCAGCGCCGCCGTGGGCTCGTCCAGCAGCAGCAGCGGCCGGTCGGCGAGGAAGGCGCGGGCCAGAGCGAGGCGCTGGCGCTGCCCCGCGGAGAGGCCGACCCCGTCCTCGCCCAGTGGCGTCTCCGCACCCTCCGGGAGCCCGGCCACGAAGGCGTCGGCCCCCGCGTCGCGCAACGCCTCCCGCACCGCTTCGTCGGTGGCGTCCAGCCGGGCCAGCCGGACGTTCTCGGCGATGGTGCCCGCGAAGAAGTACGGACGCTGGGGCACCCAGGCGATCCGCGTCCGCCAGTCCTCCGGGGCCAGGGCTCCGAGCTCCACGCCCCCGACGCGGACCGAGCCACCCTGTTCGGGGGCCGTGAACCCCAGCACCACATCGAGCAGCGTCGATTTGCCCACCCCGCTGGGGCCCACCAGCGCCACCGTCTCGCCCGGCTCCACGACGAGTGAGGCCGCGTCCAACGAGGGCTCCACCCGCCCGGCATGACGCACGGTCACGTTCTCCAGCTCGATACGCGCCGACGACGGCACGGCCGCCGAGCCGTGCTCCCTCGCCGGGGTCTCGAGGACCTCGAAGATCTCCTCCGCGGCGGCCAGCCCCTCCGCGGCCGCGTGGTACTGCGCGCCCACCTGCCGGATCGGCAGGTACGCCTCGGGCGCCAGCACCAGAATGACCAGTCCGGTGTAGAGATCGAGGTCCCCGTGGACCAGCCGCATGCCGATGCCGACCGCGACCAGTGCCACCGACAGCGTCGACAGGAGCTCCAGGGCGAAGGACGACAGGAAAGCGATCCGCAGCGTCTTCATCGTCGCCTGCCGGTACTCCGACGTGATGGCGCGGATCGAGTCGGCCTGCGCCTTCGCCCGACCGAACACCTTGAGCGTCGGCAGCCCGGCCACCACGTCGAGGAAGTGGCCCGAGAGCCGGGACAGCAGCTTCCACTGCCGGTCCATCCGGGCCTGGGTGTACCAGCCGATGAGGATCATGAAGAGGGGGATGAGTGGCAGGGTCACGACGATGACCGCCGCCGAGACCCAGTCCTCGGTGACGATCCTCGCCAGGACCGCCACGGGGACCACCACCGCGAGCCCCAGCTGCGGCAGGTAGCGCGAGAAGTAGTCGTCGAGCGCGTCGACCCCACGGGTGGCGAGGGCGGCCAGCGATCCGGCCTTCTGCCCACTGAGCCATCCCGGCCCCAGCGCGGCCGCCTGTGCCAACAGCCGACCGCGCAGTTCGGACTTGACCGCCGCGCTCGCCCGATGGGCGGCCAGCTCGGTCAGCCAGGAGACCAGCCCCCGCCCCGCCGCGACGGCGGCGAGCAACAGCAGCGGCGTGGTCAGATCGGAGACCGAGAGGCCCTTCTGGAAGGCCCCCACCACCACCTCGGCGATGAGCATCGCCTGGGCGACGACCAGCGCCGCCCCGGCCAGGCCGAGCACCACCACTGCCGTGAGGAAGAGACGAGTGGCTCGGGCGTACCGGAGCAGACGCGGATCGATCGGTTTCACGTGAAACATTCCCTCGTGGTGAGCGCGGCCCTCTTAGTGAGCGGCGTCGGCGATGTGCTGCGTGCCGATCCGCTTACGGAACACCCAGTAGGTCCAGCTCTGGTAGAGCAGCACCAGGGGCGTCGCGACCGCCGCACACCAGGTCATGATCTTCAGCGTGTACGGGCTCGACGACGCGTTCGTCACCGTAAGACTCCACTCGGGGTTGAGTGAAGACGGCATGACGTTGGGGAAGAGCGTCAGGAAGAGCATCGCCACCGCCGCGGCGATCGTGATGCCCGAGAGCGCGAACGACCAGCCCTCGCGCCCCGCCTTGATCGCCCCGATCGCGCCGACGAGCGCCACCACGGCGACGAGCATGGCGGCGAGGCTGCCCCCGTCGCCCTTGTCCATCTGGGTCCAGACCATGAAGCCCAGCCCGAGGACGGCCGCGGCGAGGCCCAGCTTCAGCGCGAACGCCCTCGCCCGGACCCGGATGTCGCCGACCGTCTTGAGGGCCGCGAAGACCGCCCCGTGGAAGGTGAAGAGGGCGAGCGTGACCAGACCGCCCAGGATCGCGTACGGATTGAGCAGGTCGCCGAAGGTGCCGACGTACTCCATCTCCGCGTCGATCTTCACCCCGCGCACGATGTTGCCGAAGGCGACACCCCAGAGCACGGCCGGGATCAGGGAGGTCCAGAAGATCGCCTCCTCCCAGTTGCGCTGCCAGTTCTCCTCGGGCCGCTTCGCCCGGTACTCGAAGGCGACACCGCGCACGATCAGACAGACCAGGATGATCAGCAGCGGCAGGTAGAAGCCGGAGAAGAGCGTCGCGTACCACTCGGGGAAGGCGGCGAAGGTCGCGCCGCCGGCGGTCAGCAGCCACACCTCGTTGCCGTCCCAGACGGGACCGATCGTGTTGATCAGGACGCGCTTCTCCGCACGGCTGCGAGCGAGCCCCTTGGTCAGGACGCCGATCCCGAAGTCGAAGCCTTCGAGGAAGAAGTAGCCGATCCAGAGGACCGCGATGAGTACGAACCAGACGTTGTGGAGTTCCATGCCTCGATCTCCTGAGCCTCAGTACGAGAAGGCCATGGGCCGGTCGGGGTCACGGTGGTCCCCGCCGATCTTGGTGGGCGGGTTGAGGTCGTCCTCGGTGAGCTCGGGAGGTCCGGCCTTGACGTACTTAACCAGCAGCTTGACCTCGATCACCGCGAGGACCGCGTAGAGCAGGGTGAAGACGATCATCGAGGTGAGCACCTCGGCCTGGGAGGTGCCGGGGGAGACCGCGTCCCTGGTGCGCAGCACGCCGTAGACGACCCAGGGCTGCCGGCCCATCTCGGTGAAGATCCAGCCCCAGGAGTTGGCGATCAGCGGGAAGGCCATGGTCCAGAGGGCGATGATCCAGTACCACGTGGTCAGGCGGGGGCTGAGCGCCTTCCGCTTGAACAGCACCAGATTCGGCACCTCGTCCTCGCCGGTCCGCATCCCCGGCGACAGCATGAACTTCTTGCGGGTCAGCCAGAGGCCGACCATACCGATGGCCAGCGAGGCCATGCCGAAGCCGATCATCCAGCGGAAGCCCCAGTAGGCGACGGGGATGTTGGGCCGGTAGTCACCGGGTCCGAACTTCTCCTGCTCGGCCTTGTTGATGTCGTTGATGCCCGGGACGTACGAGCTGAAGTCGTCGTTCGCGAGGAAGGAGAGCAGGCCCGGGATCTCTATGGCCACCTTGTTGTGACCCTCGTCGACATCGCCGTAGGCGAAGATCGAGAACGGTGCCGGCGCCTCGCCGTCCCAGAGCGCCTCCGCGGCGGCCATCTTCATCGGCTGCTGCTTGAACATGACCTTGCCGAGCAGGTCGCCGCTGATGGCCGTGCCGAGTCCGGCGATGATCAGCGTGATCAGGCCGAGCCGCAGGGAGGTCCGCATCACCGGGACGTGCTTCTTGCGTGCCAGGTGGAAGGCGGAGATGCCGACCATGAACGCGCCGCCGACCAGGAATGCGGCCGTCATGGTGTGGAAGAACTGGGTGAGGGCGGTGTTCTGGGTGAGCACCAGCCAGAAGTCGGTGAGCTCGGCCCGGCCCCGCTCCTCGTTGATGCGGTAGCCGACCGGGTGCTGCATCCAGGAGTTGGCCGCCAGGATGAAGTACGCGGAGAGGATCGTGCCGATCGACACCATCCACATGCAGGCCAGGTGGATCCTCTTGGGGAGCTTGTCCCAGCCGAAGATCCACAGCCCGATGAACGTGGACTCGAAGAAGAACGCGATCAGCGCCTCGAAGGCGAGCGGGGCACCGAAGATGTCTCCGACGAAGCGCGAGTAGTCGGACCAGTTCATGCCGAACTGGAACTCCTGGACGATGCCGGTGACGACACCCATCGCGATGTTGATCAGGAAGAGCTTGCCCCAGAACTTCGTCGCCTTGAGGTACTTCTCCTTCTCCGTGCGCACCCAGGCTGTCTGCAGGCCGGCGGTGAGGGCGGCGAGGGAGATCGTCAGGGGAACGAAGAGAAAGTGGTAGACGGTGGTGATGCCGAACTGCCACCGCGCCAGAGTCTCTGGCGCCAGAGCTAGGTCCACGTCGTCTTCTCCTTACGTCGCCGTGGTCACAGGGGCAGTTTGCCCCTTCAAATCCACCGATCCCGGCACGAACGGGACACGCTTGTGAACGCGTTCACATTCACAAGCATTATGGCTCATGCGAAATCCGTACGTAAGACCGGGGGGTACCCCTACCGAAGGTCACCCCTTCCCACGGCCTTCAACATATTGTTGAATCCAGGGCATGACCCTTCAGATCCGCATCTCCTGGCCGGCCGGACACACCACGGCCACCCTCGAAGAAACCCCCACGAGCAAGGCGCTCGTGGGGGCTCTCCCGATCTCGTCCACCGCCCGGACCTGGGGCGAGGAGGTCTACTTCGACACTCCGGTCTCCGTCGCGGTCGAGTCCGACGCGCAGCAGGTGGTGGAGCCGGGCACGGTCGCCTTCTGGACCGACGGCGACGCGCTCGCGCTCCCCTACGGCCCCACCCCGATCTCCCGGGGCTCCGAATGCCGGCTCGCGAGCCCGTGCAACCTCCTGGGCTCGCTCGACGGTGATCCGCGCGTCCTGGCCACCGTCAGGGACGGCGACCCGATCCGCGTCGAGCGCGTCGAGGGCTGACCGGCCGCCCCCGACCCACTCCCCCTCCCACCGGGCTGATCAGCCCTCCTTGCGGAAGCCCTCCGTCGTCTTCAGGAACAGGTCGTTCGCCTCGCACTCACCGATCGTGACGCGCACGCCCTCACCCGCGAACGGCCGCACCACCACGCCGTGCCGCTCGCACTCCGCCGCGAAGTCCATCGTCCGCTCACCGAGCCGCAGCCAGACGAAGTTCGCCTGGGTGTCCGGCACGGTCCAGCCCTGGGCCACGAGCCCCGCGTGGACCCGCTCGCGCTCGGCCACCAACGAGCCGACCCGTCCCAGCAGTTCGTCCTCGGCCTGCAGCGAGGCGACCGCCGCGTCCTGCGCCAGCTGGCTCACGCCGAACGGCACCGCCGTCTTGCGCAGCGCCGCCGCCACCGGCTCGTGGGCGATCGCGAAACCGACCCGCAGGCCGGCCAGGCCGTACGCCTTGGAGAACGTCCGCAGCACCGCGACGTTCGGGCGGTCGCGGTAGAGCTCGATGCCGTCCGGGATGTCGGCGTCACGGACGAACTCGCGGTACGCCTCGTCGATCACCACCAGGACGTCGGAGGGCACCCGGTCCAGGAACCGCTCCAGCTCGGCCCGGCGCACCGCCGTGCCCGTGGGGTTGTTCGGATTGCAGACGAAGATCAGCCGGGTCCTGTCGGTGATCGCCGCGGCCATCGCGTCGAGGTCGTGGACCTCGCCGTCGGTCAGCGGCACCTGCACCGACGTGGCCCCGCTGATCTGCGTGATGATCGGGTACGCCTCGAAGGACCGCCAGGCGTAGATGACCTCGTCACCCGGGCCCGAGGTGGCCTGGAGCAGCGACTGCGCGACGCCCACCGAGCCGGTGCCGGTCGCCAGGTGCGAGACGGGGACGCCGAAACGGTCGGCGAGCTCCGTCATCAGGCCGGTGCAGGCCATGTCCGGGTACCGGTTGAAGTGGGAGGCCGCGGCCAGCGCGCGCTCCATCACGCCCGGCAGCGGCGGGTACGGGTTCTCGTTGGAGGACAGCTTGAAGGCGACCGGGCCGCCCGCGGCGGCCGGCTTGCCCGGCTTGTACGTGGGGATGCCGTCCAGCACGGCACGCAGCCTCGGGCCGCCCGCGCTCGTCCCGCCGGTCTCGCTCACTGAGCTCACTGTGGTCCTCCTCGACCGTCCTACCACCAATACTCCTCACCTTATGAGGATTCGCCTCCGGTGCGAATGGGCTGTGGACAACGGGTCGGACAAGCTGTGGACAACAGGGGGAGCGCGGACAAGGGTGGCGCGCGCCGGTGGCGGGCGCCGTGGCGCGCATCCCCCGTAGAGGTGAGTTGAGACCTCTTCGAGACATCGGACCTGTGGCAGGTTCATGCGATTCGACAACCTTAGATCACACCCAAGGGACCCTAACTCCCTTGACTTCCAAGGCAGTTACCGTGGTTCGACCATGCAGAAACGTGCCTGTCAACAAGTGAATATGCGACCGGCCCAACCACCCGCCCTCGCCCTACTATCGGCTCGCCATGACAGCAGCAGGGAAGCACCAGGTGAGCCGGGCACAGACCCGGGGAAGCCGGCAGGGACGAGCGGGCATCCGGGACGTGGCCGCCGCCGCCGGGGTCTCCATCACGACTGTCTCCGACGCGCTCAACGGCAAGGGCCGGCTCCCGGACGCCACCCGCCGCCACGTCCGCGAGGTCGCAGACCGGCTGGGCTACCGCCCATCCGCAGCGGCCCGCACGCTCCGTACCGGCAAGTCGGGCCTCATCGGCCTGACCGTGACGACCTACGGGGATGAACCTTTCACCTTCACCGAATTCGCGTACTTCGCGGAGATGGCCAGAGCCGCCACATCGGCCGCGCTCGCGCGCGGCTACGCGCTGGTCATCCTGCCCGCCACCTCCCGCCATGACGTCTGGTCGAACGTCGCCCTCGACGGCACCGTCGTCATCGACCCCTCCGACCACGACCCGGTGGTCACCGAACTGGTCCGCCAGGGCCTCCCCGTCGTCTCCGACGGACGCCCCGCCGGCACGCTCCCGGTGACCGCCTGGGTCGACAACGACCACGAAGCCGCCGTCCTCGACCTCCTCGACCATCTCGCCGCCGCCGGCGCCCGCCGGATCGGCCTGCTCACCGGCACCACCACCGACACGTACACCCGCCTGTCCACCACCGCGTACCTCAACTGGTGCGAGCGGGTCGGGCAGGACCCCGTCTACGAGGCCTATCCGGCGCACGATCCGTGCGCGGGCGCCGTCGCGGCCGACCGGCTGCTCGCCCGCCCCGACCGACCCGACGCCGTCTACGGACTCTTCGACCCCAACGGAACCGATCTGCTGGCGGCGGCCCGCCGCTACGGACTGCGCGTCCCGGACGACCTGCTGCTGGTCTGCTGTAGCGAGTCCACCGTCTACGCCAACACCGAACCGCCCATCACGACCCTCTCGCTCAAGCCCCGCAGGATCGGCACGGCCGTCGTCCAGCTCCTCATCGACGCCATCGAGGGGATCGACACCGACGGACCGGTCGAGCAGGTCATACCGACCGAGCTCATCGTCCGGACGTCCTCCCAGAGGCGTTCGCCGCGTACGACGGTCAGCCCGCCCCGGTCACCTTCGAAGGACTAGCGAACCCCTCAGTACCGGTCGGATTCCGGGCCGGGCAGGAGCCAAACCCAGCCCGGCCCGGTCCCGACCCTGGCCTGGACCTTCTCAATTCGGGCGAAACAACCGATGAACCCGGAGTGGACCCGGATTCACCACCCCTGGTGCGTCACACAGGCGGACCCTCATTCCTATGATGGGCGCACGACACCGCGGACCACCCCGACCAGGCCGGTCCGCGATGTACAGGGCATCGCGACGGTGGTGGAGGGGTCGATGACTCAGGGGGCCGGGCAGGAACCCGTGGTGCGCACGGCGACATTGCGTGACTTCCGCGTACCGCCGTACGCCCGCGTGCCCGTGCAGGGCCACACCACCGAGCCTCCCACCGGCACCCCGGGCGGTGCCTTTGCCGAGCCGGGCACGTTCCCCGACCAGGGCGCGCTCCACGGAACCGGTGTCTCCCCCGAGCCCGTCGCCCTCCTCGAACCCGACGCCCCGGTCGCCCACCGGGTGCCCGTGGACCCGCGCGCCGTCCACGAACCCGTCGCGCCCGTCGGATCGCTCGCTCCCACGCTCCAGCTCCCCCTCGCCGGCGACATGTCCTCCATCGTCGCCGTCGCGACCGGCCACCCCGGGAACGCCTTCCCCGACGAGGCCCTGCCGGACGGCTACACCCCCACCGAGCGCGACCTCCCGGTCATCAACCGGGGCGACACCGTGCAGGTCCGCGTCGACCCGGAGCCGGCCCCCGGGGCCGCCCCGACCACCGACGGCCCCGGCCCGCTCTACGTCGTCGGCGACGTCCACGGCTATCTCGACGAGCTCGTCGCCGCCCTCCGCGCCCAGGGCCTCATCGACGAGAACGGCGCCTGGTCCGCCGGAAACGCCCGCCTGTGGTTCCTCGGCGACTTCACCGACCGCGGTCCCGACGGCATCGGGGTGATCGATCTCGTCATGCGGCTCTCCGCGGAGGCCGCGGCCGCCGGCGGCTACTGCAAGGCCCTGATGGGCAACCACGAACTGCTCCTGATCGGCGCGAAGCGCTTCGGCGACACCCCCGTCAATTCCGGGGCGGGCACCGCCACCTTCCAGGCGGCCTGGCTTCTCAACGGCGGCCAGAAGGTCGACATGGACCGCCTCCAGGACGTCCACCTCCAGTGGATGTCCCGGCTCGACGCCGTGGTGGAGGAGGACGGGCACCTGCTGATGCACTCCGACACCACCGCCTACCTCGAGTACGGCAGCACCATCGAGGACGTCAACGAGACCGTCCACGAGATCATCAACCGCAATGACGCCGACGAGGTCTGGGACCTCTTCCGGAAGTTCACCAAGCGCTTCGCCTTCCGCGACGAAGGGGGCCCGCAGGCGGTCCAGGAGCTGCTCGGCACCTACGGCGGCCGCCGGATCGTGCACGGTCACAGCCCCATCCCGTACCTCCTCGGGCAGGTCGGCACCGAGGACGGCGAGGACGGATCGGGTCCCGTCGTCGACGGTCCGCACGTGTACGCGGACGGTCTGGCGATCGCCATGGACGGCGGTGTGACCATGGCCGGAAAGCTGCTGGTCGTCCAACTCCCCCTGCATGGCTGACGCATAACCCTGCGCATCCGGGGAAGGCGATTTCGGGAAACCCCCTGTCACCCTGTGCCGAAACCGCAATACCATCGGATCATCCGTAGCAGGCTCTCCTCCGTTTCCGCCCAACTGCCCGTTCCCCACGGTCAACCAGGCCTTACGGAGCATCGGGGGATGCACATGAACGTGGCTCCGCACCTGCTGACCGAGGACCGCGCCGAGTACGAGCGCATCCTCGGCGACGCACTGCGTACCGCACACGACCGTCCGGATCTGGCCGAGATCGGGAAGCGGCTCACGCCGGAACAACTGCGCTCGATGGCCATGAGCGCGACGGCCCTGATCACCGCGGCCGCCGCGGTGGAGTACGACCACTTCGTCAAGATCCGCGCGGAAGGCCGCGCGACGAGCGGGACGAGTGTGATGGACGCCGTTCTCGTCGCGGACGGGGACGGTGCGAACGCGGGTCCCGGCGCGGGCATCGTCGCGGTCCTCACGGTCCTCGCACCGGTGCTCGCGGGCACGGCTGCGGTGATCTTCCTGCTGGTCGGGGCCGTGCTGAAGGTGCTGGCACCGACCCTCGTCTTCGCCGACACGCTCCTGACGGCGGCCTCGTTCTTCGGCGCCGTCGCCGCCGCCGGACTCCTCTGCGCGGCCGTCGGCCTCCTCATGACGGCCCTGCGCAACCGCTCCACCGAGGTTGCCGCGGGCTCCGGGGCCGGCGGTGAACCGGACGACGAGCTGTCCCGGGCGCGCGACGCCTGGCGCCGCGCCCTGCTGGAACGCGGCATCCTGCCGTTCCTGCGCGAGGCCCTGGCCGATCCCGTCGCCCACCCGGCACCACCCCTGCCGCCGCAGCCCACAGGGCGTACGGACCGCATACCGAAGATCGGCTACAGCGGACCGGACTTCTCGAGTCCGAGCGAGGGAGCCTCCGGCAGCCGTCCCCGGTACAGCAGCCCGGACTTCACCAGCCCGGAGTTCGGCCCCCCGGAGCACCGCACGGAGTGAGCCGGGGATCGACGCGGCGGGCACGCCCCGCACGACCCCCCGTGGCCGTGCGGTCCGTACCCGCCGTACGTATCCGCGCGCCGCTACTCCGCCAGCGGCAGGTACACGCGGTTGCCCGCGGCCGCGAACTCCTTGGACTTCTCCTCCATGCCGGCCGCGATCTCGTCCGACCCGAGGTCTCCGCCGTGCTCCCGGCGGATGTCCTGCGAGATCTTCATCGAGCAGAACTTCGGGCCGCACATCGAGCAGAAGTGCGCGGTCTTCGCCGGCTCCGCCGGCAGCGTCTCGTCGTGGAACTCACGCGCCGTGTCCGGGTCGAGGGCCAGGTTGAACTGGTCCTCCCAGCGGAACTCGAAGCGCGCGTCGGAGAGCGCGTCGTCCCACTCCTGCGCCCCCGGGTGCCCCTTGGCCAGGTCGGCCGCGTGCGCCGCGATCTTGTACGTGATGACACCGGTCTTCACGTCGTCGCGGTTGGGCAGGCCCAGGTGCTCCTTGGGCGTGACGTAGCAGAGCATCGCGGTGCCCCACCAGGCGATCATCGCGGCGCCGATGCCCGACGTGATGTGGTCGTAGGCGGGCGCGACGTCCGTGGTCAGCGGACCGAGCGTGTAGAACGGCGCCTCTTCGCAGATCTCCTGCTGGAGGTCGATGTTTTCCTTGATCTTGTGCATCGGGACGTGGCCCGGGCCCTCGATCATCGTCTGCACGTTGTGGCGCTTGGCGATCGTGTTGAGCTCGCCGAGCGTCTTCAGCTCCGCGAACTGCGCCGCGTCGTTGGCGTCCGCGATCGAACCGGGGCGCAGACCGTCACCCAGCGAGTACGTGACGTCGTACGTCGCGAGGATCTCGCAGAGCTCCTCGAAGTTCGTGTAGAGGAAGTTCTCCTTGTGGTGCGCCAGGCACCAGGCGGCCATGATCGAGCCACCGCGCGAGACGATGCCGGTCTTGCGACGGGCGGTCAGCGGCACGTACGGCAGCAGCACGCCGGCGTGGACGGTCATGTAGTCGACGCCCTGTTCGGCCTGCTCGATGACCGTGTCCTTGTAGATCTCCCAGGTCAGCTCCTCGGCCTTGCCGTCGACCTTCTCCAGGGCCTGGTAGAGCGGCACGGTGCCGATCGGCACGGGGGAGTTGCGCAGCACCCACTCGCGGGTGGTGTGGATGTTGCGGCCGGTGGAGAGGTCCATGACCGTGTCGGCGCCCCACTTGGTCGCCCACGTCATCTTCTCCACCTCCTCCTCGATGGAGGAGGTGACGGCGGAGTTGCCGATGTTGGCGTTGACCTTCACCAGGAACCGCTTGCCGATGATCATCGGCTCGATCTCCGGGTGGTTGACGTTGGCCGGGAGCACCGCGCGACCTGCGGCGATCTCCTCCCGGACGACCTCGGGGGAGACGTTCTCGCGGATCGCGACGTACTCCATCTCCGGGGTGATCTCACCCCGGCGGGCGTACGCGAGCTGGGTCACGGCCGCCCCGTCGCGGCCCCGGCGGGGCTGGCGGGGACGGCCGGGGAAGACCGCGTCGAGGTTCTTCAGGCCCCCGCGCGGCGAGGTGTGCTTGATGCCGTCGTCCTCGGGACGGACGGGACGGCCCGCGTACTCCTCGGTGTCGCCGCGGCTGATGATCCAGTTCTCGCGCAGCGGCGGAAGACCCCGCCGTACGTCGGTGTCGATGGTGGGGTCGGTGTACGGGCCGGACGTGTCGTACAGCGTCACGTCCTTGCCGTTGGTGAGGTGCACCTGACGGACGGGCACTCGGAGGTCGGGGCGCGAGCCCTCGACGTACCCCTTGTGCCAGCCCGGCTTGCGCTCGTCCTGGCTGGTGGCAGGCGTGCGTGCATCCTGAATGGTCATGAGACCGATCTCCCTACGCCGGCATTACCCGGTAACAGGTTCGGCGGTCGGCGCAGCCTCCTCCCGTACGTACGTCCAGTACGCGCGTACGGTGATCAGCGCCCTCTCAGCCCGGTGCTCCGAGCTCCCGCGTGTGCAAAGGTGCCACCACGCTAGCGTCAACCCGGGCGTGCTGAACAGTGGGCCCCCGCCGTTCTTGCGATGATCTGTCGGTGACTTCCTCCGAGCAGACCCCCGAACCCGACGGACCCGATGGCCGCGGGAACGCCGACCACGGGCACGGCCACACCCACAGTCACGGCCCGGCCGCGCCGGTCTCGCGGCATCTGCGCAGAGTCATCGCGGCGGTTCTGATCCCGTTCGCCACGGCCGTGGTGGTCGGGCTGGTCGTGCTGTGGCCGGGTGGCGCGCCGGAGCACGAGCGCACCGGGGTCGGCTTCGACCGGCAGACCTACGCGGGCAAGGTCACCTCGGTCGAGGAGATCGACTGCAAGGACGTGAACGCCGCGCAGGTCCCGCCCACCGCGGACCCCTCGACGCCGCAGGGCCGCGAGGCCGCCAACGCCCAGCAGGGGCAGTGCGAGAAAGCGACGATCGAGGTCACCGACGGCCCCGACAAGGGCCGTACGTTCGTCGAGATCGTGCAGCCGGACGCACCGCGTCAACTGGACGAGGGGCAGGGCGTGGTGGTGGCGTACGCCCCCGACGCCCCGCGCGACCTCCAGTACTCGGTGACGGATGTGAACCGCAAGGTTCCGCTCACGGTCCTGGCGCTGATCTTCGCCGTGGCGGTCGTCCTCGTCGGCCGGATGCGCGGAGTGATGGCCCTGATCTCGCTCGCCATCAGCTTCCTGATCCTGACCTTCTTCATCCTCCCGGCGATCCTTCAGGGATCGAATCCGCTGGTGGTGGCGGTGGTCGGATCGAGCGCGATCATGCTCATCGCGCTCTACATGTGTCATGGACTGTCGGCGCGCACCTCGGTCGCCGTGCTCGGGACGCTGATCTCGCTGCTGCTGATCGGGCTGCTCGGCTCGTACTTCATCAGCTGGGCGTCGCTCAGCGGCAACACGGACGACAACACCGGACTGATCCACGGTCTGTATCCGGACATCGACATGTCCGGTCTGCTGCTCGCGGGCATCATCATCGGCTCGCTCGGCGTCCTCGACGATGTGACGGTGACCCAGACCTCGGCGGTGTGGGAGCTCCACCAGGCCGATCCGCGCATGGGGCCCCGGGCCTTGTACCGGGCCGGGATCCGGATCGGCCGCGACCACATCGCGTCCGTGGTGAACACGCTGGTCCTCGCCTATGCCGGTGCGGCGCTGCCCCTGTTGCTGCTCTTCAGCATCGCGCAGAGCAGTGTGGGGACGGTGGCGAACAGCGAGTTGGTCGCGGAGGAGATCGTCCGGACGCTCGTGGGATCGATCGGACTGGTGGCCTCGGTGCCGGTCACGACCGCGCTTGCCGCCCTGGTGGTCTCCGCCGACCGGCCGGGCGATCCGGAGAAGCGTTCATCCCGGGGTGGACGCCGACGTCGGGCGAAGTGACGGGTACGGGGCCCTCGAAGGGGCGCCGTGCTCGTTCAGCCGGCGTTCTCCTCTGCCAGAATCCGGCCGAGCGCGGCTTCCAGGTTGTCCTCGAAGTCGCCCAGCGTCCTTTCCTGACCGAGCGGGACGAGCTTGTCCGTACGGTCGAGGAAGGCGACGAGCGGCGGGGCGCTGGCCCGGAACAGGGCGCGGTCGCTTCCGACCTGGAGCCGGATGGAGACGTCCGACAGCGCCTCGGGGTCGGTCGGCGCGATGTGGACATCGCCGTCGCCGCTCGGTCGGTTGATCCCGTCCAGCAGCAGTTCTCGCCCGAAGGCCCAGGTCACGGGCGCGTCTCCGGGGAGATGGAAGGTCATCCGCACCGCGTAGGGATCCCGGGTCTCGTACCGGAGTTCCACCGGGATCCTGAAGGAGAGCTCCTCCGAGACGAGGAAGCTCATCAGGACCTCGGCCTGAACCGACTCTCGCATCTTGTACCCCGCAGTAGATGAAGCAGTTGTGTGCAGACGGCTACTGAAAGCTGTGATCGGAACGGCCAGGAATGATCCCCATGGCCTTGGTGACGCAATCGTGCTGTAAGCACCAGCAGATCACAAGGAGTGATTTTTCAGATACTGATAGAGAAAGCGAAGGAGCTGAAGAGCCTTCCGATCTCATTCTGTAGTCGAGCGACTGCGGGGAGCAACCGTTCTTGCTGATGAAGGGGCACGGAAATGGCCATGGTGGCCGCCGTGGACCCCACGGTGAGAGGAATAGCCGCGCAAACTGTGCCCAGTGCATATTCCTGACGCTCCACCAGGGGTTCCATTCGCCCCATACCGCCCAAACGCTCCAAAAGGACTCGACGGTTACGCACCGTATACGGAGTGATGGCGTCCACCGGATGGCGGTCGAGGTGGTCTTGACGACTCTTCAGATCCAGTTGACTGAGCAGACACTGGCCGATCGCATGGGCGTGGCCGGTCTCCCGGAAGTCGGCCCACTCGTCCACGGCGGGGGCGGAGGGGGTGTCGGCCACGGCGACGAGCTCGATCTCGCCCTCGCGGTAGATCGCGAAGTAGATGGGGACGCCGATCGCGTCGCGCCAGTGCGCGAGCGAGTCCTCGATCTTGGTGCGACGATTCTGCAGAGCTCCGCCGCCGGCCAGTCGACCGGCCGCGTCGCCGAAGACGAAGACACCCTTCTCGCGGCGCAGATAGCCTTCGTGCGTCAGGGTGCGGAGCAGGTGGTACGCGGTGGGAAGCGGGAGTCCCGCTTCGCGCGCGAGCTGTTTGGCGGGAGCTCCGTCCTCATGGGAGCCCACGGCCTCCAGGAGTCTCAGCGCCCGCTGCACCGAGCCGATCAGGGTAGGGACGGCGGACTGCGAAGCCGTGGCCAAAGGTCACCCCCAGGCGTGGTGACGGGTGCCGCGCACCCGCCCGCGGGGGCCGCCCCCGCGCGCCCGCCGCAGCCTGGGAAACCGGTGGAGTCCGATGCGGGACCCGCCCGGGACAGATGAAGAACTCGCAGGTCAACACGGAGATCTACGCCCGTTTTCCCCGGGGGCGGCAGAGATTTCCACTCTAATGGCAGCCCCCAGGCACGGTCGCGGTTTCCTTCTCCGCATCCCTCGGCCGGGCTAACAGCGGGCAGCCCGGTCATACCGGCAGGTAGCTTGTGCTACCAATCCTCGCGCGAGGCCGACGAGGAGCTGAACTTCCGTACGACGTAGATCAGTCCACCGACCAGGGCCACGAAGACCAGGACCTTGAAGAGCAGACCGATCACGAACATCGCGACGCTGGTGATCAGACCGCCGAAGACGAGCAGGGCGATGAGGGGTATGGCCACCCACTTCACCCACCAGGGCATCCCCGCGAGGATCTCTCGTACCGCCATCGCGCTTACCTCATCTCCCGAAGAACTCGCTCCGCGCACTCTGCGCCGGACACTCTCGATGCTAGGGGCGGCGACGGGGGCGACGGGGGCCTCGTGGCCCTTGATGTCCCCTGATCCGACCCCTAGGGGAGATCAGGACTCCGGCGGCGAGAAGACCACCATGACCCGCAGGTCCTCGGTGATGTGGTGGAACTTGTGCGCCACCCCGGCGGGGACGTAGACCACGCTGCCGCGCGCGACCTGGGTCGTCTCCATCCCGACCGTGATCGCGGCCCGGCCGCTGACGACGAAGTACACCTCGTCCTGACCGTGAGGCTGTTGCGGGTCGAGCGCCCCCGCGTCGAGCGCGTACAGACCGACCGACATGTTCCGCTCGCGCAGGAACTGGAGATATGCGCCGTCGTTGGCGGCGCGCTCCGCCTCCAGCTCGTCCAGTCGGAATGCCTTCATCGTGCGTTCGCCCCTGCCATTGGCCCGATCATGTCTGCCACGATCAGACACATGAAGAATTTCGTAGTCAAGACGCTCGCGAACGCGGGCGCATTGGGAGTCGCCATCTGGCTGCTCCAGGACATCACCCTGACCGGCGACAGCACCGGCAAGAAGGCCTGGACGCTGATCCTCGTCGCTCTTGTTTTCGGTCTGGTGAACTTCCTGGTGAAGCCGATCGTCAACCTGATCTCACTTCCGCTGTTCATTCTCACCCTCGGCCTGATCACCTTGGTGATCAACGCCCTGATGCTGTTGCTCACCTCCTGGCTGGCCGACCAGCTCAATCTCAGCTTCCATGTCGAGGGGTTCTGGACCGCCGTGCTCGGCGGCCTGATCATCTCCGTCGTGTCCTGGGCGCTGAACGTCGTCCTCCCCGACGGGGACTGAGCGGCCATGACGTACCGCGTCTGTTTCGTCTGCACCGGCAACATCTGCCGCTCGCCCATGGCCGAGTCCGTCTTCCGCGCCCGCGTCGAGGAGGCCGGCCTGGCGGAGGCGGTGGAGGTCGACAGCGCGGGCACCGGGGGATGGCACGAGGGCCACGCCGCCGATCCGCGCACGGTCGCCGTCCTGGAGGAGCACGGCTACGGTTCCGACCACACCGCCCGCCAGTTCCGCGCCTCGTGGTTCCCGGCGCTGGACCTGGTGATCGCTCTCGACGAGAGCCATCTGCGGGAGCTCCGACGGCTCGCCCCGACCCCGGAGGACGTGGCGAAGGTGCGACTGCTGCGCTCGTACGACCCGGCGGCCGACGAACTCGACGTGCCCGACCCGTACTACGGCGGGACGGAAGGCTTCGACGAGTGCCTGGAGATGGTGGAGGCCGCGAGCGAGGGCTTGCTCACCGCGGTACGTGAGAGCGTGGAGGAGCGGACGGCATGAGCGGGGACACGTCCGGAGGCGCCGAGGTTCTCGGCGCGATCGGCGACGGGACGCGGGCGGTGCGCGCGGGACTTCCCGAGCCGGTCAAGTACGAACCGACCCTGCCGGGGCCGGTCTTCGCCGCGCACTTCCATCTGCCGGGCGACCCCAGCGGCCCCTACACCTACGGGCGGGACGAGAACCCGACCTGGACCCATCTGGAACGCGCCATCGGCGAGCTGGAGGCACCGGGGGAGCCGGGTGTCGAGACGCTGGTCTTCGCCTCGGGCATGGCCGCCATCTCCGCCGTCCTCTTCTCCCAGCTCACGGCGGGCGACACGGTCGTCATGCCGGACGACGGCTACCAGGCGCTGCCCCTGGTCCACGAGCAGCTCCGCTCGTACGGGATCGAGGTGCGCACCGCGCCGACCGGCGGCGACGCCCAGCTCACGGCCCTCGACGGAGCCCGGCTGCTGTGGATCGAGACGCCCTCCAACCCGGGGCTCGACGTCTGCGACATCCGCCGCCTGGTGCGCGCGGCGCACGAACGCGGGACGCTCGTCGCCGTCGACAACACCCTGGCCACCCCCCTCGGCCAGCGTCCCCTCGAACTCGAGGCGGACTTCTCCGTCGCGAGCGACACCAAGGGCATGACCGGACACGGCGACATCCTGCTCGGCCATGTCAGCTGCCGGGATCCGCGGCGCGCGGCGGAGGTACGGCGCTGGCGCAAGATCGTCGGGGCCATCCCCGGCCCCATGGAGGCATGGCTCGCGCACCGCTCCCTCGCCACGCTCCAGCTCCGCATCGACCGGCAATGCACCTCGGCGCTCGCCCTCGCGGAGGCCCTCGCCCAGCGGGGCGAGGTGACCGGGCTGCGGTATCCGGGACTTCCCGGCGACCCCTCGCACGCGGTCGCCGCGACACAGATGCGGCGTTTCGGGGCCGTGATCTCCTTCGTCCTTCCCGACCGGGCCTGGGCGGAGCGGTTCCTGGACGGACTGCGGCTCGTGGACGACGCCACCAGCTTCGGCGGCGTGCGCTCCACGGCCGAGCGGCGTGGACGGTGGGGTGGCGACTCCGTGCCGGAGGGCTTCATCCGCTTCTCCGTCGGTGCGGAGGATCCGGAGGACCTGATCGCGGACGTGCTGCGCACCCTCGACACGGCGGAGCGGGCCGCCGGCTGACGCGTGATGGTGTGCCCCGCAGCAGACGCACGCACCCCGCGCGCCGATGCGCAGGGCACACGGAGCGGGGCGTTCCGAGCCTCCCCCCTCATGGCTCGGAACGCCCCGGTTCCACGCGCGGAGAACCGCCCGACCAAGGCTAGTTGACTCTGCGTCAGTGTCCAATCACGGTAGCGACAGAGACCTATCGACTTATTTATAGTTGGACGGTCCCGAGGGCGCCGTCAGCCGACCGCCTGAGTCGAACGGCCGCACGGCCGGGAGGGGGCGGACATGGATCTCGCCCTGCTGCGCACATTCGTCGCGGTGCACCGGGCCGGCTCCTTCACCCGCGCCGCGGCACTCCTCGGACTCTCTCAGCCCGCCGTCACCAGCCAGATCCGCACCCTGGAACGGCAGCTGGGCCGTCCGCTCTTCCTCAGACAGGCCCGTGGTGTCACTCCCACCACCATCGGCGACGAACTCGCCCACCGCGCGGCCCCGCATCTGGACGCGCTCGTCGAGATCGCGGAGACGGGCGTGGACGAGGAGAGCGGAGTCCGCACCCTCCATCTCGCCGGGCCGCCCGAGTTCACCTCGACGCGAGCCCTGCCCGCCCTCACGCACCTCGTCTCTCAAGGGCTGACCGTCCGGGCCTCCTTCGCGGGCAACACGGAGGAGGTCCTCGACGGCCTCGCCGCCGGCCACCACGATCTGGCCATCGCCGCCGCCCGCCCACGCGGCGGGCTGCTCACCTCCACTCCTCTCTGCGACGAGGAGCACGTGCTGGTCGCCGCCCCCCGATGGGCGGCTCGGCTCGCCCCCGAGGTACTGCTGCGCAAGGGCGCCGTCGTCCTGGAGCAGCTGCCCGTGGTGGAGGTGCACGAGTCACTGCCGTTCGTCTCCCGCTACTGGGCGGCCGTGTTCGAGACCAAGCCGGCCGCGGCGGCCACCGTCATAGCGCCCGATCTGCGGGCCGTCCTGGAATCGGCGGCGTCCGGGGCCGGCCTGGCGGTGCTGCCCCGCTATCTGTGCGAGGACGCCCTGGAGCGGGGACGTCTCGTGGCACTGCTCGACCCGCCGGTCCCCCCGTTACGGACCTACTTCCTGGTCGTCCGCGCCGGCTCCCTGGCGCTCCCGCACATCGCGCGGGCTCACGACCGGCTTCTGCGAGCCTCTACGGACTGGTGAGTTTCAGGACACCCCTGGCGGGCCATTTTCTTCCCATGACCGAACGTCCTGTGGTCAAGCGCACCGCACGCGCCATCCTGCTCGATGGAAACGACCTGATCCTGATCAAGCGCACCAAGCCGGGGGTGGATCCGTACTGGGTGACGCCGGGGGGCGGGGTCGAGCCCACGGACACCACCGTCGTCGAGGCGCTGCACCGTGAGGTGCACGAGGAGCTCGGTGCCAAGGTCACCGACGTGGTCCCCTGCTTCGTCGACACCGTCGAGCACATCGTCGACGGCGGTGTCTCCGGCGTGAAGGTCCAGCACTTCTTCGTCTGCCGGCTCGAGTCCATGGACGACTCGCTGCGACACGGCCCCGAGATCGAGGAGCCGTGCGGCGAGTACGAGATCGTCCGGGTGCCGTTCAGCCGGGTCGGGATCGCCGCCGTCCATCTCGTCCCCCTCTCGCTGCGTCACTACCTGGACGGGAACATCGAGGGCGTCCGCGCGATGCACGCCCCGGACCTGGGCTAGGAGGCGAGCTCCGGTTCCTGCCCGGGGCTAGGAGGCGCCCCGTTTCCTGACCTGGGCCGGGACGCGAGCTCCGGTTCCTGACCCGGGCTAGGACGCCAGCTCGGTCAGGAGGTCGTGGCGGATCCGTTCTGCGGGGATGCCGATGCCCCGCAGAGTGGCCACGCCGCTGCGGATCATGCCGGGCGGGCCGGAGACGTACGCCTCGTACTCGTTCCACGGGCCGTACTGGCGGACCGCGTCCGGCAGCTGGGCCTGGTCCTCGGTGACCGGGCGCACCGACAGCCAGGGGTAGGTCTTCTGGAGCCGCATCATCGTGTCGATGTCGTACAGGTCATGGCCGCTGCGCGCGCCGTAGAACACCTCCACGGGGCGCCGGTCCCCGTGCTCGGCGACGTCCTCGACCAGCGCCTTGATGGGTGCGATCCCCGTGCCGCCGCCCAGGCACAGCAGTCCGTTGTCCGTGGAGTGGTCGACCGTCATCGACCCCGCCGGCGGACCGAGGCGCAGGACGTCACCCGGCCGTGCGCGGTGGACCAGGGCATTGGAGACCCAGCCTGCCGGCACCGCCTTGACGTGCAGGGAGAGCAGCCCGTCGGGCCGGGGCGCCGACGCGAAGGAGTAGTGCCGCCACACGCGCGGCCACCAGGGGGTCTCCAGCGTCGTGTACTGGCCGGCGAGGAAGGAGTACGGCTGGTCCGGCCGCAGGGTGATCACCGCGATGTGCGGGGTCCGCAGATCATGCGAGACGACCTCCGCCTGCCACCAGGCGGGCGCGTGGAGCTCGTTCTCGGCGGCCGCGTCGATCATGATCTGCGAGATGGTCGTGTACGTCCGTACCCATGCGGCCTCGGACTCCTCGTTCCAGGTCAGGGTGGCGTACCGGACCAACGCGCCGATCAGGGCCTCGCCGACGGCGGGGTAGTGCGCGGGCCGGGTTCCGTACTTGCGGTGGCCGCGGCCGAGGTTCTGGAGGTACTCGGTGAGCACGGGGGCGTCGTCCATGTGCTCGGCCGCCGTCAGCAGCGCCTTGAGGAGGCGGTCGCGCTGGGCGTCCATCGACGCCGGGAACATCGCACGCAGCTCAGGGTGACGGACGAAGAGCAAGGCGTAGAAGTACGAGGTCACCTTGTCGGCGACGGGAGCGATCTCGGCCAGGGTGCGGCGGACGAGGGTCGCGTCGGGGGATGGTTCCGGAGCTATCCGGGGCGGTTCTTCGCCGTCGTCGTGCACGGCCTCTTTCATCGTGTGCCTCGCCTCGCGCAAGCGGCTCTTGTCGGCGCAGCTTGGCAGGTTCGGCCACCGGTTCGGACAGAAAGCGCAATTCCCGGGCATTAACCCCAGGAGTAGGACTAGGCTGTGCTCTTTCGGGCCAATTCGTACGCCTCTCGTAGATCGCCTCCCGTATAGGCATAACGGGAGAGCCCGGCCAGGTGACGATCCGCGTTCACCGCCACCGTCATGGGAACGACCGCGAAGAGTTCCGCGTCGGACATCGAGTCGCCGTAGGCCACGCAGTCCTCGAACCCGATCCCGTACTCCGCACAGAGGCTCTGGGCGATGGTCACTTTCGCCCTGGCGTGGAGAATCCCCGGACGGTGAATGGGCGCCGTGAACGGAACCGAGGGCCACTGGGAACCGTGGGCCGAGTCGACACCCCAGTCGAGAAGGCGCTCCACGAAGAAGTCCGGCGAGAGCGAGATGACCGCGCAGTGGCCCCCTTGAGCCCGGATGTCTGCCCAGACCTCACGAATGCCGATCAGCCAGGGCGCCCCCTCGAAGGCGGCGGTGACCTGCTCCGGGGTGAGGGCGGACCAGAGCTCGCGGGCCTGGACGGCGAATTCGTCCGGCGCCATCCCCTGCAGCAGAAATCCCCGCTCCAGGGCGGCGATCTCCTCGGTGAGCCCGAGCTGCCGAGAGATCTCCACTGCCGCGGCCGAGCCTCGGATCAGAGTGCCGTCGAGATCGAAGAGATGAAGCCTGCCTCGGCCCTGGAGAGTCCTCATGTACGCCGAGGCTAGTACGGGCGATTACTCCGACGGTCAGACGCGGGACATGAGGGCCGGGCGGCACGGTGTTTCACGTGAAACATCTCAAGCGTCCCGCTCGGCGGGCTCTCCTCGTCCTCCATGTCGCCGTTTCCGTGGCGTGGCTCGGGCTCAGCGTGGGACTGCTGGCGCTCGGGATCACCGCCTGGACGACCGGCGATCACTCCCTCACGGAGGCTTCCTACCGGGCGATGAAGGTCTTCGCCGACTGGCTCCTGGCTCCGGTCGCCCTCGTCACCCTGGTCAGCGGGCTGGTGCTGTCGCTGGGCACGCCCTGGGGTCTCGCCCGGCATCGCTGGGTCTGGATCAAGTTCTGGATCACCATGGCCACGGCGGCCGCGACCGTCTTCGTCCTGCGGCCGGAGATCGAACAGGCGGCGGCAGCAGGTGTACGGGACATCAGCCTGGTGGCGGCACCCACGGTGTCGACGACGGCCTATCTCTTCATGACGGCGGTCTCGGTCCTGAAGCCGTGGGGGCTGACCGGAAGAGGACGTCGCCTGCGGGCCCGCGCGAGTTCTCCTAAAACGGTGGACGGGCGATCACTACGTCGGACAGCCTGAGCCCATGCCGACCTCGCTCCCCTCGCTGGACCAGCTCCCGATTCGACGCCTCACGGTGGACGACCTCACCGCCTGCGCCGATCTCTCCGAGGACCGGGGCTGGCCCCGCGAGGAGCACAAGTGGACCCTCCTGCTCACCGCCGGGACGGGCTACGGCATCGACGACCCGGCCGGCAAGGGCCTGGTCACGGCCTGCGTGGTCACGCCGTACGGGCCGGGCCTCGCCGCGATCGGCATGGTGCTGGTCGCCGAGCGGTACGCCCGCCAGGGCGTGGGACGCCGGCTGATGGCCCATGTGCTGGAAGAGGCGGGAGACACGCCTCTCACGCTCCACGCGACCCCGAACGGGCAGCCCCTCTACGAGCAGCTGGGCTTCGTCCAGACGGGCCGTGCGGAGATGGTCAAGGGCCGCTTCACTCCGACGGAACCGGCACCGGACATCCCGACCCGGCCCGCCACGGCGGAGGACCTCCAGGCGATCGTGCGCCTGGACACCGAGATCTTCGGCCTGGACCGCACCCACATGATCACCCGCCTGCCCGCCTTCGCCGATCAGCTCCGCGTCACGGAGGCCGACGGCGAGATCACCGGCTTCGCGGCGGCCTGGCCCAATATGGACACCCATGTCATCGGCCCTCTGATCGCCCGGGACACGGCAACGGCGCAGGCTCTCGTCGCCTCCCTGGCCGACACCACGGACCGCCCCCTGCGCACGGACATCGACGTACGCCACGAGGCACTGCTGCGCTGGCTCAAGACGAACGGCCTCGCCCCGATCGCGTTCAACGCGGTCATGGTGCGCTCGCTCGACGGGCTCCCGGGCGACTGGCGCCGCCGGTTCGCCCCGCTCACGGTGGCGGCGGGATAAGCGGGTCGCGATCCCGGCGGGGTGGACGCGTCACGGTCACGGCGGGGTGGAGGCATCGCGGTCACGGCAGGGTGGAGGCATCGCGGTCACGGCAGGGTGGACGCGTCACGGCCGCGGCAGGGTGGGCGCGTCACGGTCGCGGCGGAGCGGGCGGGGCACCCCTGAGGGCGGAACGAGCGTAAGTAATTGCACACGCGGGCTATTGCAGTCATCGTCTACTCTGGGAGGAGCCGCTCCGGACCGAGGAGAGATCATGACCGCGACAGACCCGGCTCTCACCGCCCTCTCCCAGGGCTGGTGCGCCCTCTCGTTGCTGCACGGCAGGATCGAATCCCACATCGAGCGCGCTCTGGAGGCCAACCACGGTCTGAGCATGCGCGAGTACTCGCTGCTGGACGTCCTCAGCCGCCAGCACAGCGGGCCCGGCGGCCATCTCCAGATGAAGCAGGTCGCGGACGCCGTCGTCCTCAGCCAGAGTGCCACCACTCGCCTGGTGACCCGCCTGGAGGACCGGGGGCTGCTCACCCGCTATCTCTGCGCCACCGACCGCCGAGGCATCTACACCGATGTCACCGAAGCCGGTATGGCGTTGCTCGAAGAGGCACGGCCCACCAATGACGGCGCGCTGCGCGAGGCGCTCGACGAGGCCGCGAAGAACCCCGAGCTCGCTCCCCTGGTCCGCGTCGTCGAGGGGATGTGGGTTCCGGCGTAGCCGGAGCGAGCCCGGAGCGTAGTCTGCGGCTCATGAGCGATCTTGAGATACGGCCCGCCACCGCCGAGGATCTCCCGGCCATCGTCGCCATGCTCGCCGACGACCCCCTGGGCGCGCAGCGCGAGTCCCCCGACGACCTCACCCCGTACACCGCGGCCTTCGAGCGACTGGCCTCGGACCCGAACCAGAACCTGGTCGTGGCCACTCGCGGCGGCAAGGTCGTCGGGACGCTTCAGCTCACGATCATCCCCGGGCTCTCCCGGCGTGGCTCCACGCGGTCGATCATCGAGGGCGTCCGCGTCCACGCGGAGGAGCGAGGCAGTGGCCTGGGCACCCAGCTGATCGAGTGGGCCATCGAGCAGTCCCGCCGGCAGAACTGCCGGCTGGTGCAGCTGACCTCCGACGCCACCCGCACCGACGCCCACCGCTTCTACGAGCGGCTCGGGTTCGAGCCCTCGCACCTCGGCTTCAAGCTGAGCCTCTGACCACACCTCTGGCCGTCGAGGCGGCCGATCGCAGCGCGACAGGACGCCGAGGGCATTTGCCTCGGCGTCCTGTTTCACGTGAAACATCCCGCTCAGAGACCGCGCCAGCCCGCCGCGTCGACCCCTCCGGGCACGGCATCGCCCTGCTCGTACGGCTCCCGTGTGAAGACGAAGGACGCCAGATCGAGGTGGCTCACCGAGCCGTCCGCCCGTCGCACCACACGCAGCCTCTCCCCCGCGTAGTAGCCGTTCAGACCGACCCATCCACCCTCGGGCAACACCCGGAAGGTCGCGCGCCGACCTGCCCCACGCAGCGGTTCGAGGATCACACTCCGGTCCGAGCCCAGACGCAGCCCATACGCGTACGTTCCCCAGTACCAAGGGCCGGTCAGCTCCAACAGCTCCTGGTCGACCTCGGCCGCCGGGAGGGGCCGCCAGGGCTCGGGGAACCTCGGCTCGGCGTCTGCCACGATCCGGACGAGATCAGCGGCCACGACCGGAGTCTGCGGCCCCGAGGTGGCGTTGGCGAGAGCGACCGCCGCCACCCCGTCCTCCACACTCACCCAGAGACACGCGACGAAGCCGGGCAACGAGCCGGTGTGACCGACGAGCGTCCGGCCATCCTTGCGCAGCAATTGGACGCCGAGACCATAGCCGCCGTCCCAGTCCCCGGCTCCCGGGGGCGCAGCCGGCGTACGCATCTCCTCGACAGAGGCCCCGCTGAGCACCCGGTCGTCGCCCTCGGCGAGAAAACCGGCGAAGCGGCAGAGGTCCTCGGCCGTCGACCAGAGCTGTCCGGCGGGCGCCATCACCCCCAGATCCTCGGACGGTTCGGGCAGCATCACATCGGCCCAGGGGTGCACGGCCCAGCCGCCGGCGTGGGGAGCGACGGGCTGAGCGCTGGTCCGCGTCATCCCCAGGGGCTCCAGGATCTCGCCGCGCAGCGCCTCCTCCCAGGACACTCCACGGACCGCCTCGACCAGCGAACCCAGCAGGGTGTAACCGGGGTTGGAGTAGTGGTGGACGCGCCCCACCGGGTGGACCAGGGGCTCACCGCCCAGGACGTCGGCCAGCTCCGGCCGCACGGTTCCAGGGGTCCGCTCCCACCACGGAGCCGGCGTCTCGGCCGCGAGCCCGGCGCTGTGTCCGAGGAGCTGAGCGATGGTCACCTCACCCACGCCCGTTCCCGAAAGGTGCTTCTCCAAGGGGTCGTTCAGGTCGAGCAGTCCCTCGTCCCGGAGACGCATCACCAGGACCGCGGTGAACACCTTGGTGAGGGAGCCGATGCGGTACTGCGTGTCGGCGTCCGGGGCATGGCCGTCGACACAACTGCGCGATCCGCTCCAGACCATCACCCCGTCGCGGGCCACCGCCCCCACGAAGGAGGGCGACCTCCCCTCGGACTGGGCGACGGCAACGCGGTGCAGCAGGGCTCGTTCGGTGCTGGGAAGGAGCACGTCGAAGGGTGAAGTCATGCCCCGATCCAACGCCGTCACCCAGCCGGAGTCGACCACATTTCACGCGGGGCGGACGAACAACCTCCTGCCCTGTGTCGATCGGGCCCTCAGGGGCAGTGCTCCGCGATCTCCACGTCGCACTCGGGGCTCTGGGGAGGCATCAGGTCTGCGCCATGTCGACGAAGCGGGAGTAGTGCCCCTGGAAAGCCACCGTGATCGTCGCCGTGGGGCCGTTACGGTGCTTGCCCACGATGATGTCCGCCTCGCCGGCGCGGGGCGACTCCTTCTCGTACGCGTCCTCGCGGTGCAGCAGGATCACCATGTCCGCGTCCTGCTCGATGGAGCCGGACTCACGCAGGTCCGAGACCATCGGCTTCTTGTCGGTGCGCTGCTCGGGGCCACGGTTCAGCTGCGAGAGCGCGATCACCGGCAGCTCCAGCTCCTTCGCCAGGAGCTTCAGGTTTCGCGACATGTCCGAGACCTCCTGCTGGCGGCTCTCGGAACGCTTGGCGCCCGACTGCATCAGCTGGAGGTAGTCGATGACCACGAGCTTGAGGCCGGCACGCTGCTTGAGCCGACGGCACTTGGCACGGATCTCCATCATCGACAGGTTCGGGGAGTCGTCGATGTAGAGCGGGGCCTGCGAGACGTCCGGCATCCGGCGGGCCAGCCGCGTCCAGTCCTCGTCCGTCATGGTGCCGGAGCGCATGTGGTGCAGCGCGACCCGGGCCTCCGCCGAGAGGAGTCGCATGGCGATCTCGTTGCGGCCCATTTCGAGGGAGAAGATGACGCTGGGCAGGTTGTGCTTGATGGAGCAGGCCCGGGCGAAGTCCAGGGCCAGGGTCGACTTACCCATGGCGGGACGAGCCGCGATGATGATCATCTGACCCGGGTGCAGTCCGTTGGTGAGTTGGTCGAGGTCGGTGAAGCCGGTCGGCACACCGGTCATCTCGCCACTACGGGAGCCGATCGCCTCGATCTCGTCGAGCGCGCCCTCCATGATGTCGCCGAGCGGCAGATAGTCCTCGGTGGTGCGCTGCTCGGTGACCGCGTAGATCTCGGCCTGGGCCGAGTTCACGATCTCGTCGACGTCGCCGTCGGCCGCGTATCCCATCTGCGTGATCTTGGTGCCGGCCTCCACGAGCCGTCGCAGCACGGCCCGCTCGTGGACGATCTCCGCGTAGTACGCGGCGTTGGCCGCCGTCGGCACCGACTGGACGAGGGTGTGCAGATACGAGGCACCGCCGACGCGCGTGATCTCGCCGCGCTTGGTGAGCTCGGCACCGACCGTGATCGGGTCGGCGGGCTCGCCCTTGGCGTAGAGGTCGAGAATGGCCGCGTAGACCGTCTCGTGGGCGGGCTTGTAGAAGTCGTGGCCCTTGATGATCTCTACGACGTCCGCGATGGCGTCCTTGGAGAGCAACATGCCGCCGAGCACGGACTGCTCGGCGTCGAGGTCCTGCGGGGGCACCCGCTCGAAGCCGGAGAGACCACCGTCCCAGGGACCGCTGTCGGTGCCGCGGTCGTGCTGGTCCTCACGGCCCCGTCCGCGTGCACGACCCTCGCCGCGGGGTCGTGCGACAGGCAGCCGGTCACTCGGTCCGCTGTCGGCCCAGGGGTCGTCCAGGGGCTCGGGAATGCTCATCAAGCCACCTCCTCCCGTCCGCTCCGCGGACCTAGCCGTGCCACTCTTTCTTACGCCACGGCTCGGACAAACAAGAGGCTTTGACTCCGCTTCTGGCGCGTCGGGCGCCGGACCACGGTAGGCCCGCGGGCACCGTCAGCCAATCTGGTTATCCACAGGGCCTGTGGGTGAACGACCAGATGCTGTGGAGAACTCCACAGAACCTGTGCACGGACCGGGGGACAGCCATGTGGACAAACTCATAGCCGACCCCGATCTACCGCCCTGACCTGCACTTCTTCCATCCACGGCCTGTGGGGGAGAAAAACTTTCCCCTCCGGATCAAGATCAGAACAAACGGCGCACAGTCGAAGGCCGGACCACATACCTTGTAAGGACTGCAAGGACATTGCATCTCTTACCTGTGGAAGATTAGATTGGGCTGCATGACCCAGGCTCCTCCGACCCCCAAGGTCGCCCGTCGGCAACACGACCGAGAGATCATCTCGCTCGCCGTCCCGGCCTTCGGCGCGCTCGTCGCCGAGCCGCTCTTCCTCATGGTCGACAGCGCCATTGTCGGCCATCTCGGCACCCCGCAACTGGCAGGTCTGGCCATCGCGGCGGCCCTGCTCACCACCGCTGTGAGCGTCTTCGTCTTCCTCGCCTACGCCACCACGGCCGCCGTCGCCCGCCGTGTAGGGGCCGGTGACGTCCCGGCCGCCATCCGCCAGGGCATGGACGGCATCTGGCTCGCGCTCCTCCTGGGTGGAGCCGTCGCCGCGCTCACCCTGCCCACCGCCCCCTGGCTGATCGACCTCTTCGGCGCCTCCGACACCGCCGCCCCGTACGCCGTCACCTATCTGCGGATCTCCAGCCTCGGCATCCCCGCCATGCTCGTCGTGCTGGCCGCCACCGGTGTCCTGCGCGGCCTCCAGGACACCCGTACACCGCTGTACGTGGCCGTCGGCGGCTTCGCCGCCAACGCGCTCCTCAACGTGGGCCTCGTCTACGGCGCCGGCCTGGGCGTCGCGGGCTCCGCGTGGGGCACGGTGATCGCCCAGTGCGCCATGGCCGTCGCCTATCTCGTCGTGGTCGTCCGGGGCGCGCGACGCCACGGTGCCTCCCTCCGTCCGGACGCGGCCGGCATACGCGCCAGCGCACAGGCCGGTGTCCCCCTGCTCGTCCGCACCCTCTCCCTGCGGGCGGTCCTGATGATCGCCACGGCCGTCGCGGCACGGATGGGCGACGCCGAGGTCGCAGCCCACCAGATCATCCTGTCCCTGTGGAGCCTGATGGCCTTCGCCCTCGACGCGATCGCCATCGCTGGGCAGGCCATCATCGGCCGCTACCTCGGCGCCGGTGATGCCGAGGGAGCACGACAGGTGTGCCGACGCATGATCCAGTGGGGCGTGGTCTCCGGCATCGTGCTGGGCGCACTGATCGTGGTCGCACGCCCCGTCTTCATCCCGCTGTTCACCGGCGACACCACGGTCCACGACACCCTGCTCCCGGCCCTGCTGGTCGTCGCCGTGTCCCAGCCGATCTCCGGAGTGGTGTTCGTCCTCGACGGCGTCCTGATGGGGGCGGGCGACGGCCCCTACCTGGCCTGGGCCATGCTGCTCACCCTGGCCGTCTTCGCGCCGGTCGCGCTGCTGGTCCCCGCCCTCGGCGGCGGGCTGACGGCTCTGTGGTGGGCGATGACGCTGATGATGACCGTCCGGATGCTGACGCTCTGGCTGCGCGCCCGCTCCGGCCGCTGGATCGTCACCGGAGCCACTCGCTGAGGTGTTTCACGTGAAACGGCGGAAGGGCCGCACCCCGAGGGGTGCGGCCCTTCCTTACTGCTGAGAGCAGCGTTACGCGGCGACGACCTCGACGCCGAGCTTCGCGGCAACCTCGGGGTGCAGACGCACGGACACCTGGTGCGAGCCCAGGGTCTTGATCGGCGAACCGAGCTCGACGCGACGCTTGTCGACGTCGGGGCCACCCGCGGACTTGATCGCCGTGGCGATGTCGGCCGGGGTCACGGAGCCGAAGAGGCGGCCGGCGTCGCCGGAGCGGACGGCCAGGCTCACCTTCACGCCCTCGAGCTGGGCCTTGATCTCGTTGGCCTGCTCGATGGTCGCGATCTCGTGGATCTTGCGGGCGCGGCGGATCTGCGCCACGTCCTTCTCGCCACCCTTGGTCCAGCGGATCGCGAAACCACGCGGGACCAGGTAGTTGCGAGCGTAACCGTCCTTGACGTCGACGACATCGCCGGCGGCACCGAGGCCAGAGACCTCGTGGGTCAGGATGATCTTCATTAGTCGGTCACCCTTTCCTTATCGCGCGGTGGACGTGTAGGGCAGCAGCGCCATCTCACGGCTGTTCTTCACGGCCGTGGCGACGTCACGCTGGTGCTGCGTGCAGTTGCCGGTCACGCGGCGGGCACGGATCTTGCCGCGGTCGGAAATGAACTTCCGCAGCATGTTCGTGTCCTTGTAGTCCACGTACGCGGTCTTGTCCTTGCAGAACGCGCAGACCTTCTTCTTAGGCTTGCGCACAGGCGGCTTCGCCATGGTGTTTCTCCTGTGTGATCAAGAAGTTTGGGTACGAGCTGTCTTCCAGGAGGTCCTAGAAGGGGGGCTCGTCCGAGTAGCCGCCGCCGCTGGAGTTTCCACCCCAGCCGCCTCCGCCGCCCTGCTGCTGGCCGCCGCCGGCCGGCGCGCTGGTCGCCCACGGGTCGTCGGCAGGAGCACCGCCACCACCCTGCTGGCCACCACCGGAGCTTCCGCCCCAGTTGCCGCCGCCCTGCTGGCCGCCGCCGCCGTAGCCACCCTGGCCACCGCGACCCGTGGTCTTGGTGACCTTGGCCGTGGCGTTCTTGAGGCTGGGGCCGACTTCCTCGACGTCCAGCTCGTAGACCGTGCGCTTGACGCCCTCGCGGTCCTCGTAGGACCGCTGCTTCAGCCGGCCCTGCACGACGACGCGCATGCCTCGCTGAAGCGACTCGGCGACGTTCTCCGCCGCCTGACGCCAGACCGAGCAGGTCAGGAACAGGCTCTCGCCGTCCTTCCACTCATTGGTCTGACGGTCGAAGGTGCGGGGGGTGGACGCGATACGGAACTTCGCGACCGCCGCACCGGACGGGGTGAAGCGCAGCTCGGGGTCGTCGACAAGATTGCCGACGACCGTGATGACGGTCTCGCCTGCCATTGGGTGAACCTCTCGGCGGGATTGCTTCTGGCTGCTTGCTGCTACTCGAACCCGATGACCTCTGAGCTAGATGCTCAGTGGGTCTCGGGACGGAGGACCTTGGTCCGGAGGACCGACTCGTTCAGGTTCATCTGGCGGTCGAGCTCCTTGACGACCGCAGGCTCGGCCTGCAGGTCGATGACCGAGTAGATGCCCTCGGGCTTCTTCTTGATCTCGTAGGCGAGACGACGACGGCCCCAGGTGTCGACCTTCTCGACCTTTCCGTTGCCCTCACGGACGACGGAGAGGAAGTTCTCGATCAGCGGGGAGACAGCGCGCTCCTCGAGATCGGGGTCGAGGATGACCATCACCTCGTAGTGACGCATGTGGAACCCACCTCCTTTGGACTCAGCGGCCACGGTCGTTCCGTGGCAGGAGGGTCGTGATGCGTAAGCAACGGTATCGGCAGCCACTGACAATCCCCTCGGCGAGCGAGGAGGCCGTCGGGGTCCTGGGTGGACCTGGGCAGACACCGATGCAGACCGTACAGACTACCCGCACACCGGCTTCCGGTTGAAATCCGGTGGTGAGGGGACGCAATCTGTACACAACGGATGTCGGCGGCGCTACGATGCGCCGCCTTCTCGGAAGCCACGCCAGGAGGTGCCCCATGGCACAGGCAATGCGACCCGACCCCGGACATTCCCTTCTCGCCACCGACGGCAAGCCCCACCCGCTGCAGGACACGCTGATGGCGGTGACGCTCTTCCTCGGAGTCCTCTCCTTCATCACCGCGCAGTTCCACAGCCTGCACGTGCTGGCCTCCTGGGCCGGACTGATCGGCATCATGACGGGCGCGTTCGGACAGTTCGTCTCGGTGACCACGAGGGAACGCTTCGCATTGATCATCGGGCTCGGCGCCTCGGCCGTCGGCTTCTATCTCGGCATGTTCTACGGGGGCCTCGTCTGAGGCGTCCCGAACCGGCCACCGGCCAAGGGACACACGCACAATCGGGGCGCTCCCCGGTCACAGTAGGCTTCGGCGCGAGAGCCGGAGCCCCTGTACCGATGGGGAACACACCTGCCGAGGAGCGCCCCGCATGAGCCTGACCCTGAGGACCATCAGCCGTGAGCAGCATCTGGCATTCATCCAGAGCCAGCCCGCGGCGAGCCACTGCCAGGTCCCGGCGTGGGCTGATGTGAAGACCGAGTGGCGCTCGGAGAACCTGGGTTGGTTCGACAAGTCCGGCGAACTCGTCGGCGCGGGCCTCGTCCTCTACCGTCAGCTGCCGAAGATCAAGCGCTACCTGGCCTATCTGCCCGAGGGCCCGGTCATCAACTGGTACGCCCCCAATCTCGACGACTGGCTGCAGCCGATGCTCGCGCACCTGAAGCAGCAAGGCGCCTTCTCCGTGAAGATGGGCCCGCCGGTCGTCATCCGCCGCTGGGACTCCGCCGCCATCAAGTCCGGTATCCAGGACCCGGACGTGAAGCGCCTGAAGGACGTCGAGGCCACACACATCGAGCCGCGCGCCTTCGAAGTCGCCGACCGGCTGCGCAAGATGGGCTGGCAGCAGGGTGAGGACGGCGGCGCCGGCTTCGGCGACGTCCAGCCCCGCTACGTCTTCCAGGTGCCGCTCGCGAACCGCTCCCTCGACGACGTCCTCAAGGGCTTCAACCAGCTGTGGCGCCGCAACATCAAGAAGGCCGACAAGGCCGGTGTCGAGGTCGTCCAGGGTGGCTACGAGGACCTCGCCGAGTGGCAGCGGCTCTACGAGATCACGGCCGTGCGCGACCACTTCCGGCCGCGCCCGCTCTCGTACTTCCAGCGCATGTGGACCGTCCTCAACAGCGAGGACCCCAACCGCATGCGGCTGTACTTCGCCCGCCACAACGGCGTGAACCTCTCCGCGGCCACCATGCTCGTCGTCGGCGGCCACGTCTGGTACTCCTACGGCGCCTCGGACAACATCGGCCGCGAGGTCCGGCCCTCGAACGCGATGCAGTGGCGGATGCTGCGCGACGCCTACGCGATGGGCGCGACCGTCTACGACCTGCGGGGCATCTCGGACTCGCTCGACGAGACCGACCACCTCTTCGGCCTGATCCAGTTCAAGGTCGGCACGGGCGGCGAAGCCGTGGAGTACGTCGGCGAATGGGACTTCCCGCTCAACAAGCTCCTGCACAAGGCACTCGACATCTACATGTCGCGCCGCTGACGGTTGCGTAGTCTCGTACGTAATCTCGTAGGTCTCGTACATACCTTTGATACACCGCAGCCATCAGAAAGGTTCCGGGCCGGCCATGGCGCTCTCCCTCTACGTCGACACCGCTCGCTGGCGGGCGCACCAGAAGACCGTGATCGACCAGTTCCCCGGTCTGATCCCGGTCTGCAAGGGCAACGGCTACGGCTTCGGCCATGAGCGGCTCGCCGACGAGGCGGCCCGCTTCGGCTCCGACATGCTGGCCGTCGGCACCACGTACGAGGCCGCGAAGATCAAGGACTGGTTCGGCGGCGACCTGCTCGTCCTCACGCCCTTCCGGCGGGGCGAGGAGCCGGTCCCGCTGCCGGACCGGGTGATCCGCTCGGTGTCCTCCGTGGACGGCGTGCACGCCCTCGTGGGCGCACGGGTCGTCATCGAGTGCATGAGCTCGATGAAGCGCCACGGCATCCTGGAGGAGGAGCTGGGCCGGCTGCACGCCGCCATCGAGGACGTACGGCTCGAGGGCTTCGCGCTCCACCTGCCCCTGGACCGCACCGACGGCACCGACGCGGTCGAGGAGGTCATCGCCTGGATGGACCGCCTGCGGGCCGCAAGGCTGCCGCTGCACACCATGTTCGTGAGCCATCTGCGGGCCGAGGAGCAGGCCAGGCTCCAGCAGCAGTTCCCGCAGACCCGGTTCCGCGCCCGGATCGGCACCCGCCTCTGGCTGGGCGACCACGAGGCCACCCAGTACCGCGGCGCCGTCCTGGATGTCACCCGCGTCGCCAAGGGCGACCGCTTCGGCTACCGCCAGCAGAAGGCCGCCTCCGACGGCTGGCTGGTGGTCGTCGCCGGCGGCACCTCGCACGGAGTGGGCCTGGAGGCGCCGAAGGCCATGCACGGTGTGATGCCGCGCGCCAAGGGCGTGGCCCGCGCCGGCCTCGCGACCGTCAACCGGAACCTTTCGCCTTTCGTCTGGGCCGGCAAGCAGCGCTGGTTCGCCGAGCCGCCGCACATGCAGGTGTCGATCCTGTTCGTCCCCGCCGACGCCCAGGAGCCGAAGGTCGGCGACGAGCTGGTGGCGCACCTGCGGCACACCACCACGCAGTACGACCGCCTCGTCGAGCACTGAGCCCCAGGGCCCCGCTGGGGCCCCTAGGAGCCCCCGGGAGTCCCTCGCTGGTCCTGCGGGGCTCCCCACGCCACCCGCGGGCCCTCCACGGCCGTCGCGGCGTGCCGGGCGGGGTGAGCGGCCCTGCCCCGCACGAAGACGTCCTCGGCGCCGTCCAGGACGCCCCCTGAGGGGTCGTCCGAGCCGTCCTGCCGCACCACGTCCCGCTCGGGCGCCAGGATGTCCCGCACGATCACGGCGCACAGGTAGAGCGTGCCGACGAGGTGCAGAACGACGGCGAAGTGGTAGCCGTCCGTCGGCAGGCCCTGCTTGTTGCCGCTCATGGTGAAGGCCAGGTACATCCAGATGCCCAGGAAGTACATGACCTCGCACGCCTGCCAGATCAGGAAGTCCCGCCAGCGCGGCCGGGCCAGCGCGGCGAGCGGAATGAGCCAGAGGACGTACTGCGGCGAGTACACCTTGTTCGTCAGGACGAACGCGGCCACGACCAGGAACGCGAGCTGGACGAAGCGGGGCCGCCGGGGTGCCGTCAGCGTCAGGACGGCGAGCCCCGCGCAGGCGAGGAGCATCAGCAGGATCGCGAAGGTGTTCGCCGTGCTCGGCGCGATCGGCTCCCCACTGCGCTGGCTGATCAGCAGCCAGAACGACCCGAAGTCGACGTTTCGGTCGGTGCTGAACGTATAGAACTGCTTCCACCCCTCGGGGGCGAGCAGCATGATCGGCAGATTCACCGCGAGCCAGGCCGCCGCGGCGCCGAGCAGCGCCGCCCCGTACTCCCGCCACCGCCAGGCCCGCCAGCACAACAGCAGCAGCGGGCCGAGGAGGAGGGCCGGGTAGAACTTGGCGGCGGTCGCCAGGCCGATCAGGATGCCGAAGGCGAGCGGCCGGCCGCGGGACCACATCAGGACGGCGGCGCAGGTCAGCGCGACGGCCAGCAGGTCCCAGTTGATGGTGGCGGTGAGTGCGAACGCGGGCGCCAGGGCGACGAGCAGAGCGTCCCAGGGCCGACGGCGGTGGGTGCGCGCGACACAGACGGCCATCACGACGGCGCAGACCATCAGCATGGCCGCGTTGACCATCCAGAAGATCTGTTCACGGTGCATCAGGTCGCTGCCGCCCGGTGTCAGCCAGGCGGCGACCTGCATGAACAGACCGGTCAGGACCGGGTACTCCAGGAACTCTATGTCGCTGTTCAGACGGTCGAAGTACGGCACCATGCCGTCGGCGAACCCGCGCCCCGCGAAGAGGTGCGGGATGTCGGAGTAGCAGGCGTGCGTGTACTGCGACGTGGTGCCGCGGAACCAGGCCCAGTCGTAACACGGGATCTTCTGCACCATCCCGAGGGCAAACATCCCGATGGCCACCAATGCGATCACCCGCACAGGGGTGAGGGCACTCGTGCCGAGGAGCGCCCGGCGGCCCATCGGCCCGCCGATCAGTTCACTGCCCGCCGCCGCGACCTCGTCGCGCTGGGTCGGGCACACGACCGGCGTGCCCTGCGGGCGGTCCTGGGACGGACTCGTCTTGTCGAGGCTCGGCATGGGGGACATCCTGCCGTACGTCTCCCAGGAAACGGTGAGGGCCGCCGTACCCGGCCACGCACCTGGGGTACGTGTCGGGTACGGCGGCCCTCAGGACCGTGCCGGGTGGGGTCCGGCGGGCGGGTCAGCCGCCGCTCAGCCCCCATGTTCCGCCGTTGGGCCTGCCTCCACCGCTGTCGTCGGTGGCTGTCGGCGAGGGTGACGTGGGCGTCGAGGTCGGACCGCCGTCGGAGGCCCCGCCGCTGTCGTTGCCCGAGGTGGCGCCACCGTCCTGGCCACCGTTGTCGTCACACGGCCAGTTCCAGACGTCACAGGTCTTGCCGGGCTTCGGCGAGTTGCTGGGCCTCGTCGACGGGGTCTGCGACGGGGTGGTGGACGGCGTCTCGGACGGCGTCTCCGAAGGCGTCGGCGTGGGGCTGGTCAGACCGCCGCCGAAGACCGGGTCGAGGTCCAGGTCCTCCGGCTCCGGGAAGGACTTGACCGGGGCGTTCTTGTGCGCGGCGGTCATGTAGTCGTGCCAGATCTGGGACGGGAACGAGGAACCGTGGATCTTCGGCTGGTCACCCGTGCCGTACATCTCCTCGAACTTGCGGCCCTTCTTGGTCTCGTCGTCGTCGAAGCGGTACATGTCGATCGCCGTCGACAGCTGCGGGGTGTAGCCCACGAACCACGCCGACTCGTTGCCGTCGGTCGTACCGGTCTTGCCGGCGGCCTTCCGGTCGTCCAGCTTGGCCTTCTTACCGGTGCCCTTCTCGACGACGTCCGTGAGGACGTCGGTGATGTTGCTGGACACGGCGGTGGAGAAGGCACGCTCCGGCTTGGCCTTGTGCGTGTAGATGGTCTGACCCTTCTGCTTCACTTCCTTGACGGAGTAAGGGTCGTTCTGCTCGCCGTTGTTCGCGAAGGTCGCGTAGGAACCGGCCATCCGGATCGCGCTCGGGGAGGAGATACCGAGGGAGAACGACGGCACCTCGCCCTTGACCAGCGAGGTCTCCAGGAGACCCGCCTTCTGTGCTGCCTGGCGGACGTTCTCGATGCCGACGTCCATGCCGAGCTGCACGAAGGGCGAGTTGAGGGACTTGATCATCGCCAGCCGGAGGTCGGCCTTCTTGACGCTCGCGTTCTCATCGTTGTTCTGGAGCCACGGCTTGTCGTTCTCGTCCAGCCAGACCGAGCCGTCGTACTTCTTGACCTTGTAGTCGTCCACGCCGCTGTAGAAGGTCTTGTCGGGGTCGACGGGGGTCCGGACGGAGGGGTCCTTCGGGTCGCGCACACCATCGGTCATGGCGGCCGCGAGAACGAAGGGCTTGAAGGTCGATCCGACCTTGGCACCGGTCTCGTCCGCGTTGTTGGTGAAGTGCTTGGTGGCGTCGGTGCCGCCGTAGATGGCGACGATCGCGCCGTCCTTGGGGTCGACCGACGCACCGCCGAACTGGACGTGCGTGTCCGTCTTCGGCCGCTTCTTCGGGTCGATGTACCCGTCGTAGATCTTCTTGATGGAGTCCTCGAGAGCCTTGACCTTGTGCTTGTCGAAGGTCGTGTAGATCTGGTATCCGCCCTCGGCCAGCTTCTTCGCGTCCATCCCCGGGTGCTTGTTGATGAAGTTGGCCTTGGCCGTGGCGACGAGATAGCCGATCTGGCCGGTCAGCTGAGCGCTCTTCTTCGGCGGCTGCACCTTGGGGAAGTTCGGGTACTGCGCCCGCTCCGCGGCGGGGAGGCTGCCGTCGTTGACCATCTCGTTGAGGATCCACTTCCACCGCTCGGTGGCACGGGCCGTGTTCGCCTCGGCCGTCGCCTTCGTGTCGATGTCGGTGGAGCCCGCGGGGTCGAAGTAGGTGGCGCCCTTGAGCAGGGAGGCGAGGAAGGCGGACTCGCTGACGTTGAGGTCCTCGGCGTCCTTGTTGAAGTACGTCCGGGCCGCGGCCTGGATGCCGTAGGAGCCACGACCGTAGTACGCGGTGTTCAGATAGCCCGCCATGATGTCGGGCTTCTCCATCTCCGCACCGACCTTTATGGAGATGAAGAGCTCCTGGACCTTTCGCGTCAGCGTCTGCGACTGGTCGTTGAGCATGTTGTTCTTCACGAACTGCTGGGTGATCGTCGAGCCACCCTGGGTCTGCCCGCCCTTGGCCATGTTCCAGACGGCACGGGCGATACCCATCGGGTCGATGCCCGAGTCGTCCTTGAACGTCTTGTTCTCGGCCGCGATCACCGCGTTCTGCATGTGCACCGGGATCTTCGAGATGTCGATGATCTGGCGGTTGACCTCGCCACCGGTCGCGGCCATCTGCGAGCCGTCGGACCAGTAGTAGACGTTGTTCTGCGCCGTCGCGGCGTCCGCCGGCTCGGGGATCACCACCTGGGAGTACGCGATCGTCGCCGCGCCCATCAGGCTGCCGAAGAACGCCAGGCAGAGTCCCGTGACGAGCTTCCAGGAGGGCACCCAGCGGCGCCAGCCGTACTTGCCGTACCGCGGGTAGTCGATCATCCGCTTCTTGCCCGGCGGACGGCCTCCACCGCGACCGCGGCCCGGGCCGCCCTGGCCTCCGCCGCCGCCACCGCGCCGGCCGCCACCTCCGTGACCGCCCGCGCCGCCTCCGTCGGGGGCGCGCCGACGGCCGCCGCCGCGCTGTGCCGCGCGGCGGGCCTCGGCCCGCCCTCCGTAGGTTCGCTCCTCTTCGTACCCGTACGAAGGGGATCCCGTACTCACGTCCCGCGACTGGGCCGACCTGCGGCCCGTGGGCTGCTGGGCAGCGCGTCTCGCCGCCGCGCGGCCGCCAGTGGGCGGCTGCGACTGCGGCATTTTGCGACGGTGCTCGCTCATCGAACGACTACTCCTCGGGCAGGCGCGTACGCCTGGAAGCGGCAGTTGAGTTCCGGTCCCCCCGAAATGCGGACGGCCGAGCCTCATCGAAGACCCGTCCGAACCGCAGCCGGTCACCCGCAGCACTGACGCCCTGCGGCGTCGCTCGGTTCCCGGTGCTCTGCATGCCGCACAGACTACGCACGGTCAAAACCTGCCTAGCGGCGAAGTTCACCCCAAATCAGGCAAGTCAATTGCTGTGAATTGACGATGTGATGCCGGTCACTGTGGCCCCACTTGTCGCAGGAGAGTGTCCGTTCTATCGTCATGATGTATCGAGTCGATACATCAGTGCGGCATAAGGACCCTGAAGGCGGAGGAGGCGGCGGATGAGCAGACGCTCGGGAATCCTCGAGTTCGCCGTCCTCGGCCTGCTCCGAGAAGCACCCATGCACGGCTACGAGCTGCGCAAGCGGCTCAACACCTCGCTGGGCATCTTCCGGGCCTTCAGCTACGGGACCCTCTATCCCTGCCTCAAGACGCTGGTCGCCAACGGCTGGTTGATCGAGGAGCCGGGAAGCGCCCCCGAGGACGCTCTCGCCGCTTCACTCGCAGGGCGCCGCGCCAAGATCGTCTACCGGTTGACGGCCGAAGGTAAGGAGCACTTCGAAGAGCTCCTCTCCCACACCGGCCCGGACACCTGGGAGGACGAGCACTTCGCCGCCCGCTTCGCCTTCTTCGGTCAGACCGAGCGCGAGGTGCGGATGCGAGTTCTGGAAGGCCGGCGCAGTCGGCTGGAGGAGCGCCTGGAGAAGATGCGCGCCTCTCTGGCCCGGACGCGCGAGCGCCTCGACGACTACACACTCGAGCTGCAGCGCCACGGTATGGAGTCCGTGGAGCGCGAAGTGCGCTGGCTGAACGAGCTCATCGAGAGCGAGCGGGCGGGGCGGGATCAGCGATCCGGCCCCGACGCCCCCGAGGGCGCCGCTCGGCACGACAACGATTCTGGAGAAACGGGCGGCCTGCCCCGGCACGGGGGCAGTACCCGGCCGGATCCGTCCGACGACACCGCCAAGTGAAACCCTGCATCCTCGCAGGGCTTCCACGATCACACAGGGAGCAACCGGAATGGGTTCGGTTCGCGTAGCCATCGTCGGCGTGGGCAACTGCGCCGCCTCGCTGGTGCAGGGCGTCGAGTACTACAAGGACGCCGACCCGGCGACCAAGGTGCCCGGCCTGATGCACGTCCAGTTCGGCGAGTACCACGTCGGTGACGTCGAGTTCGTCGCCGCCTTCGACGTCGACGCCAAGAAGGTCGGCCTCGACCTCTCCGACGCCATCGGCGCCAGCGAGAACAACACCATCAAGATCTGCGACGTCCCGAACTCGGGCGTCACGGTCCAGCGCGGTCACACCCTCGACGGCCTCGGCAAGTACTACCGCCAGACCATCGAGGAGTCCGCCGAGGCGCCCGTGGACGTCGTCCAGGTCCTCAAGGACAAGCAGGTCGACGTGCTCGTCTGCTACCTGCCCGTGGGTTCCGAGGACGCCGCGAAGTTCTACGCGCAGTGCGCCATCGACGCCAAGGTCGCGTTCGTCAACGCTCTTCCGGTCTTCATCGCCGGCACCAAGGAGTGGGCGGACAAGTTCACCGAGGCCGGTGTCCCGATCGTCGGTGACGACATCAAGTCCCAGGTCGGCGCCACCATCACGCACCGCGTGATGGCGAAGCTGTTCGAGGACCGCGGTGTCCGCCTTGAGCGCACCATGCAGCTCAACGTCGGCGGCAACATGGACTTCAAGAACATGCTCGAGCGCGACCGCCTCGAGTCGAAGAAGATCTCGAAGACCCAGGCCGTCACCTCGCAGATCCCCGACCGCGAGCTGGGCGACAAGAACGTCCACATCGGTCCGTCGGACTACGTGGCCTGGCTGGACGACCGCAAGTGGGCGTACGTCCGCCTGGAGGGTCGCGCCTTCGGTGACGTTCCGCTGAACCTGGAGTACAAGCTCGAGGTGTGGGACTCCCCGAACTCGGCCGGTGTCATCATCGACGCCCTGCGCGCCGCGAAGATCGCCAAGGACCGGGGCATCGGTGGCCCGATCCTCTCCGCGTCCTCGTACTTCATGAAGTCCCCGCCGGTTCAGTACTTCGACGACGAGGCCCTCGCCAACGTCGAGAAGTTCATCAAGGGCGAGGTCGAGCGCTAAGGCGCCGATCGAGTTCTTCGATCGAGGGTCCCCGGTCTTTCGCCCGGGGGCCCTCTTCGTATGTGAGTCTTGCTGCCATGTCCGTCGTACGTGATCTGCGCGTACTCCTGCGCCTGACGAACTTCCGCCGCCTCCTCGCCGTCCGGCTGCTCTCGCAGTGCGCCGACGGCGTCTACCAGGTGGCGCTGGCCACGTACGTCGTCTTCTCACCCGAGAAACAGACCTCTCCCACCGCCATCGCCTCGGCCATGGCCGTGCTCCTGCTCCCGTACTCCCTCGTCGGCCCCTTCGCCGGAGTCCTTCTGGACCGCTGGCAGCGACGACAGGTCTTCCTCTACGGGAATCTGCTGCGGACGCTCCTCGCCTGCGGCACGGCCGTATTGATGCTGGCCTCCGTGCCCGACTGGCTCTTCTATGCCTCGGCCCTCTCGGTGACCGCAGTCAACCGCTTCGTTCTCGCGGGACTCTCCGCCGCCCTGCCCCGGGTCGTCGACGCCGACCGTCTGGTGGTGGCCAACTCCCTCTCTCCGACCGCCGGCACCGTGGCGGCGACGGTGGGAGGCGGCCTGGCCTTCGGGGTACGGCTGATCTCCGAGGAATCCGACGCCGCGGTCGTGGCGCTGGGCGCTCTCCTCTATCTCTGTGCCGCTCTCGCCTCCCTTCGGATGGCCCGCGACCTCCTCGGCCCCGACCCGGACATGATCCAGCCCCGGCTCGGAGCAGCCTTGGCATCGACGGCCCGCGGCCTCAAGGACGGCCTGCGCCATCTGGCCGAGCGGCGCCCCGCCGCTCGTGCGCTGACGGCGATGACCTTGATGCGCTTCTGCTACGGCGGGCTGACGGTGACCGTGCTGATGCTCTGCCGCTATGCCTGGAGCACCACGGAGGCGGAGGGGCTGGCGCTGCTGGGGCTGGCCGTCGGCATCTCGGGTGCCGGATTCTTCACGGCCGCCGTCATCTCCCCCTGGGCCATCGGGCGACTCGGCGCCTTCCGCTGGATGGCCGTGTGCGCGGGTTCGGCCGCTGTCCTGGTGCCCGCGTTGGGGCTGCCCTTCGCGCAGGCTCCCCTGCTTGTCGCGGCGTTCATCCTCGGGCTCACCACCCAGGGCGCCAAGATCGCGACGGACACCGTCGTGCAGACGTCGGTCGACGACGCCTATCGCGGGCGGGTCTTCTCGCTCTACGACGTCCTGTTCAACGTGGCCTTCGTGGGCGCCGCCGCCGTCGCGGCCCTGATGCTCCCGCCGGACGGCCGCTCCGCCCCGCTCGTCGTTCTGGTCGCCGTGCTCTATGCCTCGACCGCGCTGATGCTGCTGCGCCGACGGAAGGAGGGGTGATGTTTCACGTGAAACATCACCCCTCTCGTTCTCCGCGCCGTCGATGTTTCACGTGAAACATCGACGGCTCCGGCTCAGCCCTGGGTCGCCCACCACTCCGTGAGCGCCGCGACCCCAGCCACCAGCTCCATGGGCCCGGTCTCCACACGAAGCACCA